>CAZWFS010000020.1:0-2939 GCA_964633325.1 uncultured Candidatus Saccharibacteria bacterium | reverse complement strand
TCATACCCTATTATCCGGTCGTAAGTGTCCAGAAAGCCATAACCCAAAGTAAGAATTTCTTTACGGGTTTGGCAAGCTTACTCAACTCCAAAGAACAACATGTCACTATTAATGAGCAGGTTCTGGCCGCAGCCAAAGACGAGCTACGTAACCGTGTTCAGGCAGTCTTGGGCGCTCTGCAGCAATGCGGGGTACAGGGATTGCCATTGGACACACAGGAACTTATTGAACTCTATTACGACACATACAATCCAGATACGGCGACCCGGCAACAGTTAAAAAATTTTAACGACCTGACCGTGCCGGTGGTTACTAAAGGAGCCGGTTCCGCGCCTCAACCCAACCTAGAGAGGGAGCTCCCGCAATGAAAAGTAGACAGCTGACAGTCAACAGCCAACAGTCAACAGCTTTAGCCAAACAACTGTTTACTAAAGCCTCATCCGGAGGTTTGCGTGGCTAAGAAGCAACAAATCGATCCGGTGGCTATTGCCCAGGCGCAACGCGCCCGTGAACAGCAGGAAGTACAGGCCGCCTTTCAGAAGGGAATCACGGCACTAAGGGACTTTATCGCGCCGGCGTCGATCGAATTTCTTGGCACCCACTTCCAGATTGGTACGCGGTTCGCCCGTACCTATTACGTCTATGGTTATCCCAGGCAGGTCTATACCGGATGGCTGTCGAGCATGGTTAATTTGGACGAAATCATGGATATGTCGATGTTCATTTACCCTGTAGAGAGCCAGGTGGTACTGGAAAACTTGCGCAAGAAGGTAAGCCAGCTGGAGGCAGGACTCCAGATCGACTCCGAAAAGGGACGCGTACGCGACCCAGGCAAGCAAGCTGCCATATTGGACGCCGAGGAAATGCGAGACAAGTTACAGGTTGGCGAAGAGCGCTTTTTCCGTTTCGGTTTCTACTTCACGCTTTACGGCAACAGTATGGACGAACTGGAATTCGTCTCCCATAAAGTGGAGTCAATGTTGGGTCAGCAGTTGGTCTACTCCAAACCAGCTACTTCACAGCAAGAGCAGGGGCTTAACAGTACCACGCCCCAGTTTACTGATCAGTTACAAATACGCCGCAACTTCAACACCGGCGCTTTAAGCACGACCTTTCCTTTTACTTCGGCTGATCTTACTCAGGAGAACGGCATTTTATACGGTATTAACATGCATAATTCCGGTCTGGTTATATTTGACCGCTTTTCCCTGGAGAACGGTAACTCTGTCGTCTTTGCTAAATCCGGCGCCGGTAAATCATTCACAGTGAAACTTGAAGCGCTCAGGAGCATGATGTTCGGCACCGAGGTATTCATAATCGACCCCGAGAATGAATACCAGCGAATGGCTGAGGCTGTCGGGGGCGCGTATGTCCGCCTAAGTCTGAGTTCGGCCACTCGCATAAATCCCTTTGACCTGCCAAAAGTAGTAGAAACTGAAGAGGCGGATAACGCACTTAGGAGTAATCTGATTACGCTCCACGGTTTACTTCGCTTAATGATGGGCGGCGCCCAGGTTCAAATGATGGGCGGCAGTGCCGCCGCCATGCCGGCCTTATCACCCGTTGAGGAGTCCGACCTCGACGCGGCGTTGATCGAAACCTATGCCAAGGCCGGTATAACCAATGACCCACTGACGCATACCGCGCAGCCACCGACTATTGCTGATCTTTATGACACGTTGCTACACATGGGCGGAACCGGCCCACAGTTGGCTCAGAGACTGCGAAAATACACCAGCGGCACTTTCGCCGGCATTTTCTCTCAGCAAAGCAACATAGACATCAATAATCAGCTGGTGGTATTTAACATTCGTGATCTTGAGGACGAACTGCGGCCAGTGGCTATGTATATCGTATTGAACTTCATCTGGAACAGGACTAAAAGCGACCAAAAGCGGCGTATGTTGGTCGTGGACGAGGCTTGGCAGCTAATGAAGTACGAGGATTCGGCCAACTTTCTATTTTCACTGGCTAAACGGGCCCGTAAGTACAATTTGGGTATAACGACCATCACACAGGACGTCGAGGATTTCATGGGCTCGAGGATGGGCAGAGCTATCGTAGCTAACGCCAGTATGCAAATCCTGCTCAAACAATCACCGTCGGCAGTCGATGTCTTGTCTGATGTTTTCAAGCTTACCAGCGAGGAGAGAAAGCGCCTCAGCCAGTTCCCTGTCGGCCAAGGACTGTTTTTCGCCGGACAAAACCATGTCCACATCCAGGTAACGGCCAGTCCAACCGAAACCGGCCTTATTACGACCAATCCGGAGCAGGTCCAACAAATGGAACAAGCCGTCCAGCAGGGTGAACTCAACCAGCCCCAAGGAACAATAGACCTTCAAAATCGATTGTATCCAGGTGTATAATGTGAATAAACGAGGGTAAATCGTGCGCGTTTACGACCAAGATAAAGAAAAAGGCTTAGATACCAGAAGCGATGGATCGCACGACGATCCGAGTAGACATTCGGGGCATGGGGAAACTGAAGCCGCGGATTCACAAAAACAATCCGACGCTCCCAGTCAAAAGAAGGGGCATTCCGGCAAAGAACTTGAGGCCGCCGAAAGTGCTGGCGGGTCAGCCTCGCCGACAAAACCCGACAAAACTGAAAATGACGCCTTAGATGAAGGTAGCGCTCCAAAGAGCAGACGAGGCTTAGGTCGCTTCAGTCGCCGCCAGAAAGTAGTTACCGGCGGAGCATTGGGGTTATTAATAGGTGGTGCTTTTAGTGTATTTAGTATCGTCCAAGGACCCCTTCAAATCGTTCATTTTGCCCAGCTGCTGCAGAAATTTCACTTTACTAGTAATGAGGATTTCATGGATGGCCGGGGCGGGCGTTATCTAAGACATATGTTTTCAGGCAGCGCGGAGCAAGCGCGACTTGGCCGGCTTCAGAACCGGATCGCTACCCGCACTGAGAACCGGCTTCAGAGTCGTTC
>CAZWFS010000019.1:0-6855 GCA_964633325.1 uncultured Candidatus Saccharibacteria bacterium | reverse complement strand
GTCATAGATAATACCGTGCGTTTGCTGGCAGACGAAGCAGACCATGCTGTGGATATAAATGAGGAAGAATCACATAAGGCCTATGAACGCGCCCAGAAGCTCCTGAGCGAAGCCAGAGACCCGGTTTCCCTGGAAAAAGCCCAAAGCCTAATAGACCGCTCCCGTGTCCGCATCCAAGTAGCCAAACTCAAACGTCATCGTCGTAGATAGTGCTTTTTTAAAAATTTCCCACGCAGGATACGCTAATTCGCATCTAAAGCTGTCTAGCGGATTTTTCACTTACATTCGGTTACTCGGGGCTAAAAAGCTTGTCAAGCAGATATGTTTAGACGTATGCTTAAGTCATAATTTAATGGGAGGATGCGTGCCATGGGTGCGTTACAAACTGTGGAAAATAAACTTAATGAGGTATTTAAAGGTTTACCACCCTTGTCAGAGAAAGCAAAAGAATCATTGGTTAAAGCATGGCCATGGATTGCGCTTATTTTTGGAGTACTTCAGCTACTAGCTGCATGGGCGCTTTGGGGACTTACAAATGTAGCGGAGCGGTTAACCGATTACGCAAACACCTTGTCTACCTACTACACCGGTCAGAGCTTGGGGTTGAGTGCAGCTGACAAGACAATAATTTACCTTGGTTTAGCCGTTTTGGTGGTGGACGCGGTTATCTTGCTGATGGCGTTCCCCCAGCTGCAAAAACGGACGCGTCGTGGTTGGGATTTGCTCTTTCTAGGCAGTTTGCTGAACTTAGTATATGCAGTAGTCACCCTGTTTATAGACGCCAGGGGCGCCGGAAGCTTTATCTTTAATCTCTTGGGTTCCGCTATTGGGTTTTACTTGCTGTTCCAAGTCCGCGAGAAGTACAAGGGTCATAAGGCCACTTCAGTACCGCCCAACAGTGCCTCGCACAGAGCCTAGAATTTAGGTGTTATTTAAATGCCCGTCACATCCTTGACGGGCATTTTTTATAATATAAGAACACATATTCAATACTGATTATAAGAAAGCACTGTTAAAAAACTCGCATAATGATTACAATGGATTGACAAGTAATAATGAATGGGACCATGCAGTCTATAGACCAATTCCTTAGCAAATATCGGACTAAGAAATTTGCAAAAGATGAAGTAATCTTAACCGAGGACGAACGACCGTCGAACGCATACTGCATCAAGAGTGGTATTGTTAAAACTTACAATTTGACATCACAGGGTCAGGAAAAGCCGATTTCTTTTGATCTGACGGGCGAGGTCCTGCCAGTTGGTTGGGTTTTTGGCAGGCTCAATCATACCCAGTACTTCTATGAGGCCTTTACTGACTGTGAGCTGTATGGATTTCCGCGCAAGGATTTCATAGATTTTCTGAAAAGTCAGCCTGAGCTGCTGTATGAGTTTACGGACACAATGGTACAGCGCAACCTGTATTTTCAGATGCGTATTAACGCCCTGGAGCAGTCTAAGGCCGCCGATAAGGTAGTACATACCTTATATTTTCTATGCATGCGTTATGGCGTAGACGTAAAGCCGCATATGGTTCAAATCCAGTTACCATTGACACAGCAAGATTTGGCAAATTTTATGGGTTTGACACGTGAAACAACCGGTATCGAGCTGAAGAAGTTAGAACGCTCCAAGATAATAAAATACTTTCATCAGCGTTACATTGTCCACACTGACAAGTTAAATGATTTGCTTGATAGCGATTATGAACAAGGCATCATACTGGAATAACCAAAAAATCTTCCGCAGAACAAGCACATCTTGCGCGAGAACCTGCGCTCCGCACTCACCGTACGCTTAGTACGGCTCCTTTACGTTGTTCACTTCTCACCCAAGCTGTACTATTCTGCGAAAGATAGAGTTAGTGGCGTAAAAAAAAAACAGCCCTGTCGGGCTGCTTTTGTGACTGACCGTAAAGGCGAAATATTAAATCAATTGGTGCTTTAGCTTGCGCCAGCGGCGTGCTTGCAGGCGTTCAGCCTTGGCACGCCAATCGCCGGAGATTTCGTCGTATAAATCGTCAAAGCTCATATCTGTGACTCTGGTGGGGTTAGTTATTAATTTTTTCCTTTTCATTTTGGGCGCCTCCTACGTTAGCTATTGCGTAATTAATCATAAGCGCAGAGCCAAAATGCTACTGTTAAAAATCTCACATAACGGTTAAGCTTTGTTGTGCATAAGTGTGAGGATAAGTTTTCCACAAACTACCTTCTATAATGTCAGCTTGAATTCCGCTCATGGGACTGGTGCGGCTTATCTGATGATTACCTACCGTGTCAGGCTGTCTTTTTGTCTAGGTTCTTGCTTATAAGGTGATTAACCAGAGTTGCGAGCTGACGAGGCGAAGCGCGGGCTTTTAGGATATATTTATAAGCCCCTAACCTCAGTGCCTCCTCAACTTGCTTGTCTTTATCCAGGTTGCTCAGTATAACCACTTTTACCTCTTGGTGTTTCTTTAGGACATCGTAATTACGCAAGAACTCAATGCCGTTCATGCGTGGCATATCTATGTCCAGGAGAATGATGTCTGGTGTTGTTTTGGCGACTTTTTCCAGCCCTTCTTCACCATTAAAAGCTACCGTTACTTTGTGCCCTTCTTTTTCTAGAATGATTTTGTAGGCTTGGTTTATTCGCTCATTGTCTTCTACTACCAGGATATTGGCCATTTCTTTCTCCCCTCTCAATACTCTAGTATCCTAACTTTGGCTCTAATAATATAGATTGTACGGTTTCCAGTGGTATATGTAAATTGTTCTTTCTATTACCCATGAAAACTTTATGAACCCGTTGCATATTAATACAACGTAGGCTCGATGGTTGTTACGCCGGCTTTTTTAGGTGGTCCAGCCTTGGGTAACGACACATAAAAGGTCGTACCTTTGTTTTCCTGGCTATCAAACCAGATATTGCCGGCTAGATTATCCACCACTCCTTTTATCATATATAAGCCCAAACCGGTACCTATAGCTTCCATAGGCCGGACATTGCTGCCGCGATAAAATTTAGTAAAAATGCGCTCTTGTTCTGATTTTGGTATACCGTACCCGCTGTCACTGACACGTATGACTACATCGTCCTCTTCTGGGTAAAGACTTACAGCTATAGTGCCTTTGGGCGGCGTATACTTGATTGCGTTAGTAATAAGGTTAGCACAGGTTTCTTTGACCAGTAATGCGTCGGTGCTTATGACAGGCAAATCATCTGAGCACTTCAAACTTACCTCTATTTGCTTTTCTTTGGCCTCACCCTGTAGCTCTTTAAGCATCCTTTCTACTAATTTTTTGAGTTGTACTGGACGAGGTTTTACGGCTATTCTACCGGCTTCAATCCTTGTAATATTGAGCAATGTACTGATAAGTTCTTCCATGCGAGCAATTGAATAGAGGATCATGTGAAGATGTTCTTTTTGTTCGTCGGTTATATCACCAAAGTAGCCATCCCTAAGCATTTCCGAATCAAGCTTGATAGCGGTCAGTGGAGTGCGTAGTTGATGGGAGGCTATAGCAATGAATTCACTTTTCATCCTGTCCACCTCTAATTCGTGTTCGATATTTCTGAATACTTCTATTGTGCCAATTGGTTTGCCATCTAGTATGATGGGCGAGACGTTGACAGCCGCCGCTAACTTTGTTCCATCTTTTTTTACGAAGAACAGATGGTCGGCCACGGATTTGCCGCTTAACAATGCGCGTGTGATAGGCCGTAGCATGGTTGGTATAGGGTTCCCATCTTCATCTTCTGCTATTAAAACCCGCGGATACCATTTTCCTAGCAAGTCTGATTCCTTGCAGCCTAGTAGAGTCAAGGCCGCTTGGTTCACTCGGCTAATCTTGCCTTGTTGGTCCGTAGATATTGCTCCATCACCTATGCTTAAAAATAAGGAGTCTGCTTTAGCCCGTTCCTGGTCAGCGATCTCGGCGTTTTCGCGCAATTGTTTAATTATTTTCTCTATATCGCGCATAGTCTACTGTCAGGCTTGCTGTTTACCCAACTTCAGCAAGCTATTGGCAAAATCATCTACCATCTTCCCATCTTCTGTTAGAAGCGCAATAGCAATCTTCAGCCAGTCTACAAGTTGAACCAAATCTTTCTTAGTCAGGTCTTCAGGTTGTTTCTGTAGATGAGTCTCGATTTGACGCGTCACAAACCGTTCCGCGGCCGGACCCAGGTAATCCTGTGTAATCTTGACCACTTGCTTATAGAGGGTACGCTCAGCATCAGTCATGAAATACTTAAGCCTCCTCTATCTTCCTAAGGCGCTGTATTGCTCTGGCGATGATTATATAGCCAGCGGCTATGGAGATTAGAAGCACATATACCAAAAGCAATAGTGGTTTTAAGTCCAAGTGTGCCAATGAGTCGCTGGCGGCTACTAAAAATTGGAAAAGCACAGACGAAAACACCACACAGCCCAAGCCAGTTACCAAGGAGCCAAGAAAAGGCTTATAAATACGACCGGATACACCCTTACGATAAATATTTATATTGGTAGTAGAACGAATCCCAAGATACCAGACATACAGGTAAGGCAGAATAATGGAGATCGCAATCAACCAATCTGGTAAATAATAGGCCGCCCGCTGCGTGT
Organism: uncultured Candidatus Saccharibacteria bacterium; assembly: GCA_964633325.1. Taxonomy (GTDB): domain Bacteria; phylum Patescibacteriota; class Saccharimonadia; order Saccharimonadales; family CAZWFS01; genus CAZWFS01. The sequence goes on along the minus strand of CAZWFS010000019.1, from coordinate 2,268 downwards.
CGCCTTCGGCAAATTGCCTGCTAGGATTATTGAATATCAGATATATATAGGTTGTCGCTAGCACCACGAACCCAATTAGCAGTAGATATTTGTATGGAATGGCTGTCTTTTTTTTAATTAGACTTGCCAGACCTTTAGCCCCTTCCCCTATTAGAGCGAAAGCCGTTATGCTTAAAATGATGCTGAGATAATTCCTAATTATGACAGCTTCAGGCACAAGGTCTGGAGAACGTACGCTGATATAAGACAGAAATGAACCTGCCAGGGTAGTGATTGGTAAACTGAAGGCAAGCACTATATGCCCGTCGGCCATCCTATTCAACATGCGGCCATCATCGCTTTGTTTTATGGACTCGGTGTACTGCTTGAATCTCAGCGCACCATAAAAAGCAACCATCCATATGAGGATGAACGGCAACATAATGGTGAAGCTTAATAGTCGGCCTTGGTTCTCGGTAAGGCTGTATTTAGCAAGAGTGGCAGGATCAGCCGGTATGCTGAGGGTGGCTACAATATATAAACCTATGAATATACCTAACGCAATTATGTATTTGTTCGATTTTTTAATTTGCAAAAAATATCCCCTGTTTAGCTCTTGTTAAATATATCATTATCATAGAGGTGAGTCACATAAATAAATGTGAAAAATTTCACATCTTTAGATTAATAGGAAATAAAACCATCTCGTTTGATAAATGTGTTGCTAATGTAGTCCGCTAATTCATAATTATGCCGTGCAACCAGTATATTCAGCTATTAGTGTGAATTTTAGAGTATAATATCAACCACGGTTTACCCGTTTTTTTGTTTTTAGAGACTGGAGTTATGTCCGTATGCGCGTGGCTATTATAGCTAGTCCTCATGTGCCGATACCACCACCAAAATACGGCGGTACAGAGCAAGTTATTCATCATCTTATAAAAGGTCTTATAGAGGAAGGGCACGAGCCAATCCTGTTTGGTCCTGGCGATTCGCAAGTTCCCTGCGAACTTATTCCGATTGTAGAAAAAGCTGTATATTTTCCAAAAAAACGGGCAGATTTGCCGGCCCACGAAAAAATGGTTTCAAAAATTCAGAAAGCTGCAGAAAGTAAAATACGTAAGCTAGTATCGCGTATTGACATCATCCACTCACATAGTTTTGATCTGAGAAATATGGGTGATTTCCCAAACCTTACAACCATCCACGGTCCGATTCTGTTTGAGGAGATCCCTCATTACTCAGAACGGGAGCATTTATACTACGTTTCAATCTCAAAAAATCAGCAAGAAGCGTACCCTCATCTGAAATATGTCGGAGTTGTCTATAATGGCGAGGATCCGGCAGACTTTCCTATTGTAGAGAAACCGGATGACTACGTCTGCTTCCTGGGTCGCTTTGATCGGGAAAAAAACCCGCACCTTGCCATAAAGTTAGCAATAAACCTGGGTATAAAAATCAAGCTCGCTGGCAAGGTTGACCATCTGGCTGAGGGCTATTTTGATGAAGAAGTTAAGCCGTTGCTAAAGAATCCCTTGGTAGAATATTTGGGAGAAATTGGGTTTAAGAAAAAGGTGAAGCTATTAAGCCGTGCCAAATGTAACCTTCATCCTACTGGTTTCCGGGAACCGTTTGGGTTGACGGTATTGGAGGCAGCCTATTGCGGAACACCTACGCTAGCTATAGACCGCGGTTCCATGCCCGAGCTTATAGAAGAAAGCCGCACTGGCGCATTGGTAGAAGATTTCGTCGAAGGTTTTCACTTAATAGAAGAATGCATGAGAATGGATCGCTTATATATAGCCAACAGATCCCGCATGTTATTCAATTACAAAAACATGACCAAACAATACCTGGAAGCCTACCAAAAAGTAATCGACCTTTTCAATATTAAAGAGAATCAATCCGTGCTCAGCATATAAGCTTACCGGAGTATAGCTTAGTCATATATACCAATTGTATCGATATTTCGGTTAGACTTTTTTCGGTCGTATCAGCACCCACAACAATCCGGCGAGTATGAAGAAAGTTGCGCTGTAAAAGCTGATGACCCCGTAGAGCTCAATCTTATAGCCTTCGCTGGGATTCTGGGCAAAGTACTTAACTGCTGCCAGGGTATACGCTGCTACACATAGGGCTGAGGCCGCAAAAAGGGCGGTGCGGCTAATAAGCACTGCTGAAACAATTATAGGTACTGCAAACAGGGAAACGCCTCGGCTGGCCATGCCTCTCTCTGTAAATACGCTGAAGGTTGCCAAGACAATATCCACCAGTATTAATGCGTAAACC
>CAZWFS010000018.1:0-6981 GCA_964633325.1 uncultured Candidatus Saccharibacteria bacterium | reverse complement strand
CATCCATGATTTCAAAATAATCCTTACTGTCAGCTATGGCTTTCTGCGTATTTTCCACTAGGAAACTTATTGTGAAGATAGGTATCCGTATCTGTTGGGATAATAAGATCAAGGCCACAGCCTGGCCTGGAGTAAACACACCACGCGCCCCTTGTACGAAGATAAGCATGTATACGCCTAAGAATATGAGGTTCAAAACCAAACGCCGCCGCACATCACGCACATGCCAGAACCGGGATTGTGGCTCGTTAATGTTAACTACCTTCTGAAGGTGCTTGCCAAAAAAACTCTTCTCACGTTTTTCCTGAATGAAACTCTTGACCACCTTAATTTGTCCAATAGCTTCAGCGAAACGGCCGGAAGCGATATCCAGATGGTGGTTCTTTTGTTGCTGGTACTCCTGCCACCTGGCACTGGTGTAAAATGTCATCCAGATATAAATAGGATAAAGTGCAAATAGTAACAGTGCGACTTGCCAGCTATAATATGCCACGATTACTAATGAAAATACCGTAGTAAAGATGAATTGCAGAAAATTACCGCTCATCATCTGCATGAAGTTCGTAATCTGCGTGATGGAGCGGTTCAGGCGGTTAATGATCTTGCCAGACAACTCGGTGTCAAAATAGCGCTGAGGCAATGTGAGCAAGTGCCGGTAATAACGCTGGCTGAGGATCTTATTCAGTTTGGCTGACATCTGGTCCCCCATGTAGCCGCCGATGTTGTTAAGAAAGTTCCCTACTATATCAAGCAAAAATATAAATAACGCTAGCATGGCCACATACCGAACGTTGGCCGATGTGCCTTTACGTATCTCATCAATCGCCCAACCGCTAATTATCGGGTTTAATAATGCCGTGAGGCTCACCGTAATAGTGACTACGCTGATAACTACATAGTAGCGCTTAAGCTCCGGGGCGGACCTTAGTATTCTAATAATTGGCCTCATTATAAAAAGCTTAACACGTTAAGTGTTAGAATTTCAACCCCTTAAAAGTATTGATTGTATGACCGCTACCAGTTCTTGGCGGCTAGCGCCTTCAAAATTATGGTTAGCGCCATTTATTATTCGCCAATTTACATTAGGATGTTTACTCAAATCTTCATAATTCGCATCTAGCAGTACCTCGTCATCCCCGGCTGTAATTAATTCATATGTTTGTATGTCCGCATACATAGTAAGCGTTTCTTTTGCATCTACGGCTTCAAACTCATCAAAAAAGGATTCCGGAACGATACTCGTCGTGCCATCATTGCGCGGAACAGCCCAGTGATTACCTTCCCTTATTGCGCCAGCTTTACCTGTGAAATAGTTGCGGGTACGTTCACCAATAGAAGTCGGTGGTGCCAAAAACAATACCTGCTGCAAATTATTCGGTTGAGCTAAGGCCGCCGAGATACACCCAATTGAATGAGCGACGAGACTAATATTACTTATGCCGGGTTGAGCCGCAACCCATTTTAGAACTGTTCGCAACCGTTGTTTCTGCTCAGAAAAATTAGCTAGAGTCACCAAGTCAAGCTGTATATCGTTATAGTCAAACAAGACACACCCGAAACCTTTGGGCAGCTGCGCTGCAATATCTGTAAATAGGCCGCGTCCATCACGTTGGACGCCAAAACCATGGCTGAAAACGACCATCTGCTGAGCCAATTCGTACTCAATCGTAATCCCTTTTACCTTATCTATCTTGCCTGGCATATTTCAAATTCTCTCGGCGCCGAATTTTTCCTGTGTGGTGTCTGCTGCACGATCCAACAGCGCATTGACTTCTTCGGATGTTAATGTCCGATCAAATGAGGAGATGGTCAGACGTAGTGTCACTTGCTTGTGTTCCACGTCTTCTGATCTTTGGAAAATATCAATAGGCTCAAGTTTCGCTAAAGTATTAGCTGGCTTTAACTCTTCTACCTTCTGCGAAATAAAATCAAATAACTCACCGTATGTAACTTGCAACGGAGCTTTTAGGGAAATGTCTTGATCAACCTTAGGAAACTTCGATAATGACACATACCTAGAACTGTCTAGCTTTTGGATAGCTTCAAGTAAATGCTCAGTGCCAATTTCAAATCCGGCTGTAGAAGAAGGTATTTTAAATTTATTGGTAACTTCTGGACGGTATTCACCTACAATGCCTATGTAAACGTTATTCTCCCGCGTACTAACCATTGCCGAACGCATATAGTCAAAGGGCGCCGTTACTGGAAAACCCGGATCCTCACCAATCGGTTGGTATGACAATGTAAGGCCGAATTTGTGCATAAGAAGGTCTAGGTATTTTCGTGCCTGGTAGTAGGCTACCTGACCTTTAGTCTGTTTGCTTGCATAAGTCAGCGCTACCATTTCTAGTTCTCCGGGCACTTTTTCGTCATCTAGTCCGTGAATTTTGTTGTGCGACTTGTTGATTTCAAATATTGCGAACTCGTCATAACCAGCCTTGATGTTTGGATGGATTTTATCAAGCAAGCTCGGTGTAAGGGATTGGCGGTAATACTGTAAGTCCGGGCTTAGGGCATTGCTAAGCTGATATGAATCTTCTGGTTTCTGCCCGGCTTTTTCCAGCAGGTTGCCATGGACGAAGCTATAAGTCAGCACTTCATTAGCACCAGCCGCAGACAATACCTCCCTAATGCTTTTCTTAACTTCAATCATTTTATCTTTCTTGGCAGGTGTTAGGTCTCGGATGGGTAGTTCCAATAACAATTTGTCATATCCGTATAGCCGCCCAACCTCTTCCACGATATCCTCAGGAATCTCAATATCTGTCCGCCAAAAGGGGGCCGTAATAGTTAGTTTTTCATCACTTGTTTCCATTTTAAATTCTGTATTGGTCAATAATACTGCTATGTCTTTATTATCAAGATTTAGACCGAGCCGTTCGTTGATAAACTCCTTGGTTACATGCACGATAGAAGGCCGCTCTAATGCTTGATGAGTATCGATAATTTTTCCAAATTTTCCGCCAGCAAGCTGCGTCATCCAACCAACAGATTTTTGTAAAACAGCAGGGTTTTGCAGGTAGCTCTGACCCTTATTGAACCTCGTCACTGCATCGGTAAATAAACCGTGACGCATGCTGGCTCGGCGAATCGCATACATGTCAAAGTTAGCGCATTCTAGCACGATATTCTTAGTGTTTTCATCCACCTCTGTATCCGCGCCACCCATAACACCGCCAACACCTACCGGCGTGTCTCCAGTGCAGATCAATATTGTTTCGTCGTCTTCTATGACTAATTCTTTGCCGTTGAGCAATTTTAGCCTGTCGCTCTTCTTACTAAGACGAGTTTCTAGCTGGGCACTCTTGGTACCGGCCACTTTACAAAGCTTGTCGTAATCATAAGCATGGAGGGGCTGGGCTGTTAAATACATCGCGTAGTTCGTTACATCAACAATGTTATTTATAGGCCGTATGCCAACTCGGCTCAAATATGCCTGCATCCAGACCGGTGAAGGCTTTACCTCTACGCCTTCAATCACTTGCCCCATAAATCGTGGCACCAATTTTGATATTTTGTTGTCCACGTCCAGACCAAGGCTGCTTTCAGGCGCCAAGCTGTTAGTTTCTTCCTGATACCACTCAGGGCTTTTAAACTGCTGTCCGGTTATACCGGCAATTTCGCGGGCTACACCCAGGATACCAAAGCAGTCAGGCCGGTGCGTAAACATCTTGTTTTCAATGTCAATAATACAGTCGTTTAGGCCAAACTCTTCAGCAAAATCCCCGCCAATTTCTCCAAAACTTAGCTCCACAATGCCGCTATGGTCACCACTTAATGCCAGCTCATAGGCACTAGCAAGCATACCGTTGCTGATAACACCTCGGATATCGCGGGCTTCCAGTTTTAAAGGATCCTTATCTGCCGTGCTGGGCACAGTCGTTCCCGGCGGCAACCATGCCACCAGCAAACCTTCTCGTGCGTTTGGCGCACCACACACAACCTCTACATGCCCGTTATCGTTTCTCTTGACATCAGGTGTATTACCACCGTCGTCAATTGCGCACACCTTAAGCTTGTCCGCGTTGGGATGTTGGCGACAGGAAATGACTTTGGCGATGACGATTCCCTTGTATTTTTCTCCCACGTCAATTACTTCCTCGACTGCACCCAGCTGAGCACCGATTTTCTCCACTAAATCATCAACCGAAAGGTTAACGTCAGTGAATTCCTTGATCCAGTTCAGACTGACTTTCATATATTAGCCTCTTGGTATGAACCACTAAGATCATTAACAATTTGGTGGTAATCATGATTATTGACGTAATCCCAAGAATCAATATATGCCTTTGCACCGTTAAGTTTTTGCGCAGAATCTATATCGCGCTGAAGACGGGATGGGTCATGTAAGACGTCAAGGTATATATACTTAGAAATAGCATGGACAGGAATATGTACAAGGGTAGAAAAATCATAATTACCCCTAAATAGTTTTTTCCATTCATCAAATAAATTGATTACTGGCTTAGCGTCTTTGGTTCTTACTATGTTATTGTCGGTTAGAAGTAGGTGAATCAATTCGTGCGTAAGGACATCAACGAATTTATCGGGTTCATGGCTAAAGTTCATAATCAGAGGATCGCTCTTCGGGATAAAATAAGGCGCGCAACTGACATCGATAATTGGTAGATAAAAGGCTAGCTCTAGTTTATCTAAAAGGGCTTTTAATATTTTTGATTCAAATTTGCGCCATTCTTTACGATAATTTAATGTCCATTCCGTATACTGTTCATAAGTTTCGAGTTTATTCTCCCCCGCAATCTTTTGTGATTCACCGAAGTAAAGTAAATATGCAAAGTTAATACGTATTTCAGGCAACGCAACCCCGTTTTTCATGAAAATTGCCTCAGGAAATCCAGTTTGCCGCCGTGGAATAGTCTGACATCGTCAATGTTGTGCTTGATCATTACTAAGCGGTCTACGCCTCCGCCCCATGCAAAGCCGGTGTATATGGCTGGATCTACTCCGGCCATCTTGAGCACATTGGGATGAATAAGCCCGCAACCTAACAGCTCAATCCAGCCCTCACCACAGACCCTACATCCCGTTTTGTTACAAAAAGGGCAGCTGACTGCAAATTCAAATGATGGTTCAGTAAATGGAAAGTAAAATGGTTGTGTCTTTATCTCCAGTTCCTCTCCAAAATACTCCTGCAAAAATGTCTTAAGCGTGGCCATCAATTGGCCTACGTGCACATTTTTTCCTACGTACACGCCTTCGTGTTGGTAAAACGTGTGCTCATGCCTAGCGTCAAGATCTTCGTTTCGAAAAACACGGTCAGGAACAAGCACTGCTATAGGTTCGCCAGCATTTAACTGATCCTTGCGTCTGCTAATAATACGGTTTTGCATGGTACTGGTATGAGCAGGGGCGATTAAGCCTTCGGTGGTAATGAAGGTATCGTAATCATCCCGGGCCGGGTGGCCTTCAGGAAAGTTTAGGCTGGTAAACATGTGCCAATCATCATCAAGTTGCCGGCTTTCCACCACCTCCATGCCCATCCGTGATGCTATATCGCCCAAAATAGCTATTTCGGTCATCAGCGGATGTTGGCTTCCAACTTCGCTGGCAAGTAATCTTGGCCGCTTGTCATCGGGAACGTTCATATCGAACGGCGCTGTAACGTCAATCGGGGTTAGTTGTGAGTTGTCAACTGTTTGCCGGGAGCTGTCTATAAGTTCTTGAAGCTCTGCTTTCAGCCCATTCAATTGCTTGCCATAACCTGCGCGCTGCTCCGGTGGCAAATTGGGGATTTCGGCGTACAGCGCTCGTAGTTCGGACGACCTAATAATTTCCGTTTTGTCGTTCAATTCCGCTAACCGCTTTTTCAAAGCTTCCGCCACTTCAGCAATACGAGGATTTTGATAAGCCATCTTAAGATTTATTATAACAGTCCCCTTAGATACAATATACACATGGATGCTGGCGACTCTGGATATGCCGAATCGGTTCCCAATATACCTAACTGCCTGGCGGCAATCGCCGACTGCCTTGATTCTAGTGATCTGCCAGATTCAGTGCTGACTACCGCTAGCGAACTTCTTGCAGAAATGTCTAAAGACCCCGTAGTCGTCGAGCACGGTGATTCCTTGCACCAATGGTTTACTGGTTCCATAGGTCAAAATGGTAGCGAGCCAGAAAGAGTATTCGTACTTGTCGATACAGGAGAAGCAGATAGTAATTTACCAATCCTATACTGGGCTATCATGCCTATAGAGACGATAACCCTTGCGAATATTGGGACTGACCTTATTTGGCAGCGCCTGCAGCCCGTGCGACTATCTGGCGCGGCGCGAATATTAATTAATACACTTGAACCATCAGGGAAAAGGCCGATTATTCGTTTAAAACCTTGGCGCGAGTATCTTTAGTCGGATGGACATGGTAGACGTTTTGCTATAATCTTTTGTATGGCAAATTTTTCCTTTGATGTGGTGAGCGAGTACGACAAGGCGGAGATGAATAACGTCTTTGACCAAGCTCAGCGCGAGATGTCTACTCGCTATGATTTTAAAGGTACGTCGGCAGCCATAGAATGGCTGGATGGTGATAAGACGGGATTCAAGATAACTGGCGATAGCCAATATCAACTAGAGGCCGTTACGGATATAATTCGTAAAAAACTGGCAGCCCGGGAACAAAGCCAGAAGGTTCTAGACACAAGCAAAGAACCGATTACAAACAACCTGAAGATGACCTGGGAAGTTCCGTTCAAAAAAGGACTAGACCAGGAAAAGGCCAAAAAAATTACAAGCCTAATACGAGATAATTACCCGAAAGCAAAGGCTCAGATACAAGGCGACACCGTACGGGTAATGAGTGGTAGCAAGAATGACCTACAAGCTGTTATGCAGCTACTCAGAAGTCAAGAATTAGACTTCCCCCTGAGCTTTACCAACTACCGCTAACTGATTAAATTTTTTAGCTAGTCTGCTAGCCATCCTTCGTTTATCCGCGACTGCACAAATTCTGTTGCCGATT
>CAZWFS010000017.1:0-8020 GCA_964633325.1 uncultured Candidatus Saccharibacteria bacterium | reverse complement strand
ACTATCTGCGGGTTTTACTGGGCTATCAGGTATGGATGGGTTTTTAGATTCGGGTCTAGAGTTGCATTGACTTACTGTAAGTAATATAATCTAATCAGTTCAATCATTAATCATAAATATAAGATGGCAAACCCAGAGCTTGAAGCCGAGACAGAAGCACTTACAGCTACTGCTGCAATTATAAATGCTGCCGCTTTGGATGTGGCGCCCATATCTTATGAGGAAGATCGCGGGTCTGCTACGCCAGCTGAAGTATTCGATGCCCTAGAGGCATTGACAGCTGATAATCCAGGGTGTTCGGAGTTTGTCGTATTACACCACGAAAGTGATAGGATTGGTATACTCCGCCGATATACGGAAGGTAATACTACAAGATTTTGGTTTGACCTTCCGCTGGAGCAGACCAGTAATCCAGCGATAGCAGGGCTGTTAGAAAGGAAAGAGGAACAAAAAAACAAATACGTGTACCAGTGGCTGCTGATTAGTCCTTCTATCGGCTCAGTAACAAGTCAGTTAGATGCTGTCGAACATGCCTATCCTACCTTTTATGAATATCTAATAGCTTATTACCGTATCGAGCCTGTTGACACTCCTTCTGTAGATTAGCGGTTTGCTTGCGCTTAACAGATAAGTTATAATGTAAGTCACAATTTGGGAAACCATTCGGCAACTGTCGGGTAGTGGCTATCAACCACGATGGAGCGGGAAGAAATTTGGCAATAGCCAGAAATTAGACCCCGACGGGTAAGCCCGTTATAGCAGCAATTAAGTCCCTGAAACAGGATGGTACCTTCCGCCATAGGCGGGATCCTGAAGCTAAGGGGCTTTTATATTTATAAGAGGTTAATATGGCAGATTCACAGAAATCACAATTTGCACTCATTGAAGAAGAAATACTACAGAAGTGGGACGAGGAAAAGACCTTTGAGCAAAGCCTGAAGCAGCGGGAAGGGAAACCGTACTTCAGCTTTTACGACGGGCCGCCGTTCGCCAACGGCTTGCCTCACTTTGGGCACTCGCTGGTTACGAGCATCAAGGATTCGGTGTTGCGCTACAAAACTATGCGCGGCTACTATGTGCCACGGCGTAATGGATGGGACTGCCACGGTCTGCCGGTAGAATACGCCATAGAAAAAGACTTTGGCGTCAGTGGCAAAAAACAGATTATGGAGCTGGGTCTGGAAAAGTTCAATCAAGCCTGTCGTGACTCAATTTTCAAATACAAAATAGATTGGGAAGTCTTTCTGAAGCGAATTGGCCGTTGGAGTGAGTACGAGAATTACTACGCTACCGTGGACAGGGATTATACCGAGAGCGTCTGGTGGACATTGAGTGAAATCAATAAGAAAGGATTACTTTACCGAGGATACAAGAGCGTAGCCTACTGTCCGCGATGCGAAACCCCGCTTAGTAATTTCGAAGTCAACGAGGGTTATCGCGACAACGTACCCGACCCGAGCCTTTATGTTAAATTCAAGCTGGCGAACGAAGATGCCTATCTGTTAGTATGGACTACTACTCCCTGGTCCTTACCGGGTAATGCCGCCATAGCCGTCAATCCAAAGGAACAATACGTATACGTCCGGCACCGGAACGAAGAGGGCAGAGAAGATACTCTAGTCCTGGCCAAGAAGCGTTTGAGCATCTTGGACGAGCAAGATTACTCCGTGGAGCGTGAAGTCAGCGGCCAAGAACTGGTAGGCCTCTCTTACGAGCCGCTTTTTCAACTTGAAAACCTGGAACAATACGCTGGGCACGAAAACCTGTACAAGGTCTGGACGGCTGGTTTCGTCAGCATAGAGGACGGTAGCGGCGTATTACATGTAGCACCTGCATTTGGCGAGGACGATCTGAATTTGGGACAGGAACATGGGCTGCCAGTACTCAGCACGGTCGACAGCAGCGGCAAGATAAACGGTGGAATAGGTTTTGAGGACGTGGCGGGCAAGTTTTTTAAAAATGCTGACCGACCAATTATAGAGTTTCTTACAACAAGGAATCTGGTTTATTCAGCGGAAACATTCAATCACACCTATCCATTCTGCTGGCGCTGCGACACCCCGCTTCTTTACTATGCTATTACCGCTTGGTTCATCAAAGTCTCTGCCGTAAAGGACAAGATGCTCAAAACTGCCGAGGAAATCAACTGGGTTCCGTCTCACATCAAGTCAGGGCGGTTCGGGAAATGGCTAGAAGGGGCCAAGGATTGGGGAATCAGCCGCAACCGCTACTGGGGCGCGCCACTGCCAATATGGGTGAACGAAGATGATGATAATGATTACATTGTTGTAGAAAATATCACACAGCTACGAGAATTAACAGATGAAGAACTACCGTTGACGAATTTACATCGCCCTTACATTGATGAGATTACCTTCGAAAAAGACGGTAAAAAATACCGTCGCGTTGAGGAAGTGCTAGATTGTTGGTTCGAGTCCGGCAGCATGGCCGTAGCACAGCAGCACTACCCGTTTGAAAACAAGGACGTGTTTGAGCGGACTTTCCCGGCGGACTTCATAATCGAGGGTTTGGATCAAACACGCTTGTGGTTTTACGTACAACACGTCGTGGCTACTATTTTGTTTGAAATGCCCGCGTACAAGAACGTTATAGTGAACGGAATAATCATGGCGGCGGACGGTCAAAAGCTCAGCAAGCGGCTTAAGAATTATCCGCCGACGGACGACGTGTTTGACCAGGAGGGCGCGGATAGCTGGCGATTGTACTTGCTATCCAGCAACCAAGCTACGGAGGTAGCCGATTATATGCGCTTTGATCGTTCGGGCATGAAGGACATCCAGCGCAATATACTCGGCACTCTCTGGAATAGCTTCAAGTTCTTCAAGATGTACGCAGATATAGACAAGTGGCGGGCTCCCAGTGAATTGTCGGAGCCTAAGGTAGAGCATATCTTGGATAAGTGGCTGCTGACTCGTCTGAATCAGACTACTGCCGAGGTTACCAAGCAGGCGGACGACTACAAACTGGCTCACGCCATACAACCCGTCCTGGAGTTCATAGGGGACCTTTCCAATTGGTACGTGCGCCGTTCGCGTCGCCGCTTCTGGAAGAGTGAGGACGACAGCGACAAGCAGACGGCCTACGCCACCCTCTGGTATGCCCTGCTCCGCATAAGCCAACTGCTGGCCCCCTGGGCGCCATTCATCAGCGACAAGATCTGGCGTGAGCTGACAGCCGGAACCGATCTGCCCGCGTCCGTTCACCTCAGCGACTGGCCGAAGGCCAAAGAAGCTGATCAGCGTGTGATTTTAGAAATGATTCATGCTCGTTCATTTATCAACTCAGGCCTGAAAGGAAGAGCAGACAGGGGGATAAAAGTCCGGCAACCGCTTGCTAGTGCCAGGGTTGTATCCTCTGTTGAATTTAGTACACAAACCAAAGAAATGATTGCTGAAGAGTTGAATATTAAAGAAATTACCTACGAGCTAGTAAGCAAAGAGGGTGCGTCGTCTAAAACTGATACAGTTATTAACTTTGATATCACGCCTGAACTCAAGAGAGAGGGCATTATGCGGGATTTGACCCGTCATGTCCAGAACGCCCGGAAGAATGCCGGGTTGAACGTGGAAGACCGCATAAAGCTTTCTGTGCAGACTAACGTTGAGCAAATAAATAGGGCGCTTGTGGAGCACGCTGATACCATAAAGGCAGAGACACTGGCACTTGAGTTACTGTCAGAAATTCAGAACGGCCACCGGGAAACGGTGAAGATTGACGGGGGAGAGGCGATTATCGGTATTGTGAAGGCCTAAGGTAAGCATGTGGCTTTACAGACACGGTTATCTCTGTTACACTCTGTCGAGTAATTAAATTTTTCTTCAAAAGAATATAAGGTGAAGTAATGAAAAAAGCGGTGATTGCCACCGGCGGCAAACAGTATTTGGTTTCTGAAGGCGAAGTCATAGAAGTGGAACTATTAAAGGTAGACGGAAAGACCGCTACTTTCACGCCTCTGCTACTAATTGACGGTGACAAGACCACTATCGGGGCACCTTCGGTTGATAAAGTTACCGTAACTGCCGATATAGTTGAACCAGACATAAAAGCCGATAAAGTTACTGCTATTCGCTACAAGGCCAAGAAGCGCGTGAATAAGAAGCGTGGGCATCGGCAACATCATACGCAAATCAAAATAAAATCCATCACTTAAGCATTACGCAACAGCCAGACTGCTATGGAGCGGAGCCCCAGAGCAGTCTGGCTTCTTGGCACCATGCACGATTTTCTCCTGCGATGCTCCTTAGCTGTACCCTAAAGTACAGCTAAGTCCGCTTCTCAGAGAGAAGTCGCACCTGATCCTCAAGTGCGAAATGCTTTAAATCCTATTAAGAGGGGAAAGATTTAGTCTGGAATTAATAAAAGCCCGTTTTTTGTACGGGAGGGGTTTTACTGCGGCTAAGAGAATTAGACGCCGTAGCTGGTTGAGCCGTAGCCGGAGCTTTGGGTGCGGTGTTGCTTCTGCTGTTTTTGGCTGCTCAGCATCTTTACCAGGCCAGAGAATCCTAGGATGGAAACTACGCCAATACCTATAGTGCTTAAAAACTCTTTACGAGACATCTCTTTATACAAGAGCTCGTCGACAAGTTTGTTCATTTTTTCGTTCCTTCTATTTTTCGTTTTTTTGATTTCTAGAACTTACCATAAGCCTAATGTATAAAAGCCTTTCTGTCAAGCAGTTCAATGTAAAAGATTTTGGGTTAGGCTATTGGGATGCGTTTGGCTGGAACGCTGCGGCGCACATCATCGAAATATGTCAGGCTGGCTCGTCGGACGGGAAGGTGGAATGAACCGGTTTCAGCTCTGGATACCGGGATGGGTCGGCTATGGATTACTGTAGGCTCAATAGGGGCTACTGCGGGTAGCGGAGAAACTGGAAGGGGGGCAATGTTCTGGTGCCGCTGCTGGCGTTCGGACTGTATGCGAGCATCTTTTTTGCGTAGTTCGGTAATCCGCTCTGATTTACTATGTCTGTTATGCAACCACACGGCTAAGATACCTATCTGGTACATAGCCACAATCGGACCAGCCATGATGAACTGGTTAATAGCGTCTCCCGAAGGGGTGATAACAGCGGCCAGAACAAAGGCTCCAGCAATTACATAACGTTGATAGCTAAAAAGTTTCCGCGGTCGTAATCGTTTAATGCGGTTTATGAAAAGCAAGATAAGCGGAATCTGGAAAAGAATTGCGAATCCTATCAGGTAAACCATAACGAAGGATAAATACGACTGAATAGCCAACAATGGCTGGATTTGATCGGTACGGAACTGGTGAAGCAAAAATGTCAGAGCCGCGGGTAATCCGATGAAGTAGCCGAACAAAACACCAAGAATACCCAGGATAGTCGAAAATACCGCGCACTGTACTATAAATTTTCGTGTATTGTGTCTTAGTAAAGGTTCGAGGTAACTGAACAAGTGGTACATTATTAGAGGAAGACTGACTATTAACCCAAAGTAAAGGCAGATATTAACCAAGACGCTAAACCCGCCGCCGGGGGAAGTGTATATGAACTTTTGATCGTGGGCAGGACGCAAGAGCAACATGATGATACGTTCCTGCAATAAATAGCCTACCCCTGAAAAAACCAGGAGTGTTAGGACAATGTAAATTAGCCGCTGACGCAGCTCACGTATGTGCACGATGAACGGCTGGACGGCTGACTTGTTTTTAGGAAGTGTGCTTTTCTTCCGAGCGTTTGCTTTCTTTTTGTTTTTCATCGTCGACATCGCTTACTCCTCTACGGAGTTCCCTTAATGAGTCGCCTATACTTCGCGATAACTGAGGTAATTTTTTGCCCCCAAACAACAAGAGAATGATGATCAGGATGATGATCAACTCAGGTGCTCCTAAGTCAAATATTGCGAAATTAGATAGCATTACATACCCTCTATTTAATGTATTATTTTACTTAAGCATAATACCATAGTTATTAAGTGATATGAAATAACTCTACATTACAAGTAGTGGTCTATTGTGTTCCGGAGTTAATCCCTTTATGATTAAAAATAAATGAGCATAAAAACTCAGTTAGCGAAGATGATGGGCACAAGGCATAGCAAAAGGCTTTTACTGACAGTATTTCTATCTATGACCATGGCATTGGCGATAGCCTATGTATCGCCAAATATAACTCGTGCTCTAACCTACGGTAGTGGACCCTACGGAGGTGGGGTTTACGGTACAGGCGACTCCACCTCGTGTCCCACTCCTAAAAGCCCTGATATAAATGGGAATACAAGGGTTGATGTCTATGACCTCAGTATCATGACAACTCGCTGGGCTACAGCATATGCGGCGGCCGATTTAGATTGTAGCGGTTCGGTGGATATATCTGATCTCAGTATTCTGCTTAGCAACTGGCAGGGATCGCCATGAGACGGATACGTATTCTTTTATTAATGGTGATTGCTTCCTTTCTACTTATGGGCGTTCCGGGCGTGCTGGCTGCTGAACAAGTAAGTTTGTACTTAAAACCGTCTGAATCAGCTGTTAAGGTCGGAGAAAATTTGACCGTAGATATATGGCTTCAGGCTGCCAATGAGCAGGTAAACGCGGTCCAGTCTAATCTGAGATATGATCCGACTTTGCTTGATTTCCTGGCTGTTGATAGTGCTGGCTCGGCATTTTCTGTACAAGCCGAAGCTAATGGCGGCCAAGGAGAGGTAAAAATCGCAAGAGGTACGTTGGGAACAATAAGTGGTGAACAATTCATAGCTAAAGTTACTTTCAAACCTATAAGAAATGGTACGGTAGCAATTGATTTTACCGACAAGTCCAAGGTCATACGTCCAAAGGACGTTAAAAATGTTCTACAGGGAACAGCTGGCGGTACATATAATCTTAGGATAGCCGGGACGTCAACCAAGCGGTGGGTAGTATGGGGCTCGGGATTGCTTGTGTCCTTGATTTTGGCAGTAATCGCCGCACTTTGGTGGTTTCGACGTCGCCGTCATAAAGCTGCGGTGAAGGCTAGGGCCGAAACGACAGTTATTGGTCCGCCGGGAAACACGGATCCGCGCCTGTGAACGGACCGCTGTTATTTAAATAAGAGTTTTTTAGACAGACAAAATCATAAGTAGTATAATGTTGTTCAATGGTTCCCAGAGGTTGGCTTCAAATGTTAAAGAAAAAACATGAATCGGCGTAAGTCCCTAACCCACACGGGAATAAGTGTACTTACCGTCATGGGTATTTCAGGCCTGCTCAATAGTTTGGCACGGTCGGGTAAGCATCCGGATCGACCCAAATCGAAAAGTCCGAAGCACGATTCTGTAATTGACTATAACAGCGGCCCGTATGGCGGACAGATTAGCGGTAAACCGTGAGCTACCTTAATAGCCGGACACCGGATTTTCAAACCGCATACTTAAATATCAGCAGAAATACGGTTAATTAAGCATATGCGTAACCAGCATTTATTTAATCCTTCTCGGCTTAAATCGGAGAAACCGCTCTCGGTGATGCTTGTTTTTGCAGTCCTATTCGGAATCATAGGCTATTTAGTGATGGAATTCCTTTTGGCAGCCACTGTTTCTATGACACTTACTCCAGCCACCCAGTCAGTTCAGCAGAATAACACCTTCGATGTCCAGGTACGAGTTAACAGCAGTACTGAAACGGTGAATGCTATACAAGCCAATATATCGTATCCAGCCAGCCAGTTAGAGGTTACCGCTGTATCTTATACGGGCAGTGCTTTTACGCAGGGTCCCCCCGAGGCACAGAGCCCAGGCCTTATAAAGATGGCCAAAGCTACTGCAGGTGGTTCACCCCCCTCATCGGGTGACAATAAACTTTTTGCCACTATAACATTCAAGGCTCTGGTTAACTCCGGTACTGCCAATGTCAGTTTTGCCAGTGGCACGGCAGTTATTCATAGCACCAGCAACACCAATGTCCTGTCAACCACCACGGGTGGAAGTTATACACTCACCGGTGGCGCGGACACCACGCCCCCAACCGTCCCCACTGGCCTCAACACTACGCTTGTTGCCTA
>CAZWFS010000016.1:0-14286 GCA_964633325.1 uncultured Candidatus Saccharibacteria bacterium | reverse complement strand
CCGTTCCATTCAGTTCCGGGCACTAGCTTGTTGGTGCTGCCAGCAAAAGAGCAGGCGTAAGCCGAAGTACTGCCACAGTTGGTTCCGGCAATGGTCATGCCGAAGTTTTCTGTGCCGGCCGTGAATGCTCCTTGGGTTGAGCTAGCCGAGTTAAAACACTGGTCAGTGTTACTTGTGGACGGGAAAGCGTCAGCCGTACAAGTAGCACCGGTCACTCGCAAGGCACGGGTGTGGTTGGTACCAGACCCTGCTTCTGGGTAGAAACTGACTATGACGCCGTTGTTGGCATTAGTCCGCACCATGGCCGCCCCGTTGACGCCGTTGTCGCCAGAAGCAGCATTGCTGGGTCCGGAAACGTATACCGCGCCATCATCAAGTACACCTAGGTCTACTGAGTTGCCTTGTGTGCCTGCGAATGCAGCCGCACAACTGGCAGCGACGCTTGAAGTAGCGTCATCAATGTTGGTCGTACCGACGCAGAACTGAAGTTGTTCCTGGACACGGGCATTTACAGTCAGCTGGTTAGCTGTACTTAGGGCTACACCACCGTCATCGATGTGTGTGCCCGGAACTGTGTCAGTGTAAGCGTCAAGACCGGCTTCTGAAGCATAGGTCAGAATACGAGCATAGTACGTGCCAGTAGCGGAAGGGTTGGTAGCCGTGTAGGTAAAGGCGATGGTGTCACCTGCAACTAAACCAGTTATACCGGTCGCATGCGTAAGCATGAGTCGGCCAGTAGCGGTTGAGTCTGCTCCCACGGTGTCTACATCCACAGTAAAGGATACGCCACCGCCGCCGTTTTTGGTTACCGATACCGTACCCGAAGTCGGGCTGGCAGTAACACCGTTAGTAGTTGAACAGGCTGTACCAATCAGCGGGCTGTCCGTACAAATGTCTACTACGATGCCTAGGATACTTGTGGTTGAAGCAACCTTGAAACTGACATCATAAGTAGCACTGGTGCTAACCTTTGATGTTGAAAGCGTAATCTTACGCTCAGTTACTGGCGCGGCAGTAGCTTTATTTAGTCCAGCCAAGGCTGGAATTAAACTCATGGCTGTCAGCAATGCTGCAGCAGCTAGAGTCACCGCTCTCCGAGGAAGAGCAAGATCTTTTATCATATTTTCTCCTTAGTGTTTTTGTTTTAGGTTATTGTCCCACATACTTTATAGCACACCTACCCCTGTAAATCAAGAGTGATCTTAAAAATTCTTTTCCACAGCCCATAATACACATGCCGTATCAGTACTTGAATCTAAAAAACCTACCCCTGTTTACAGGGTAGGTTTTTTAGATTGACTAGTTATCTAGAATGTTGCCGTTGCGATGTAAGTCGATGTTACGCCATACACACCGGTTGGGGTGGTTATGTTAGCGGTACCAGCGAACTTCAGCATGAGGGCTTCGTCGTCGACTACTGACGTAGATGTCGCGATGGTGGTAGCCGTGGAGTTCTCGTGCCATGCAAAGCCACCGGCCGTACCGAACGTACCGGCACCTGAGCCGTTCCATTCAGTTCCGGGCACTAGCTTGTTGGTGCTGCCGGCAAAGGAACAACTGTAGGCAGTTGTACTACCACAGTTGGTTCCGGCAATGGTCATACCGAAGTTTTCCGTGCCGGCCGTGAACGCTCCTTGGGTCGAGTTAGCTGAGTTAAAACACTGGTCAGTGTTACTTGTGGACGGGAAAGCGTCAGCGGTACAGGTAACACCAGTTACCCTCAAGGCTCGGGTGTGGTTTGTACCAGATCCAGCTTCTGGGTAGAAGCTTACTATGACCCCAAGGTTGGCATTGGTTCTTACCATGGCCGCACCATTGACACCGTTGTCGGCAGAGGCGGTATTGCTTGGTCCAGAGACATAGACAGCATTATTGTCTAATACTCCTAAGTCTACTGAGTTACCCTGAGAGCCGGTGAAAGCAACCGAGCAATTGGTAGAAACACTGGTGGTAGCGTCGTCAACACTTGTCGTTCCGACGCAGAACTGAAGTTGTTCCTGGACACGGGCGCTGACCGTGAGTTGGTTTGCTGTACTGAGAGCGACGCCACCGTCGTCTAAGTGGGTGCCGGGAGCTGTGTCACTGTAACCTGTTGCACCACCCGTTGTATTATATGTCAAGATACGGGCGTAGAAAGTTCCAGTAGCTGACGGGTTAGTCGCCGTAAAGCTGAAAGTAATGGTATTAGCGGGTGTAATAACATCCAGCCCTGAAGCGCTTGTTAAGACTAGCTGGTTGCCATCGTTCGATGAGCCAGTCGGATCATTCACCGTAAATGATACTGGGGTACCGGTAGCTCCAGTGTGGCTTACGTTCACCGTACTGCTTGTAGGCACCGCGGTAACACCGTTAGTTTTAGTACATGTGGTACCTACCAATGGACTATCCTGACAGAAATCCACGACGATACCTTTAATATCATCTGCCGCGTTTCCAGTGGAGGTTGATGGCTTGAAACTAACGTCGTAGGTGGCGCTGGTGCTAACCTTGGATGTTGAGAGCGTAATCTTACGCTCGGTTACGGTCAATGCCGTGGCTGTCTGTGCTCCTAATATGGCAGGGGCAATGCTGGCAACAGTAATTGCCGCGACACTCACGTAAGACGTAATGCGCTCGCGTAAAGTCATAGTTTTTTTCATATTTTTTTTATTTCTCCTATTGTTTTTATTTGCTGTTTATTTACTACTGAACTTATTTATACACAAGCGTAAAGCGCAATGCAAGTATTATTACTAAACTTATCCACAGGATTCATAGTTATTAATACGTGGCTACAACTACCAAGTCATGACTCATCCGAAACAAGCCTGCCTCTGTAAGTTTTTTCTTTTTTGCCGTATAAGAAATAGTATAGTTTGTTTGGCCAACGGCTGGGTTACCAGCTGTAGCCGGTGAACGTGCAATGGTGTCGCCAGCAGCGTACTTAAACTGGTTAACTATTTCATAACCTGTGGCGGCTCTCCCGTCTGCAAAAGTGCCATCTGGCACATTTGACGGATTCGCGCCAATATCCGGGGACGAGTTATCTACCAAATTAATACCAAACTCCTCGACATCCTGATCGGTTGACGGAGCACCTTGGGTAGTTTTAGCGTCTAATACCGCTCCGCCTTCGCTGGTAGGCGGCTGGCTTACACTCAGGACGGTATATGAGGATGATAGGTGAGTCCTGACCGTGAAAGAGCAGCTACACGTCCCAGCCTGCGCGGCACCGTTTGATGAGGTCGTCTCTGATAGTTCGCCTAGGTCAACCGACGCTCCGGTAACAAAAAACTCCAGGAACGGCTCGTTTGGCGTCACAAAACCACCTGTCGCATCATAATTGGCGCTGGAAGTTGATCCGGTAGCCAAGTCGCCGGCGGACTGCCTGGCTTTGTAATTTGGTGAGCTGGGATCCAGTTCGCCACCGGTGCCAAAGAAGGCTTCTTCAATTCGATAATTGGGCGAAGAATATTGGGCTAGAACAGGACTGCTTAGCAAGCAATTAATAGCTATCGTAGATATCAGGACGCCAAATGTTTGTTTTATACTCATAGATTTTAACTTATTGTACCATAAGCATTTTGCGCTAACGAGTGTGGAATGTATCTATAATCTTAACGAATTCACGTTCATCCGGACTGTACTTCACATTATTATAAACTATATGGTACACAGCAGAACTGCCGTCCGGGCGCGTCAATTTCATCGCTGAAGAGCCGCCCTGCATGCCGGCCACGACTTGATATTCCACACCGCTTGGATTGCATAGGAATTGAACCTCAGAAACCGTGACTACTTTTGGGGTGCCAGGGATAGGGCCAGAAATGACTTTTTTGCAATGTTCCGAAACCGCCATGGGCTCCAACCTATTCTGTGAATTAACCTTAAGCGGCAGCGTACGTGTAGCAGACTGCTTAAACGCCGGATCGTTTACATGTACATCTACTTCATGCTCTACTAATGTGCCGCTGAATTTCCTATATACGAATTTACTGCCTGTAGATTCTTCGGTAACGAGTTTCCATCCTTTGCCAGTTTGGAATTGGAAATAAGGTGTCTGAAAAACCTCTATTGGGGGCGAGAAATTGGCTGAGATTTCCTGCGTAGGTGCGGAAGGTTGGGTGCTTCGTACGGATTCTCTCTTTGAATCCACTAAAAGTATCAGCCCTGCAAGGAGGACAAGCCCTAAGATCCATAGCACAAATCGGCGTGTTTTATGCAAAAATTTGGTTTGCTGATGATAACTATTTCGGTGATGGTAGCGTGGCATTTTTATATCCGTTAACTGCTAATGTCTGTAATTCGTGTTTTGTTTTGCAATTTATATATTAGATACTGTCGACGTTAGAATAGCATATATAATGGCCAGTCTGTTAAGAGATTCTTTATTTATTATTTTGTTGCTCCCTAGCATTAGCGGAGCTGAAAGGTGTTCAATATTTCTTGAAGTTCTTTATCGTCCGGGTTAGTAGTCAAATTTCGGTAGATTATGCCGTACGTAGTTACCTTACCGCTCGGACGGGTAAGTTGCATTGGGGCTGCCGCGCCCTTTAAGCCAACAGCGACAATATAGCTAACATCATCGGGGTTACATAGAAAAAGTACTTCATTTACGGTCACCATAGCTTCACTTTTTTGGTTATTGGATGGTAGGGATTTCCGACATCTATCAGATACCTTATCGGCTACAATCTGACGGTTGAGTCCTATTTCCACAGGAAGAATATGCGTAGTAGCTACGGGGGTCGTTGAATTACCATCATTTATAGATACAACCAGCTCATGTTCTATCAGCGAATCTTTTAAGGAACGATATACAAACTTGTTCGCAGTTGTCTCATTTTGCACCTGCTTCCAACTTAAGTTAGCCTTAAGCTGAAAATACTGGGTGGAAAATGTTTCCTTGGATGCCTGGTATTGTTCGGTAAGTTCTGAAATAGGCGGGTCTGGCGACGTGGCCGGTCTTCTGCCTCGCCACGTAATATAGAATAAGGTTATGCCGACAATCAACACTGTTAGAGTGAAAACCAAAACTTTATAAAACAGTTTACGGAATAGTCGCTTATGATGACGGAAGCTTGAGTTTTGATAGTAGCTCGGCATTTTACTTACCGCAGATCGTGAGTTTTTATGCTCAAGATTTTTCTAAAATAGATTATGGCAGAACTTATTTTAAAATACAATTCGCTTACGCTTTTGGTGAATCCATAGTATGATTGTAGATGAATTTCAGCCTTACAAGTACTGGTTTAAGTACTTGCGGCACTTACCTATATTATGGATACGCCTGACGAGAAAAACGAGTTAAAGCCTACAGATGGTAAATCCGAAGCTTCACAGCCTGGAGATACTATTGATGCGACTGAATCAAGTGGTATTTCAGGCGAAAGCCTAGAGTCCTCGGATAACAACAGTTCTACAGATGGAACTGGAACTACTTCGGGCGATGCGACAATTTTGAAGACAAAACAAACATTTGGTAGCCGGGTACGCTCTATAGCTAGCAAAGTGAACATTTATTTACTGTTATTTATTCTAATAATAATCATGACTGTAATGGTAGCAGTCGTATCCATGCAACGAAGCCGTAAAGAGAGCGACAACAAACCGGCGGATTCGCAAAGTTTAACCCAAGAACAGTTGAAGCAATTAAGTAGCAGCGAATCGAAGGTAGGCGATCCAAAGCAAACTCTTAACATTGAATCCAATGCCGTATTCACTGGCAAAGTTCTGGTTCGCGATAGCCTGGATGTGGCTGGCGGTATAAAAATTGGCGGAAGTTTGAGCGTACCAGGCATTACTGTGTCAGGAACAAGTGTTTTCGATACCGTACAGCTTAACAACCTGACGGCTTCGGGAAATGCCTCTATACAAGGGCAGTTGACTGTCCAAAAAGGCTTAACTGTAGCGGGGGGAGCATCATTTTCAGGTCCCTTATCAGCCCCACAAATAACTATAAGCACCTTACAGCTTAACGGAGACTTGCAACTCAACCGCCATATCGATGCCGGAGGAAATACGCCCGGAAAGTCTGATGGGAGCGCACTGGGTATCGGAGGAACCGCATCGGTCAGCGGTACCGATTCGGCCGGGACAGTAACAATCAACACAGGTGGCAACCCGCCTGCTGGCTGTTATATTACCGTCAATTTTGCACAAAAATTTAATGGCACCCCGCATGTAGTCATAACTCCAGTGGGCTCAGCTGCGTCAGGGCTTAACTATTATATTACCCGTACGACTACTAACTTCAGCATATGCGCCATGAACTCCGCCCCCGCTAGCACCACCTTCGCCTTCGACTACATAGCCCTCGACTAGCCTCGCCAGCTACGACTAGAGAATGTATTAAGTACTTCTGGTAATTGCTTGATCCCATCCTCACTAGTGAAGTGACCATGATTTTGAAGTAGCTTTGTAGTAGCTCCAAGATATTTCTCGAATAACTGTATGTCTGTAAGAGGTACCCATGGGTCATCATCTGAAAAGAGAGCAAATAATTTAGGAAGATGTTCTTTTACTTTTCCAAAATCAATTGAAGAAGTGAGCCATGGACTGGCAATGGCTTTTGAGTTTGCATCCGAGAGATTAACCAAATGTAACCAGCCCGCTACAAAAATAGCACCACCTACGATTCTATCTGTTGGTAAGGCTGCTAGATAACGCATAATGGTTTGGCAACCTATGCTATGGCCTATGAAATAAGTTTCATTGTCTGGAGAAGCGGCAGTTGATTTGAGATAAGAAACCCATTCTTCAATGCGAGGCTCTTCAGGATGGGGCATGACTAAAATATTGACCACTAATCCTTGTTTTTCAAGATGCGTTTTTAACCATGGATACCAATCGCTCTGGGGTGTTCCATCCCATCGATGAATAACAAAAACTCGCTTCATTGCTTTATGATATTAAACGGTGCATAAGGAGTAACCTATATTACGTACCTTATCGCAAAATTAATTATTGCAAAAAGGATGGATTCACTCTATCCTTTTTGCTTCCTTGTTGGGAGATGAGCAGCCAGACAAAATGTTTCATTTTGCCTGCGCGATGAGAAGAGGAGTCACCTCTTCTCATAGGCTTACACGTCGAGGAAGACAATTACTTGATCCGCCTTCACGTGCATGATGCCGCGGGAAATTCGTATTTTTTGCTCGCCATGTACGCTGCGTACAATTATGTCACAGGGGCTTATAAGTGTCATGAAGTTATGGTGACGAGGAAGGATGTCGAAGGGACCAGTATCGTTTGCGGCTGAAATGCTGAGGGCTTGATCGTCATAATAGACTCTGAACGGCGAATAGATCTTGATATGCATTGAGGCCTCGCCGCTGGCCGCTTTCTGCCCTGCAGGTGCTTTTGCGTCTTTTGCTACCATTCACAGCCTCCTTGGAGGCAATTTATTATTCAACAGCTGATTTTCATTTATCATTTCGTAAAATAGACAGGTTATTAATGAAGGTATATTGAAAATTATAAATTTGAACTGAATCATACTATTATTTCTTCGATACTTTTAAGGGTTTCCTCACGAGTGTATGATTCCCCTGGTACGCCATTGTGTTTTTCCATAACGTGCATATTCTGGGTGAAGTTGGTTATAAGTTTCTTAGCTTTAGCGTAATCCGCACGATCAGCCGGAGACAGCTCATTTTCTCCAATTATAGCGATGATGCTTTTGAGCGATTCGTACTTTTGAAGTAATGCCTGGACTTGCACACTTAACACATAATGCCGATCCCCGACAATATCTGGAGTCAGTAGGCTAGATGTAGTCTTGTTGAGATCCACCGCTGGCCGGACTCCTTGTTCTGCTACCTTACGCGAAAGCACAATAATCGAGTCTAGCTCATGTTGGATCATTTGTACGGCTGGGTCACTAAGATCGTCGGCAGGCACATATATTGTCTGCGCAGAAGTTATAGAGCCTTTCTCATTTGAGCTTAAGCGGTCTTGTAACACCTTGATATCTGAGAAAATAGTCGGTTCATATCCACCCTCATTAGGAATTTGGTCTAGGATGGTAGCAAGTTCGTTACGCGCTTGTATATAACGGTACATATTATCAGCGAAGAATAATATGTCTTTACCTCGCTCATCACGGAAATATTCGGCCAGCGCTACAGCCGATATGCCAATAAGCGCTCTTTGCACAGGGTTCTCATTCATCTGCCCAAAGAACATACAGGTATTTTTGAGCAAATCATTTTCCTTCAATGTCTCATATAGTTCATGACCTTCACGAATACGCTCACCAATTCCAGCAAAGAATGAAAGGCCACCGCCGCTTTGGGCTATATTGTTAATTAGTTCCATAGTTAGGACAGTCTTGCCCACCCCAGCCCCACCAATAATGCCGATCTTACGGCCTTTGACAAAAGGCGTAAAGAAGTCTATCACCTTGATGCCAGTCTCTAGAATCTCTGGTTTGGAAACGTTAAAACTCGCACTGCGGCCAGGTATCTTCATTATTTCCCGGTATTCCAATCCTTCTTTACTAACTGGCGGCTGACCGTCCAAGGGTTGACCTAGGGCATCGAATATTCGGCCGATTGTAACGTCACCTACAGGAATTTCTATTCCCTTACCCGTACACTCAACTTCCATGGAGCGCTGGAGCCGCATATCCGTACGGACATTGACGCACAAGGCAATTCCACCGGCCTCCAAGTGATCAACCAATAGCTTGGTGTCGTGTCCGTTATGTACCACGATAATTTCACCTACTCGCGGCGGATCTTCGTCGAACTGCACACGCACTACGAGGTCTTTGATAGAAACTATGTGGCCAATGCTCACTTTTCACCTCCGGATAAAGCAGTGAGCAGTGGGCAGTGAGCAGTGGGCAAAAAACCACAATGCATATATGCTCCGTGTTCCTTGCTCCCTGTTCCGTGATTATGAACGTATTTCATTTAACACCCCTGGCTTTTCGCAGACCATTGACTATTTCCTTCAGTCGCTCATCCTTTACGGCACGAACGGCTCTGTTCCTTGAAAGGCGCAAATCCTGGAATGTCTCATCCGCCCTATCATGCGCCGCGCTCATGGCCCGGAATCTGGAAGCGTATTGAGCCAGTTTGGAATCTAAAATAACCTGCGAAAGCGCAATCTGCATCATTGAACGTTCCAAGTGGTCGATGACATCATAGGTACTTGGCTCGAAGATATAGGTGGTTTCAGAAATAATCTCCTCGCCTTTCACGGCGTTTTTTCCCTGCTCTTGGACAGCCGAACTCAGCTCTATGCGCTTGACGTCCTGAACCATCAAGGAAACATACTCCTGATAAAATACCGTAGTGGTCCGGTAATTCTGAACCTCTTTGATAATAGGCGAAACATTTATATTCTGGTCTTTAGTAGGCAGCTTGAAATACTTTTTAAAGCTGACGCCATTCTGGGCAAGTTGCACGGCGCCGTGGTGGCCAATAACGACGATATCGTTTTTTTCTTTTTTGTATTGGCTTAGCATCCAGTGGATAAGTTTTTGGTCAATATCGCCGCTAAAGCCACCTTCGGCTGTAATCACCACATATAACTCCTTGTCTAATACATTGTCTCCGCCTTGGCTACGGCCGAATCGGAACAAGCTGTCAACCCTCAGCTGGCTGTAAATGTGCCATAAGGCATTGAAGAATTCTGTAGCTTGCAATACCTGGTTCTTGATCTGAGCAATGCGCATACTGGCGATTCCCTCAAAAATACTGCTAATCTCAACCATTGTCCCCATAGACTTTTCCTGTCGCTCAATATCTTGTATGCGACTCATAGCAGAACCTCCGATCGTAGTCTCTGGTCGCCTGTCACCAATCGCCAGTAAATACTATAGATAGTTAGCCAGTTGACTAAAACGCTCACTTTTTCGGCTCCAGAAGGCATTTATGCTTCAATTCGTCTCGTATTTTTTCGTAGTTCTCGTCGCTAGTTACTTTGGCGGCATGTTCGTTAGACTGCATTTTTAGAGTACTGATATCTAAAGCGGCATCGTCTTCCAGATTAAGCACTATATCCATCATCAGCTGCTGGGCCATTAATGAAAAGGTATCTGAAGGGTTTTGGGTAAGCAGGCTGAAGATCCGCTTGCCAGTCTCAAGCGCGTGGCGGGCTTCCACTGCTAGTTCGGATCCAAAATGTGAGTACTCCTCTGCTTGACGATAGTCAGCCAGAATCTTAAGGGTTTGGGCCGCCAGCTTCTTCTGCCTTTTGTTGTGGCCGACACCCCCTACGCGCGTCACGCTTAGGCCCATATTCATGGCTGGCCGCACGCCACCCCTGAATATATCCATGTCCAGTATCCACTGCCCATCGGTTATGGACATAATGTTGGTCGGCAGGTAGGCGGTTATGTCTCCGCCGGCGGCTAAAACCACCGGGACAGAGGTGAGGCATTTGCCATTCTTGTGCAAACGGCCAGCTCGTTCTAGCAGTGAGGAGTGGGCATAGAACATGTCCCCGGGATAAGAGTCACGTCCTGGACTGGTTCCGGAGAGCAAGGCGACCTCACGGTAGGCATGTGCGTGGCTTGTCAGGTCATCATAAATGATAATAGTGTCTTGGTTGGCGACCTGCCATAGGTATTCTGCCATAGCACACGCGACATATGGCGCCAGGTAGCTCATGATGAGGGATTCGAACATTGTGGACACCACCACGATTGCTTTTTCCAAGCCGCCATTTTCTTGCAAACGCGTTAGCAACATGTCCACATCACTGCGGCGTTTGGCAATCAGGGCATAAACGACGATTTGGTCGGTGTTCTTCTGATTGATCGTCAACTGTGTCACCATGGTGCTTTTGCCCGATTTGCTATCGCCAATGACCGCGATGCGCTGGCCCCGCACTAGCGGGTACAACGAGTCTATAGCAGTAACGCCGCTTTCTAGCTGAAGTTCCAACAATTGCCGTTCATATAGCGCTGGAGCGGTATTAAACACCGACCAGGTGGCATCAGCGGCAATTGGGCCCTTACCATCAAGCGGATCTCCCGTGACGGATATAACCCGTCCAATAAAATCTTTGCCGACTTTGCAAACTAATTCTTGGTGTTGGACTACCGCGACCATACCGGAGCGCAGGGTTTCGGTGCCCAAATGTAGCACACTAACGTAATCTGGCTGCACCTGACTTACAAAACCTTTTGAGCCGTTATCGAACATGACAAGCGCATGTGTACTGACTGGTTGCAAACCCTTAACGTGAACCAGGAATTTATCAACTGCGATAACTTCGCCTACAGGATGTCCTGCTTCAACCAACCGGGCAAAATGATTGTCGTCGTGATTCACTGCTCTCCCCCAGAAGATTGAGCTGGGGAAGGTGGCATTTCA
This sequence comes from uncultured Candidatus Saccharibacteria bacterium, assembly GCA_964633325.1. GTDB lineage: Bacteria > Patescibacteriota > Saccharimonadia > Saccharimonadales > CAZWFS01 > CAZWFS01. The sequence goes on along the minus strand of CAZWFS010000016.1, from coordinate 2,977 downwards.
TCACTAACTCCAGCTATTTGACCAATTAAAGTATCGCGTTTTGCAAGCAGATAATTACGCAAGCTAAAGTCAAAGTACTTATCCGTGGTACGCAAAACACATCCGGCTGCGATACTGGGCTGCAATCCGATTTGTAGTAGCACCAATGGATGAATTTCCTGTCTTAGCCACTCCGTCAACTTCCTTAGGAAAGCCGGCGAAGGATCAACCGCGAAGCTGAAGTGCAGTACCGGAGCGTTAACTTTTAACTCTTCTAAAAATCCAATTAGTTGCCGCCTTTCAGTCTGGACTAGTAAATTAAGCTTGTTTTGCTTGGCTGTTTCCTCCAGTAATTTACTGGTACGCGGCAAACTGATTTTTTCTCCGGGTTGGCGAAGGGTAGATTGTACCAAAAATTCGTCCAAATCAGTCGCTTCCCTTAGTAGCCGCCCTGTGTCTACAAGGCTGATAACCGCTAATGGAAGCTGCAAGATGCCATGTTCTTCATGCTCCATTCTGTATATCCTCTACGATCGCTTTTTTATTTTCCTCAAGATCATTAAGGATATATTCCAGCTGGTCGTTAAGATCTATTTGATTCCCGATAGCCGCCAAAACATAATGGTTGATAATATCGGCCATGTTTTGCTCGAACCTTCCTATGAGCCGTGACTTCTCAGCCGCCACCTGTTGTTCCAGTTGTTCTCCCAGAATCTGCCTTTGTTGCTCAATAGTTTCTTGTGTTTTCTGGATAGATTCGACTGCCAGCTTCTTAGCATCCGTGATGGATTCTTCGTATTTTGAAAATTCCTCTTGCAGGGTACGGGTGATCTCCTGCTTCATATACTCGTTCAGCTGAGAAGTTGTAAGCCTTAGGTCCTGCTGTAAGAACATAGCATTCTCACCTATTATTTTTTCAAAATGCAAACGGCCGCGGTTGCGTAGTTCTTCCCTAAACTCGTCATTAAAGATGTGCTCTACATCCCGCTCGGCGGCCTTTAAGGTATCCCTGTTAGAATCGCCTTTCTTTTGACCTTTGTTAGGCGAGCTTTGGAGTGCCGACCATATGAAGGCCATCGTAGCTGCCAGCAGCGTACCTATAACTATTATTAGCTGAATAAGATCCACGTACGTTGCCCACCTTTTCCTAGTATCAGAAGTTTGGCCCTATTTAAAGCTTTAGTAGTAAATATACCCCAAAAGTACCGCTTATGAAAATAATTAAACTGGTCAGGATCACCTGTATCAGGCTTCTGGTTATGCTTTTTTTACTTAATGGGTTGCGGCCTATGGCGGTGATGCTACTTCGCACGCCGGCATACAGGATACTGCCGGATACTAAAGCGGTTGCTACAAAAACGGATAGACTTAAATAAACCCTGGGGGCGTTGACCGGTTTATTGGCGATCGCTTCCGACACTTTTTTGAGAATACCAGGCAAGTTAGAATCGGTTGCTTTTTGCAGGGGGTTGCGTGATATATCGATATCCACCTCCATACGGCCGACAGATACACTGCGGCTTCCTCCCGCGTCCTTAAGTTCTATTTTACTAACGGTGTTAGCTGTGCCATCGAAACTACCGAGCGCCTTACCGGCAATCACCGGCTGATTCTGGTCAGCTTTCATGCCTATTCCTGGCAATGCCGAAATACTGACATAATCGCCAGGACCAATCGGGCCGTTCTGATTTGATACCAACATTTCAAAATGTCCGCCTGTCGCCACAAAGAACGTACGCCCTTCGGCAGATAGAGTTACCGGAGCGTCATTCGGGTTCACTACCACGCCATGCATTTTGTCGGCCGTATCGCCCGTAAGAGGTTCCACCTTTGTAGGCTCATCTTTTTTTTGCCGTACTATCATACCGCGCTCTAGCTGTTGGTCGGCATTATAGGCCTGGGTAACCGTTTGGGCGGGCACAGAATAACTTAGGCGGGCAGCTAGCAAGAGCCCTAATCCAATCGCGGCAAGAATACGTTTAATTTTTGTCTTTATCATACTGAATTTTACTCAATGCATATTATACCGCTTTTGGTTACCTTAGCGCAACCCATACTTTCGTCAGGTTTATTGAACCCATCGCAAAACTCTCTCTGCAGAACCCTTTCTTGATAAATTCAATCTCCTAGTAAACTTGTGTCATCAACTAACCAGCTCGACAAGGCTCCTTACCGTCTGTTGGATATCTTTTTCCGAAGTATCTTTGCCCATACTGAAACGCAAAGAAGCTTGTGATGCCGCTTCATCCATACCAATAGCAGCGAGCACATGGGAGGCTTCGATATGGGCTGCGGCACAGGCTGAGCCGGCAGCGCATTGTATGCCGCGTTCATCCAGCGCCATTATCAATCGCTCGTTGTCTTGCCCGGGAATAGTAATATGAACATTATTGGGCAACCGGTGTTTAATACTTCCGTTAATATCTACCTGGGGAAGCTTTTCTTGCAGCATAGTGAAAAATAATTTTTGAATCTCCTGAAGGCGCCGTGACTCTTCATGTCGGCTAGTCTGCACCAAACTGAGGGCTTCCGCTAGTCCTACAATATTAGCGGCGTTCTCCGTGCCGCTACGCAAACCCTGCTCCTGGCCACCCCCCAAGATTAACGGCTCAAGTACTACTCCGCCCCTTATATACAAGGCACCGCACTGTTTTGGGCCATAAATCTTTCCTGAATTAATGGTCATCAGGTCGACCCCCAACCGCGAAACATGCAAGTCAAGATAGGCCGCCGCCTGGGCCGCATCAGTATGAAAATATACGGGTTGTACATTCCCAGACTTTTTACGCGCCGCTCGGATGTTATCTAATATTGCTGCTATCCGACGCAGAGGTTGAATTGTGCCAATCTCATTATTAGCATAGATTATGCTCACCAGAACTGTTTGGTCGTCTATCAGGTGTTCCAGTTCATCGGCCTTTACTATTCCTTCAGAGGTAATCGCCAATTCTTTGCATTTATATCGCCTGGCCGGTTCCCTTACCGATGGGTGCTCTAT
>CAZWFS010000015.1:0-19445 GCA_964633325.1 uncultured Candidatus Saccharibacteria bacterium | reverse complement strand
GGCGGCGGCTACGAAAAGGTCTATGATATAGGCCCACGGTTCAGGAACGAAAACTACTCTGACGAACATTTACCAGAGCATAACGCCATGGAATGGTACTGGGCGTATGCCAACTGGCAGGATGGTATGAAGCTGACCGAGGAACTTTATCGCTACGTTCTTAAGGCAGTGTACGGAAAACTTCAATTCAAGATTCGTGATTTTGAGATTGATTTGGGGAAGGAATGGGAGCAGATCGATTATGCCGAGGTCATACAGAAACACTTTGGAATTGATGTTTTCAATTGTTCTCTTGACGAAGTAAAGCAGAAACTTAATGTGAACGAGCTCGAGGTAGAGAAGACCGAAAATAAAGTCAGGGGAATCGATAAGCTCTGGAAAAGCATCCGTGGAACAATTGCCGGCCCTGCGTTTTTAATAAATACCCCTACATTTATTTCGCCACTTTCTAAAACTAATCCTGAACGCGCCGAAGTGGTTGAGCGCTTTCAGCCCATTATTGCAGGCAGCGAGCTCGGCAATGGCTGGAGCGAGTTAAACGACCCTGCAGATCAGTTAAGCAGATTCTTAGAGCAGCAATCCATGCGGGATGCCGGAGATGAAGAAGCTCAGATGTTGGATATAGACTATGTGGAGATGCTTGAATACGGCATGCCGCCGACCTGCGGCTACGGACATTCAGAACGGGTATTCTGGTTATTCGAGGGTGTAAGTGCCCGTGAAGGCGTGGTTTTTCCAAATTTACGTCACGAAATAGATGAAGTAACCAAATCAGTTTATCCGGAAGTCTATGGAGCCCAAGCCAAGGTGAAGTCTAATATAGGAGAAGTTACGCGCCCACAAGACTTCAGCCGGCGCATCGTTACGGTGGTAAATAAAGAACTAGAGCCCTGGCAGGTAGCTAACGCTGTGGCACACATGACCGCAATCATCGGTAACCGTATCAAGAAAGAACAACTGGTCAGCGGCAATAGCTTTATTGGCAGCGACGGTGTGGCCATACCGCGGAACAGCCAGTACCCGATCATCATCAAATACGGTAATGAAAAAGACTTGCATAAGCTGCACACTGAAATCCAAAAAGCAGGGCTTCAATACCACGTATTTATCAAGGAAATGCAGGACACAACCAATGATGAAGAAATCGTCGCGGCACTCCATGACCAGCCGATTATAGATACCACATTCTATGGAGTCACATTTTTCGCCCCCAACGAACAAGCCGACCAACTTACCAAAAACTTCCACTTGTTTAAGTAGGTAGTCTTAGGTCCTATGATCTGATAACAGATTGTGAGGGGACTTGCTTTATTCAGGCTTTGGTTTTTGTTTCCTTAAGTCGTAGCCACTCTTGGGCTAGGATTTGGATGTTCGCGGCTATGGGAATTGCTACCAGGGCTCCTATCAGGCCGCCCAATCTAGCTCCTGCTAGGGCTGCTATCAGCACCAGGAATGGCGGCAGTTCTACGGTACGGCTGTAGACATATGGCTGAAGTACATGATTTTCGAACTGCTGGTAGATTGCAAAGAATACGATCATTATTATTGCTGCTGCAACCGAGTGGAACAAACAGGCGATGATTACAAATACTGCTCCTACGGTCGCGCCTATTAGAGGTACCAAATCAAATAAGCCAACTAATAACCCTAGCGGCACAGCAAAAGGCACGCCTAAAATAGTTAACACAAGGCTAGTGGCTACTGCTGCTACCAAACTGGTAAGCAGGTTACCATTTACATATCCACTAACGGTCGCTGTCATCCGGGCAATCAGTTTACTGTGACGGTTAAGGAACCCTGTCTGGTCATGCTTCTGCAAGCTACTAACCCAACGCGGCCCATAGAGCAGCATAAAAATAGAAAATACCAAGACCGTAAGGGTCGCGACAAGACTTTGGAATATTATGCGGATGAATTCCACCGCGGAGCCACTTATATCAGATAATCCACCGGTGATTTTATCCTGATTCTCGCGGATTAACGGGACTAGGTCATATTGTCGGGCTTTCACTGCCAGAATATTTTCCGAGGTCTGAAGTGTGTTGCTAAATTGGGGGAACTTTCTGATTAACGTTTGGGTTTGGTTGACTAATGGCGGGATAAATACAAAAGCCATAGCTACGAGCAATATCAGGAAACCCGCAAATACCACAGCCACAGAAATACCCCGTCCCCCCGGTAATTTACGGTTGATCCTGTTTACTAGCGGATTTAGCGCTAAAGCCAAGAAACCAGCCACCGCAAGCAAAATCAGCTCATAATGAAGTGCATACAGCAGGATAAGCCCGGTAGCATACAGCGTAATTACTACTAAAATCCGTATCAGCGTTCTATTAGTCGGTATTGCCGCTTGACTCATTTATTGCTTTTTATAACCATGATAAACTACTTTCCGGTTCCCGGACCTGCTGCCCTTTTGCCCCAGACATCCCATAATTTACTACAAATATCCGGATATGCTCAGTAAATTCTGAAAGGCCTGGAACAAAAATCATCATGCCTGAAAATCCGAATAATAATTTATCATGGTTATAATAACAGCTCCAATGCCTTAAACCATAAGCCGCGCATAAAAGAGGAGGAATGATAAAAGCAATTTGGAAAGATAAAACCATAGCAGAGTCGGAAAAGGACAAATTGATTTACATAGAAGGGAATTGGTATTTCCCGCCTTCCAGCGTCAAACAGGAGTTCCTGCGCAAAAGTAGCACGCCGTATAACTGTCCCTGGAAAGGCGACTGCCAGTATTTTGACGTCGGACAGGGCGATGATTGGAGCCAAGACAGTGCGTTTTCTTATCCAGAACCCCTGCCAAGCGCCATAGACACCGTCAAAAAGGACTTCAGCAACTACGTCGCATTCTGGCGCGACATTACAGTTTCAGAAACTTAGAAATTATTGACAAAAAGTCAATAATTTGCTAGAATGTTATTACTAGGATAAATACAAATATGCCAGAATATTCAGATCCATCTAGACCAGAACTTTCACGTAACGCCTTTGAGGCCCTTGGGGTTTATTCTACTGCGGAAGAGTTGGCGCTTGCAGAAATACAAGAACAACTTTTGGGTGCTGATTTAGAGGGGGAATGTGTTGAGAGAAAGTTACTAACATATCAGCTAGCAGCAGTTCGTGCGTTCTTGGGAGAATATTGTCCTAGTGACGAAAAGCCAATCGACAATAATTTAGGGTCATGGCTCAGTGATGAACGGAAAGCTCTTTCAGCTACTCATAGTGTTAACAATGTTGATTTAGATCCCTTATGGATAATTAAAGAACGTGCAGCAATAGCAAGATGGAGAATAGTTGGCATTGATCCGTCAACTGTCCCCTTAAACGAGCGAAACGCCATGCAAAATATATGGAATGAAGCTGTTGATGCGGTACGTGCAGCAAACCTGGCCCAACTTGCATTGGAAAGAGCCCAATTGCATGCAGATAATCAACTAGCTAAAATTTCAAACGGACAGGACATTGATGGTTTTTACGAAAGGTACAGTGAGCTTTCTCGTCGAATGCAAAGATTGGAACGCAACTCTTCAGCTCCTGCGGCAGGCTGGGGCACAGGCGATGGAGACGGCAGTCGCTAGTTTTTAGTTTTTGTTCGAATTTTTTTGCGGAATTTCGCTAGTTTGGGGTTAATTATGACCTAGCAATAGGCCTGGGTCGGGGTCTAGTTCCAGAGCTGGTTGGTTGGTGCTGAATGTGTGTGGTATAGTTATTGTTAAGATGAGTTCAAAGGAAGATACCCGCAACACGCTGCAGCGTTTATTGCTGGTTAGTACAGTAGTTTTCACACTTCTGGCTGTTTCGGCAGTCGTATTTATGAACAATGCTTCATATCAGCTTACTTTGGGGCACTTGGCCAAGGACGCTTTAGCTTCTGGGGATGGCACATCAGTGCTGGTACCGGCAAATCGCGTATTATTCGATTTCCCCCTAAAGTATCTGGTAGCTTTCATCATGGGAATCTCAGCCATCTATATGTTACTAACCGCAACTAGATGGAGCGGCCGTTATGACAATGATCTCAAAACCAATGTACGCCCACCACGTTGGGTATATTTAGCTATTACTACAGCGCTCATGGTGCAGACAATCGCACTTCTGAGTGGCGTCAACGACTTATTGGTCCTAAAGGTTTTAGGCGGGCTGATAGTTATTTCTAAACTACTTGATCTTTACGCGGAGTCACTCAATAAAGGGGCGAAGAAGCCCGCTGCTACCGGATACGTATTCGTACTGAGCGTAATCTTAGGTGCCATGCCCTGGATTGTGATAGCGGCTAGCGCCGTAGGCACGACAGTTTACGGATTAGAACGCATGGCTTGGTATGTCTACGCTCTTTATGCGGCAGGCATAATCGCCTCAGTAGCATTAGCCAAAAACCTAGCCAGACAGCTCCGCCGTTCGGGACAATGGAAAGACTACGGATTCGTAGAACGCAACTACCTAACAATAGACTTCCTAAGCAAAACCGCCTTCGCTATTATCCTGATTGTTGGTCTCAAGAAATAACTAGGACTCTAGGACTTACGCAAAACGGCACATTTCGCCCGAAAACTTGCGCTCCGATGCTCGCGTACCCTTAAGTACGCTGCGCTTCGTTGCTCTGTTTTCAACCAAACTGCACCATTCTGCGAAAGTCCTACCAAATTTTGCAAGATAGCTAAGCGGATGAATCTGTCATACTAATAATATGCGGATACACCGTTTCTACGTAATGCCTGATATTGAGCTGAAGCATAATTTTTGGCTACATGACGAGCGGCTTATTAACCAGTGGCGGCGAGTTTTGCGGTTTCAGCAGGGGCAGGAAATTGTTTTGTTTGATGGGGTACAGCATGAACGACTCTATAAACTGACTGAAATTAGTGATCGTGAAGCCCACCTGGAGCTAATTACTGATTATCAGCGGAAACTACCAAGTAAAGAAATATATCTATTCTGGTCGTTATTAAAAAAAGACAAAAATGACTGGGTTTTGCAGAAAGCCACAGAATTGGGCGTGAGTCACTTCATCCCGTTGCTGGCTGATCGCTCTGAAAAAACTGGTTTCAACCTCGATCGCGCCAAAAAAATAGTAATAGAGGCGGCCGAGCAGTGCGGCCGAAGTGACATCCCGGCTATCCGCGAGCCAATGACTACCGAAACCGCCATAAACGACTACAAAGAAAAAATCCAGCTATTTATATGCGAACAGTCCGAGGACTCTGAGCTCTCAGCTCCGGACTCTCAACTTGCTGCAGGTGTGATCCTAGGCCCGGAAGGCGGCTGGACTGACAGGGAAAAAGACATATTCAAACAGAACAACCTCCTACACCTAAACCTCCACGATTTCACCCTACGCGCCGAAACCGCTGCCATCACAGCCGTAGGTATAATAGGGGCGTCCACAAGTACGACTTAACTGGGGGATTCCCAAATGCTTGCGCATATAGTATAATAGTATGAAATAGAGTGCTGAAAGCAGGAAGGAGCACACTATGGTGATTACAGGTGCACAGCAAGATAATGGTCAGGTCACTGAAGCTTCGGTGGTTGAAGCTTGGATTCTCAGGGGAGGGACTGATGCAGAAAGGAGCCTAGTGTTATCGGTGGCGCAAGCTATTGGCGTGTCTGTGACCAGGGTAGTAGCTTCGTTAGACGGTAGACCTACAGACGAAAGTCTAGGCAACGGGTTTGTTGACGCACCGAATGGTCTAGGTAAAATTGGCCTTGGGGCTGCAGATAAGGGGCATGATACGGAAAAACCAGAAGCAGAGACGAGTGAACCGGTACTGTGGGTTGCAGCGAGCGAAAGCGAATTTGCTCAATGGTACAGAAAAAAATATGTTGACCCCACAAGAAGTCCTACGGAACAGAGGTCGCTATTTGCCGCAGGTACAAGATATTGGAACTGGCTTGATAAAGCCATACGGCATGGCTTTAGGCAGCCGACTCCAGGATCTCCCCCTCTACCAAAGTACGTTATTACAGAAAAAGTAGATGGTAATGGATTGTCTGTGTCAGGCAATGGATCTGGACCGGAGATGGTGGATGCCACACGGATAGTGGATTCCAAGCCGGATATTAATTTGGAATTGGCGGGACTGGCTCGTTTTATTGTTACAGCTGCAAGCAAATTTGAGGGTCTTCGTAAAAGCGGGACGTTGGAAGCGAAGGTAAATAGGGCACAGATGCAAACATTTAAACCTTACGGCTGGTCTATAACGAGCTTTAGAATATTCGCTCATTTTTGTCAGGATCGTTATTCTCAGGTCAAAGGACATCTTGCTCCGGACCTAAGAACAACCCTTGACGATTTATTCACCAGGGAGCTAAGCCTAGCTATAGAAAAACTCGACAAGGTAGGCTAAATAGGGCCGTATTTTATAGAGTAAGCTTTTAAAAAATAACGGACTAAACTTCCTGGCCTAGCTTTCGTAAATGGATATTTTGGGGTAGGATTGGTAGCATATGGGGAATTATGCGAGGGGACGAAACCAGCCTTACCAGCCGGGGCAGACGGCCGTCTATAAGGTCAGTCGGAGCAAGATAGAACTTTATGCACAATGCCCGAGATGTTTCTGGCTTGACGCGCGGCTGAAGATCAAGCGGCCAAGCGGTCCGCCTTTCCAGATAAATAAAGCCATTGATGAGCTTTTAAAGAAAGAGTTCGATGTTTATAGGTCGAAAGGGGAATCCCACCCGATGATGACGGAGTATGGAATCGCGGCCATACCTTTTGCCCATGAACAACTTGATACTTGGAGACAGAATTTTATCGGTGTACAAGCCTTGCATGAGCTTACAAACTTGCTGGTATTTGGCGCGATTGACGATGTCTGGACTACACCCAGCGGGGAACTGATAGTTGTGGACTATAAAGCCACCGCCAAGCAGGCTGACGTAACACTGGACGCCGACTGGCAGATGAGCTACAAACGTCAAATGGAAGTTTACCAGTGGCTTCTGCGGCAAAATGGGTTCAAGGTAAACGACACCGCTTATTTTGTCTACGCCAACGGTCGTCTGGACCTGGACGGCTTCAACGACAAGGTAGAGTTCCGAACCAAGATTATTCCGTACAAGGGAAACGATGAGTGGATTGAGCCGACGCTTCAGGATATGAAGGCCTGTTTGGAGAGCGACATGCCGGATATGGGCACGGCAGCAATGGGCGGTGACTGCGATTTCTGCACTTACGCCCGCCAACGAACGGAGCTAACCCTTACTGCTATTAATGGACGCAAACTAAAACAAACCAAACTCATCCAGTAAAAATGCCGCTCAATTTTACGCCCCTAAAAGTAAAACGCAAACAAGAGATATTAGGCGGGACACTTATGTTGATTATGCTTACGACTTTATTTTTAGCGCCCTATAGCTTGCTGGCGCTTCCAGTTTTGATAATAGTGCTAGGAAAATGGCTGCGTCTTGATCCTATTGCTGACTTTATTAATAAAAATAAGCTGCCCGGTTGTTCTAGTAATGATTTTAGAAAACGAATACCACCATTTTTTATTAATAGGGACGACATGGTCGATAACTTGAATGGGGTAAAACTTCCATATTCTAGCAAAGGTAGTACTGGGCTATATATTTTTAATTATGAGTTTACCCAGATGCGGAGTTTCGCCAAGCGATATACTATTGCAGCAGCCAATGTGGAAGTAAATTTCCCACCGATTTTTCTGGATGCGCACACTAATAAATCCCCGGGCTTTAGTTATGAAGATTTTCAAAAGATAAATCTTGAGGGGGATTTTGCGGATTATTTTACGCTTTATGTAGAAAGAAATTCTCATATTGATGGCATGTCCATTATCACGCCGGATCTCATGGAAAAAGTGAGATGGAAAGGCAAGGCGTACGATGTGGCTATCTGGCAAAATAATATTGCGGTCATTGCTCGTGGTGATCATTTAACTTATAAAAAGTTACCCGATCTTATTAGTTTTACCGAAAATCTCATTCCTGAGTTAGTTCATAAGGCAAAAACATGGCGCTCACTAACCGATCAACGATTAATTTTTGACGATAGCAAATTAGGAAAGACTTCGTTACAGCCACACTCCTCCCAGTAAGCTATAATAAAACCATGTTAGATATTCAGTTTATTCGGGAGCATCCGGAACTTGTCGCCGAAAAATCAAAGCAAAAAGGCTACGAAGTAGATATAACGGAATTATTAGAGCTTGATACGAGCCGTCGCAATATGATGACGCAAATAGAAGATTTGCGGCGACGACGCAATGAGCTGGCCGATCAATCCAACGGGCAAAAGCCAAGCGAGGAACAGATTGCTCAGGGAAGAGCTATAAAGGAAGAGCTTGCTAATCTTGAGAATGATTTAAGCTCTATAGAAGAGAAATACATCGATCTTCTCAAGCAAGTCCCCAACATGCCGCTGGATGATGTGCCTGTGGGTGCGAGCGAAGACGAAAACTTAGTAACTAAAGAATGGGGGGAGAAGCCCAAATTTGAGTTCGAGGCCAAGAACCATTGGCAGCTTGGGGAAGACAAGGAGCTTATAGACAAGGAGAGGGCCGCAAAGATTGCTGGATCCCGTTTCGCTTATCTGAAAGGCGGACTGGTCGAACTACAGTTTGCGTTAGTACAATTTGCCCTACGAGAGCTAGCTGACGAAAGCCTGCTGAAGCGCCTTATAGAAGAAAATGACCTGAACCTGTCATCAAAACCATTCATTCCCATACTACCTCCAGCTCTTGTAAAAACCGATGCCTATGAGCCTACTGGTAGGCTTGACGCCGAGGAAGTTACATATAAATTGGCCGATGACGACCTATGGCTTAATGCCAGTGCGGAGCATTCCTTGTGCAACATGTATATGGATGAGATCTTAAACGAAGCAGACCTGCCGATTCGATACGTAGGATACTCAACAAGCTTCCGGCGTGAAGCTGGAACCTACGGCAAGGATATGGAAGGAATTATTCGTCTGCACCAATTCAATAAGGTCGAGATGGAGGTTTTTTCTACCCCTGAAACGGGAGTTGACGAGCACTTATTCCTGATTGCCATACAGGAATACCTTATGCAGCAATTAGGGCTACCTTACAGGGTACTGAAGAAATGTACAGCCGATATAGGTAGACCAAATGCAAGCGGGGTAGATATAGACGCTTGGCTGGCAGGTAACGGTCGATATCTGGAAACTCATACGGCAGATTACATGACCGATTACCAAGCCAGACGATTGAAGACACGAGTGCGCCGCAAGAATGGCGAAGTTGAGTTGCTTCATACCAACGATGCGACGGCTTTTTCCCAGCGGCCGTTGGTTGCCATTATGGAAAATTATCAGACGGCGGACGGGCGTATAATGGTTCCAGAAGTACTACGACCTTACATGGGCGGTAGGGAGGAGATATAGGATGATTCAGAAGCTGGAAATCAACGGCGTGCACGCTGACGTCAACGAACGACTACACAAATATGTACTCAAGAAAATTGGAAGATTAGATTTGTATATGTCCCGTCACGTTCGGGAATCAGCCCATGCCGAGGTAAAACTGAAGGACGGAAAGGCCAAGGATAAGAAGCGTTGCACATGCGAAGTCATCCTGCATTTACCGCACGAGATATTGGCCGTCAAAGAATCTACAATCAACATGTACGCCGCAATAGACATAGTTGAAGCCAAGTTAAAAAACCAACTAAAAAAATATAAAGACACCCACTCCCCCCGCCTCCACCGAAAACTCATGGCACGCCTAAAACGAACCTTGAATTCTGCGACCGACTGAGCCCGTACTTTGATAGAGAAGTCGAGCTACTATATAAATCCCACTGGAAAAAATCACCCCTTATGGGGTACAATATCTTGTATTGTCGACTTTCCGTCCTAATCAGAGAGGTTTTATATGAGGAAGATTTTAAAGCGGGTGTTGGGTGACCCGCAAGTTAAAACAGTCAAGCGGCTAAAAAGACGCGTCGGGTCTATAAATGTCCTGGCAGATACGTACAAAAAGATGTCTGATACCAAGCTAAAAGCGCAGACCGATAAGCTTAAAGACCGCTTAAAAAAAGAGAGCTTGGACAAAATTTTGCCGGACGCCTTTGCGTTAGTACGCGAGGCAGCTACACGAAGTTTAGGTCAGCGGCACTTCGACGTGCAGCTGATCGGCGGCATGGCTTTGCATGAAGGCAAGGTGGCCGAAATGAAGACCGGAGAAGGTAAAACGTTGGTTGCCACCCTGCCCGTGTATCTTAATGCCCTGACCGGTAAAGGCGTGCACGTGGTTACTGTAAATGAGTATCTTGCACAGCGTGATGGTGGCTGGATGGGTCAAATATATAATTTTTTAGGTATATCTACCGGGGTTATAATCGCCGATGAATCTTTTTTGTATGATCCTGCTTTTGAAAATAAAAATCACGATGATCCGCGCTTTCGGCATTTAAGGCCAGCGACCCGCCAGGAGGCTTATCGAGCTGACGTTACTTACGGCACGAATAATGAATTCGGTTTTGACTACTTACGCGACAACATGGTGCGAGAGACAGACCAGCTCCGACAGCGTGAACAGCACTTTGCCATTGTGGACGAAGTAGATTCGATTTTGATAGACGAGGCTCGAACGCCACTTATTATTTCTGCTCCGTCCACTACTAGCGGCACTGCATATGCCCAGTTCGCAAAGGTGGTCCTGAACCTCAAAAAGAAGGACGATTACGAGGTAGACGAAAAGCGGCGCTCGGTAGTCCTGACCGACGAAGGGATAGAAAAGTTAGAGAAAATCCTGGGTATTGACAGCCTTTATGACAGCTCTAACATCCGCACGATTTATCACTTGGACCAAGCCCTAAAAGCCCATGCCATCTTTAAACGTGATAAAGACTACGTAGTTACTAATGACGGGGAAATAGTCATTGTCGACGAATTTACTGGCCGCCTACTGAAGGGTCGGCGCTACAACGAGGGGCTTCACCAGGCAATCGAAGCCAAAGAAGGCGTAGAGGTCCAGGAAGAATCCATGACGCTAGCCACAATATCATTCCAAAATTATTTCCGTTTGTACGAAAAACTTTCCGGCATGACCGGCACGGCCATGACCGAGAGCGAGGAATTCCACCAGATATATAAGCTGGATTGTCTGGAAATCCCGCCTAATCGCAAACTTGTCCGCATAGACCGTTCGGATCGTATATATAAGACCGAGGCTGCTAAGTTTCGGGCTATCATCAAAGAAGTAAAAGATTTGCAGAAGAAGGGCCAACCAGTATTACTTGGAACTAGCTCGATTGAAAAAAACGAAATATTGAGCGATCAACTTCAGCATTCCAAGGTTCCGCATGAAGTACTGAATGCCAAAAACAACGAGCGAGAAGCCAAGATTGTAGCTAAAGCCGGTGAAAAAGGCGCCGTGACGCTGGCTACCAACATTGCCGGGCGTGGTACGGACATTGTGCTGGGCAAAGGCGTCAAAGAACTGGGCGGATTATTCGTGCTTGGCAGTGAACGCCATGAATCCCGTCGGATAGACAACCAGTTGCGCGGACGCGCCGGCCGGCAAGGCGATCCAGGCGAAACACAATTCTTCGTTAGTACAGAGGATGATCTGATGCGTATCTTTGGCGGGGAACGAATTGCTTCCATAATGGACAGATTAAAAGTAGATGAAGACACCCCAGTCCAGAACCGGATTATTAGCAAGAGCCTGGAAGGCGCCCAAAAGAAGGTTGAGGGCTATAACTTCGACCAACGTAAGAATGTAGTCCAATATGACGACGTTATGAACCGGCATCGCAAAGCGATTTACACCATGCGCCGTGAAATATTGAATCAGGTGGACATCAAAAAACGCATCCACATATTTATTGAAGAAGAAGCCAAGGTGCTTGCCGCTTCGCCCCTGGCTACAACCGACCAGTATGAAGATATAATTAAGGAAGTATTTCCATTTGATGACCCCACCCTGGATCGGTTATTTGATACCGAAGCTACTAAGTTCGAGCAAGTCCTTATCACCGAAGCCAAGGAGCTATACGAAGTTCGTGAAGCCGCATTCACTCAAGATATTATGCGCAAAGTCGAGAGGGACATATACCTACAGGTTCTAGACAATCTCTGGATGCAGCACCTGGAAAATATGGATCATCTGAGGGAAGGAATTCATTGGATTAGCGTTGGCCAGCGTGATCCTTTGGTCGAATATCGCCGCCAAGGCCAGCATATATTCGAGGAAATGCAGGCAGCCTTGCGTCATGATGTGGTGCGTTCGATCCTTCACGCTGAGCCTGCGGACGAAGCTGTACTAGAGCGGGCAGTAGAAACCGAACTAACCAAAGCCGCCCGCCAATCCGTGGTTAACGCTGACAAAATAGTCCAGGCAGAAGAATTCCACGAAGTAGATTTCACTCCCAAGAAGGTTGGTCAGCAAGTAAAGAAACAACAAGACACTCAACGCAAAAAAAACCGAAAGGCCGAACGCCAGCGCAAAGCAAAAGCAAAACGGAAGAAGAAATAAGCTAAATGGTGACAAGTTCTAAGCGAATCCTAGCTACCAATTTTCTAACGTCTCAAGCTGATTGGGATTTGAAAATTGTTTCGGATATTGAGCTTCGGATTTTGGATTTTTAGCCTAATGCAGCATAACGCAGAAGAACTAATTCTAGAAAACGGCGCCCGCGGCCTGCTTATTAATATACCGCACGCGACAGTCATGACGTTCGAAATAAATTTCCGGGCTGGTGAGTACCTGGTGGAACACGATAAGTGGGAGACGCCTCACCTCATGGAACATCTACTTCTGGGCGCCAATGAATATATCCGAAAAGCCCGTACTTTCCAGGAAGAATTTGAAAAGAATGGCGCTTATTGTAATGCCAGCACCAGCAGTTATGACATCAGTTACGAAGCCGAGTGCGCTGATTTTGAATGGCTTAGGGTTTTAAGCCTTCTACTCATTGCCATAAGCAAACCGTTATTTCTGGGCGAGGAATTTGAAGCCGAATTCGGCAATGTGCGCGAAGAATTGGCCGCTCGTGCCAACAATCATTTTCGTTACTTAAGCCTGGCGTTACGGCAGCGGTATGGCTTTTCAGTCCTAACCGACCAAGAGAGGTTACCGCTGATGGAGAACGTCACCCAGCGTGATATTCGCAAACATTATCGCTCCACGCACACAACCAGCAATATGCGCTTTGTTATAGCCGGTAACTTTACTAGCACTCGCCGTCGCATTGTTGAGCAGCTGCTGGGAGATATAGAGTTAGGTCTAGGAGAAGGACGGAAAAAACTGCCGGTAGAGCGTCCAATCCCGCTAGAAAAACCTCTGCACATACATAATGAATCGGTTGATAACCTTTACTTCTACGTTGACACGTTTATGAACCGCCGTATGAGCGATCCGGAAGCTGATAGCCTGGGATTACTTAATAGCATGCTAACAGAGACACTTTATTCACGAATTCTAGGGGCTGCCCGGGAACGGGGGCTGGTCTATCACATAAGTTCTGGCTATGGCCAGACCACATACAGCACCAATTTATGGTTCGGAGCCCAAGTGTCGCCAACCAACGCGCCCGCGCTGTTTGATATTATGGTCCGCGAACTGCAAGCAGTTTTCAAAGGCCGTCTGAAAGAAAAAGACATAGAAGCGGCAAAACAATATGCCCTCGGCAAATACCAGCGCAGCGGCCAGACGGTAGCCGGCACTGCCAACGGCTACGCTTACCGTTATTTCTTTGATGACCACATCGACGACTATTACGCCCTACCAGAACGCATCAAGGCTATCAGTCGCAAGGGGATAATCGATATCAGCCGCGAATTATTCAAGGAAAAGATCTGGGGAATAGGTACCTTGGGTACGGCTGGCCAGGAATTTGCCGACCAGTTGCAGGAACAACTAAAACCTCTCTGGAAGTAGGACTTCCATAAAACCGCACATTTTGGCCGAAAAGCTGCGCTCCGATTCTCGCGTACCTATATGTATGCTCCGATTCGGTGCTCGCTTTTCAATCAAACTGCACAATTTTATGAAAGTCCCGGGAACACTTTTCGAATAACTTTAAGTGCTATAATTCGACCTAAGTATGGAGGATTTGAAGAAACAAATATCGGAGCTTCTTGCTGCTGTAGAACAGTCTATGGATGTATTAGAAATAGGCAAGTTAGAATCAGAGCTTGAGACTTTGCAATCTCAGATACAAGCATCAGGATTTTGGGACGATTCTAACAAAGCAAAAGATGTTATGAAGCAGCAGTCCAAGCTTACTGCAAGGGTGCAACCGTGGAAGGAGTTGAATAATGGCATACAGGAGCTATCCGAGATGGTGGGATTGGATGACTCTAGCCTGAAGGCCGACCTGGAAAAACAGTATCAGGAGCTGGAATCTCAATTTGCGGAGCTCAAAGAACAGCTTAAATTTGCTGGGCCTTATGACGACCAAGACGCGATTCTGAGCATTCATGCTGGAGCCGGCGGGACAGATGCGCAGGACTGGGCGGCTATGCTGCTAAGGATGTATGTACGTTACTGCGAGAGCGCGAAAATGTCAGTAACCACCATCGAGCAATCGGAAGGGGAAGAAGCCGGCCTTAAGCGGGTAACCTTGGAAGTCAGCGGCGAGTTTGTCTATGGATTACTAAGGGGCGAGCACGGGGTACATCGCCTGGTACGTCTTAGCCCTTTCAATTCCGATAATTTGCGCCAGACCAGCTTTGCCAAAGTAGAAATTCTGCCTAAGATCGATAAGCCCGATGTTCTTGTTATAGACGAAAAAGATTTAAAGATAGACGTATATCGTGCGGGCGGCCACGGGGGCCAAAGTGTCAATACCACGGATTCGGCAGTGCGGGTTACCCATATACCTACCGGTATAACCATCGCGATCCAGAACGAACGCTCCCAGCTCCAGAACAAAGAGACCGCCATGACTATCCTGCGCTCAAAGCTAGCGCAATTACAGCTTGAACAGCACAAAGAAAACCTAAAGGAGTTAAAAGGTCCAAACCAATCGGCCGAATGGGGCAACCAAATCCGCAGCTACGTATTGCATCCCTACAAACAAGTCAAAGACCTTCGTACCCGTCACGAAACCTCTGACGCCGAAGGGACGCTGGATGGCAACCTGACCCCATTTATCCAAGCCTACCTGGAACAAAATTTGTAAACCGGATAACCCTAGAGCTTTTTGCTATACTAGGAGGATGTTCAGGGTTTATGCATTTGGATGCAGTATGAAATTTCTTAGAGAGCAACGGACTGAGCCGCACACGAGGTACCGCGAGGGGGTACGTAAGCCAGATGATTCTTCTTGATAGGGTGACCAAATCTTATAGCCGCGGTGTGGCTCCGGCGCTGGACCGCGTGTCTTTGCATGTTGAAGCAAAGGAATTCGTTATTGTTATTGGGGCAAGTGGAGCCGGAAAGTCCACCTTACTAAAACTTCTTACAAGGGAGGAAAAACCTAGTAGCGGCAAGATAATCATTGGTGGGATTGATTATGACAAACTGCGCGACAAAGACATCCCACTTCTTAGACGGAAGATCGGCGTCGTCTTCCAGGATTTCAAGCTTCTTACTAACAAGACTGTTTTTGAAAATGTGTCATTCGCGCTGGAAATCGTTGGCATGGGCAGCCGCGAGATAAAGCACACGGTGCCGCGCGTGTTGGATATAGTAGGTCTTAAAGGCAAGGAAAAGCGTATGCCCATGGAGCTATCCGGCGGTGAACGCCAGCGCGTGGCCATTGCCAGGGCCGTTGTGCGTCAGCCGCGAATACTTATAGCCGATGAACCTACGGGCAACCTAGACCCTAAACACGCTTGGGACGTCGTAAAAGTACTGGAAAAAATAAACCGTTACGGCACTACAGTGCTGCTGACTACACACAACCAAGATATTGTGAACCGTTTAAAGCGGCGGGTAGTCACAATCCAAGACGGTAAAGTCGTCAGTGATCGCGCAAATGCGGAATATCATCATAATGAATAAGACTCCATATAAACGTAAATTCATAACATTGGGCCGGATTATCAAGACCGGGTTCATTAACTTTGTCCGTAATGCCTCACTCGCGGTAGCCGCCACCACCGTCATGGTTATTACTCTAAGCATCGTCCTTTTCTCTGTTATCGCCAACGCTTCATTCACAAACACCCTGCAGCAATTAACGGACAAAATAGTAATTTCTGTTTACCTAAAGGACGACGTCAACGACCAGCAGCGCGAAAAGCTCATTGCTGATTTAAAGGGAATAGAAAACGTTAGGTCCGTGGAATACATTACCAAAGACCGCGCATTGGAAGAATATCGGGAAGATAACCAGGACAAGCCGGACTTATTGGTGGCTATTTCCCAGACAGACAATCCATTGCCAGCGCATCTGCGGGTAAAATCAAAGGATCCAAATAAGATTCAGGACGTCCGGAATTTTATAGAAAAACCTGATGTCAAAGTCTTGCAGTCTGACGAAACATCATATTCGGGGGAACGTAAGGAGGCGATCGATAATATATCTCGCTCCACAAGTTTCTTACGAAAGGCAGCATTAGCGGGGGTGGTCGTTTTTGCTCTTGTATCTGTAATGATTATTTTCAATACCATCCGCATGGCCATTTTTAATCGTCGCGACGAACTTACGATTATGCGCCTCTTGGGTGCGAATACATCCTATATTCGTGGTCCATTTATAGTTGAAACCATATTATACGGAATCGTAGCGGCCATTCTTTCGGTAACATTGTGCGAGACACTCTTCCGCGTCCAGGCCTCTGCCTTTGACGCTAGCAGCCTGGGACTTCTGGACATAAAGTATGCAAATCAGTACTTCGCGGACCGCTATTGGCGCATCTTGCTGATACAACTAGGCATAGGAACCCTCATCGGGGCTGCCTCTTCATACATAGCTACACATCGATATCTAAAATTCAAAGCTCCCAAATAAAGTACTAGGAACTATTTAGGACATATTGCAATCACTTGCATTATGTGTTATATTGCTTACGTAAGCTTTTAAAAATAAAAATAGCTACAAAAATGAAAAATAAAAAGATTAGTAAAAAAACCGGTTGTGTATTTAAATCGCCACTGTTGGCGGTCTTTTTAGTGGTTGCAGTCTTAGGGCTAAAAGCCGTAAGCATACCTTTGGTTTCGGCTGATAGGTTTGATGAACAAATAAAGGCGCTAAATGCCGAAAATTCCGTAAAAGCTCAGAACAAAGCGCAGCTAGGAACCGAAGCCGTATCTTTAGCGGACGCCATAGCCAAACTCCAGGGTCAGATTGCAACTTTACAGAACCAGATAGCCGCGAATCAAGCCAAAAGCGAAGATTTAAGGAAACAGATTGTTGCGGCCGAGGAAGAACTGGCAAAACAACGCAGAGTGCTTGGCGAAAGTATTAAGGTAATGTATCTAGAAGGTGACATCTCTACTATTGAAATGTTGGCTTCAAGCAAAGACTTAAGCGAGTTTGTAGACAAACAGCAATACCGCGACACAGTACAAGCGAAGATAAAAGGCATGGTGGACAAGATTACGGCTCTCAAACTAGAGCTCAAAGGCCAGCGCGAAACTCTTGAAAAACAAATTGAAGACCAAAGATACATGGAAGATCAACTAGCAACGCAGCGGGCTGAGCAAGACAAGCTTCTTGGGCTCAACCAATCCCAACAGGCCGAGCTCAATAACCAGATCAAGCAAAATAGCGCCCAAATTTCTGAGCTTAAGCGCCAACAGGCCGCGGAAAACGCTCGACTCTTTACGAACGGAGTCCCTAAAGGTATTCCGGGCGGTGGAGGATACCCTGGGGCTTGGGCAAATGCGCCCATAGACTCCATTGTTGACACCTGGGGCATGTATAACCGTGAGTGCGTTAGCTTTACGGCCTGGAAAGTTTGGAACAGCGGCCGTTATATGCCTTACTGGGGCGGAATCGGCAATGCTAACCAATGGGACGATAATGCCCGTGCCGCCGGTATCCCCGTGGACACAAGCCCTCGTCCCGGTGATGTTGCCATAAGTAACCGTGGTGTATACGGCCATGCCATGTACGTAGAACACGTCTACAACGACGGCACTATTTACGTAAGCCAATACAACGCCGGACTAGACGGCTACTACTCTGAAGCCCGGATTAACGCTGCAGGCCTATATTTCATCCATTTCTAACCACACTATCGCTTGCTAATAGAAGAAAGAGGTGACTCCTCTTTCTATCGCGCATGGCATAAACCACTTAGCTCTTAGTGGCATCTGCTGCTTCTGGATCTAAATAGGGTGGTCCTATTGCCACAAAGCCATTAAATCTCATTTTATCGTCCACATACATGCGCGCTTTGCCATTCGCATGATAAACCCAAGCGCACCGTACGACTGAATCATACTCGACTCTTGTGCCCAAAAAGTAAATGTCATGTAATCCTTCGTCCCGTTCAACGGCCTCCTCATACTATTCTCGACCAGGCTCTACTCCGTTCCAGAAATCCCTGCCTGGTCCTGCGGTAGCAGGTCTTACTTCGATATATGGCAAGACTAAGGGTCTTGGCTCGACTCGAACAGCTAGTCCCGAAGGTAAAACCCAAGGCTCAGCTGCCAAATCACTTATAGATTGCTCAATCTCGACTGCCTGCGAGCGCAAACCTGCCGCCACTTGGCCTAAGCGAACTACGCTCGTCCATTTAGTCACATCTCCCTTTAATACGTCGGCGGGGTTAACTAATAGATCTAAAGCTTCATCGGCTGCCATATTGCCTCCTTGTTTACCACATTATCCGCTACCTGTAAATTTTTGCAAGCACGAGCAAAATCCTGTGCATTTATTGTTACAAATTTGCAACGGCAAACGGCTAACAGCTACTTGGGTGGCATAACAGAAAGGTATCTTCAGAAATGGAGTTACTGGAACATATTTCGGTAAGTTAAGTCGGAAAGCGTGGGAGGGAGTGAAGAAAGCTTGACGTTTGTTAATAAGTAGGGTAGGGTAGGATTAATGAGTATGGGTCCTTCCCCTGAGGAAGCTATGTTTAGAGATGGTCAGGAATTAGCCGATCGGGCTGACCATTTAGCTGGTCGTCTAAGGGATGCTGCGATGGAGCCAGAAAACCTTCATTCTGTCACCACAGAGCCTGTTGTACAGATTAGTGATGCGGATGATGGGATTGTGAGTGAACGCAACAAAGAAACATACCTCAAAGCCTTAACTTTAGTTCGACGCAGCGCTGCACTACTGATGAGGGGTGATGCTCAAATTGATCCGGTAGCAGCGGTGCCAGGTGACGATGATCATGAAGTTGCTAGTCCCCTGGATGTGTTAAGTCTTATGGACGAGGAGCAGCATGAGAAGGTCGAGTTAGTGACTTTGGCTTTGATCGAACGTTTTGGTGAACGATTTAATCTTGGTGCTGAAGATTTCCGAACCCTAATGACACAGACCGTGGAGGGAAAAATAAATTTTACGGTCGCTCTGGCTAGTCATGGTGGTATATATCT
>CAZWFS010000014.1:0-19673 GCA_964633325.1 uncultured Candidatus Saccharibacteria bacterium | reverse complement strand
GTAACTCATCGTTAATATTGCTTGGGTCGCCGTCAGCAAGTAGCCCCGAAACATATTTAGAAGCCATATCAGTTGCTTCATCATTAAACTTTATTTTATATAGATCCCCCATAACTGAGTTCGGAGCTGGGATTGTCTCGAAGCTAAAATGTTTTATGCGGTCATCGGCAATGAGCTTTTTTATTTCGGGCAATACGACTTTATGACTGAAGTAGATAATTTCTGAACCGATGTTACTATCGATGTACTGGTTACCGTAATCATCTTCTTCTATGTGTTGTTCAAATTTAACCTCTAGGATATTCCAATGCTTTTTTAAGGATTTTGCAACTGTGGCTATGATTGTTCTCCAGTCCTCATGAAGGGACGCACGTTGTTGTTGCATCTCTCTTATCTTCACTTCCTTCAGCTCCGATCCTATTTTTAGTCTATAGGAAATAAAACTTGGCCAAAAAAAGACGAAGCCGATATTTCGCATTAGTGTTTTATTCCTGGATTTTATGGTTGAATCTTTCTCCTTTGTCATTTTTGTTTTTTGCAGGGTATTATCATCTTTTACTTGTTTTTTTGCATCTGATTCAGCTAATTTTGTAGTATGCATTTTCTCAGCTATGGGTTGTGGGGTACCCGACATTTGAGGCAAAAACTCACTCAGAATTAAAGCATCATCTTTATACATCGAACCTAAATAAACATTTGTAGCATCTTTTTTCGTGACGTATGACTTCCTTGCTTTCACTAAGCCTTTTTCGGAAGTAAATTCCAGTATATCGTCGGCCGCTATTTCCTCAACTACCTTATTTATCTTGAAAATGAGTTTATCTACTATAAGTAAACGATGATTAGTAAGTACAAAACCTTCAGAGGGTGGATTCCAACGACTTGCTTTGAATACGCCGATAATCACTTCATCGCTATCAAGCCACTGCTTAAAATAGTCATTAACCTTCTTAACGGTCTTTTCGCTAATATCTTTACCCTTTATAGTCATATGATTATTATGAAGTACTTCGCAAGGCATTAAAAGTCATTGTTTAGTAAGCATGATATGTGTGTAGTGTCGGTCTTGGGAACAGGTCAGCTTTTCGCCTGCATACTCCTTCAGGAAGAGAGGGGCTGGGTTAGAACTAGATTACAGGGGTGAAATGAAAGAACCGTCATTTCTGACGGTTCCAACATTGTAGCTTGTAATTGATACATTTCTTTCTTGGAAGACCAAGGAGAGAAGTTAAATTAGGTCTAGGAACTAGGTCTGATTATTTCTCTACTTGGTCTGGCTCCGGAGGCCGGACTCGAACCGGCAACAATCGCCTTAACAGGGCGGTGCTCTACCATTGAGCTACTCCGGAATATCTGTACTAATACAGTTACGGGTGGCTGTTAGATTATATCCAACAGATAGAACATAAGCAATTGTATCTGTATGCCGGCGTGGTACAATTCGATTTATGGAGAAGTGGGTGCTAGATAAGCTGCTCAGAAGGATAAAGGCTGGTGGTATTGAAGTTGAATATTGGGATGGTAAACGGCATAGCTATGGACCTGATAAGCCTCGTCTGAAAGTTACGGTTAACGACCGATATTTGCTATTAAAGTTACTGCGTAGTCCCAGTTTGGCTGTTGGAGAAGCATACATGGACGGCCGGCTAGTGGTGGATGGACCGATTGATGAGCTATTTGTGCTAGGGAAACGAAATGCATCGGAATATAAATGGTTTGATTCCCTCAAATTGTTGCTAAGGAACCGTAATACCAAATCTCGTCAGGCCAAGCAAATTGAGCATCACTATGATTTAGGAAATGATTTTTATGAACGGTGGTTAGACAAGGAAACGTTGGGCTATACATGCGGATATTATCATTCATGGAGCGACAGCCTTGAAGAATCTCAAAGTCAGAAGTTTGACCATGTGCTAAATAAGCTGCAAATTGGCCCGGGCATGACCCTGCTTGATATTGGCTTCGGCTGGGGCTATTTGTTAATCCGAGCAGCTAAACGTTTTGGCGTCAAAGGCTTAGGGGTTAGCTTGAGCCAGGAGCAGGTCAAGTATGCGCGCAGGTGGGCTAAGCGTGAAGGCGTGGATAAGTTAGTGGATTTTAGGTTTATGAATTACCAGGATCTGCCAGAACTCAACAAACAGTTCGACCGGGTCGTCAGTATTGGTTTTTTTGAGCATGTCGGTAAAGGCAACCATCGGGTATATTTTGAAACTGTTAATCAGATGTTAAAGGACAATGGGGTTTCTGTCTTGCATTGCATTACCAAACAAAAAGAGGGACCTATGAACCCATGGCTAGTCCGCTATATATTCCCAGGAACTTACGTGCCAAGCGTTCGCTATGTTACGAGTCTAATGCCCGATTACGACTTTCGTATTATAGATTACGAAAACATCGGCCAGCACTATGTCCAGACCCTTGTGGGCTGGCGGGAGCGGTTTGAAGCGGAACAGGATTGGGTTATTATGCGCTACGGTGAGCGCTTTTATCGCATGTGGCTACTTTATCTGGTTGGCGGCAAAAACTCTTTCCAAGATGGCTTGGTAGATCTCTCCCAGTGGACATTCACAAAAGGACTGAACCCCGGCTTGCCTCCTACCCGCGCACACTTGTACAAGTAAAATAGAAATTTCCAGAAAGCTCGATTAGGCGGAGAGATTTAACCACCATCTACTGTACTGTAGGGCTGGGTGGAATGCTGGATGGGGGCATCTGGGTTGGCGCGGTCGGTGGAATTTGGTTAGGAGTACCACCGGAAATGTCATTGGACAGGCCAGCTTTATATTGGGCAGAACCATACCCAAGGATTAGATAGCCAACACCCAGTAGGCCGCAAACTAGGCCGCCAAATAGCTCGCCCTTACCAAACCGTTTGGCAATGTCTATACCTATGACAACCGCCAATACAAGGTTAGCAATTGCGCCGATTACTGGAATGAAACCCAATAATATTATCAAGATCCACCAAGCCGGTCGTCCGGCAATTTGAAGCATCACGTAGAAGTTGTAAATGGGTATAATCGATGCCCAGCCTGGCTTACCTGCCTTGGTAAAGACCTTCCACATGCCTACTATATAAATAATGACAATTAAGAAAACGGGAATCAGTATAAGCATTATACTGCCTGCTGCTGCGCCTGTATCGTTCACCGTGTTTACGGTGTAACCATTGTCCGTCACCTGTGCGAGCACTTGATGAAACATATTTCCTCCTTTGTTATTGCCTCTAAGATTAGATTATCAAAATTTTGCCCAAAACACCTAATGAACCCACTTCATAATTTCCCATTCGTTAAGTGAAAGTATCAGCCGTGGTCTGCGAATGGCATCAGGTGAAGAAGGCGTATCTGTTTATACGTTACCGAGCGGTATGCTATTCGCAGGCTGCGGCTGGTGCTTGAAGCTGAAGTGGGAGATATGAAATGGGTTCAATATCTACCGCCTTGATTTTATTGTGGCATCTATACGTCGTTTATCGTCCATTGCCTTAAGTTTGGCACGTTTATCATATTTCTTTTTGCCGCGGGCGACTGAAATACGTAATTTGATATAGCGCCCCTTTGTGAGTATTTCCAACGGAATAATGGTCATTCCCTGCTGTTTGGAGGCTATCAGGTCTTCTATTTCGCGGCGTTTGGCTAGCAACTTGCGGCTGCGCGTCTGGTCTTGCTCGCTCAATTTCACGCTGTTCGTGCCGGTGATGGTGGCATTGAACAGCCATAGCTCGTCATCCTTGAGCGTCACATATGCTCCCCGTATATGCCCATGTCCCATCCTGAGTGCCTTAGTCTCCGCTCCAGTCAGGCTCAAACCCACGACCAAGCTATCGCCCAGCTCGTAATCAAACCGAGCCCGCCGATTCACTATTCCAGAGGATTTAGATTTTTTCTTGGCCATGCTAATAGTATGAAGTGATATTTGGTAAATTCAAAGCTGTGTAAAACTGACGAATATGTAGTCAGAACAAGTAGACAATTCTTAATATGAACGAATAGTTACAGCGTTTCGTCTACCTTTAGATTACCCTGCTTGTAACTGTCAGTGCGTATTTCGGCTTTTAACTGACTAGCATGATCATAATTGTTTCTTATTTCACCTACCGCATAGGATATGGATAATAGAATGATTGCTACACCAACTCCAGTCCAAAAACGGGGGCTGCGTTTTGCAGTCCATTCCGAAACACCCTTTTTATTACCGTGCTGTCTTATTGAGAAACTTAATCCTATGCAAAGTCCGATGATCACCGGTACAAGGAAAATAAACGGTGAATCACTGTTTGAGCAACTCTGACTGACAAAACAGCCAATCTGTAGAAAAAAGCCTATAGCACCGCCTACTAGAATACCTAGTAAGAGTGGTGTGCCTATGATTAGTTTAGATGCTAGCTTCACAAGTATTTTGTGGAGGGGCTTAATTAGGGCTGAAGCTATGATTACTAAGCCGACTAGACTAACTATTCCAGCTGGGATTATGGCCGACTGGTTGGCTTGTCTAACGTAGGTGTCAATTCTCTGGTCTGTCGTCTGAACGACAGCTTGATACTGTGCTTCTGTACAACCTTCAAATTTAATACAAGTTTCAGATATTACATCGGTTGTTTGGTACATTGACATGATATTCTTCAGTATACTCTGGTGGCTAAGATTACTATAGCTGTTCAATCAAATGCGGCATACGTAACATGCCAGCCCCAATACCAAATGAATGTCCGACTATACTAACTCTAGCGGTCTGTACGCCTTCAATGCCCATGGTAGCAATGGGAACTACTTCATCAGCCAGCGGCATTGTAATCAGCATTCGACTTTTTGCCTCTTCACTGAGCGAGGGGATGGTTACATTGTCGCAGTGCAATACGCTGTCATAAAAGCTTTGGCTGGCAGCAGTCGTGCCAAGATGTGCGCAGCGTGCCAGATTACGCCAACTACGCTTGGAGTAATTTCCTTCGCGTAGACGTCCTGAGTGACTAACTACTCGCACCCGTGAATCGTCTAGCTGTGCTCCTACGTTTGTTGCTAAGCTGCCACCAGCACTGGAACCTTCAATAACCAGCCGCCCAAGTTCGCTCATAGAAACAAGTAATTCAGATGCCTGCTTGGTAATCCGGTCACGGAGTTCCAGAAATGTCTCGCTAGAACGCCAATCTATATCTGCAGCAACGTAGTCAATGCCTTTACTGTGGTTACGCTCAAGAATACGCCGTTCATTGGAACGCAAGTCAGTTCTGCCGAGGCCGTGTAAATATAATGTAGTTACTTCAGACATAGTATTACCCTCAATACTGTGGTTGGACATCTTCTACCGTAGCTTCGCCCAGAGTTATTGTGTCAGGGATGAGATTTGGATTCTGTTTTAAGAGAGTTGCAAAATGCTTAATTCGTTCAAGTTCAAGGCCAGTGACAGTCGCAATCCAAACACCTTTATTAGCATTCTCCGCTGTCATAAGTAGTTTTATATCAGGATTTGGTGGCTAGTGCAACTTGGAATTGAGTATTTGGGTTTTAATTATTTCTTCACGGCCGGCGTCCCACACACTGGAGTCGTTTCTTTTTACTTTCAAGAAATACCACCATTCTACGCCCCACAAGTCGACTTTCTTCATGCCTGTAGCTCGCCCGTATTCCATACGGTTATGTAGTCTCTCAGCATTCAGCGATTTATACTGTTCTGCTATCGGTGTATCACGGCTACCTAGATCGCCAGGAGTCCAGCTTTCCGCCTGTAGTTCGTGAATGAAGGAATTGTGCCCTCTGGTTAATTCCGTAAATCCAGCTCGAAACCCGTAGTACCAGGCAGGAATCGGGTATTCCAGGTATCGCTTAGTTAGGGTTTTGTCCCACACTCGCTTATAGACTGATATTGCCCATTCGTCCGGCGTAGGCTCGCCTATGGGCGTGCCAATGGCGTTATTGCTCATGCTTACTACTAGTGTATGGTGAGGATCCAAACTTTTCACAAAATTATACTCATCTATTAACCTGTCCCGGCTATGGTCCGGACAGATACCGAATACCTTCAGGAAGAACTCATTTTCCAACTGGTAGCTTTCTAGCGCCGGACTGTCCTTGTACCGCAATACTACCTCGCGCATATAGTCCTTGAGCTTAGATGCCCAGATGTCTTTGGGTAATTTTTCCGCCCAGTCGGGCATATGGCATTCAGGCCACCGGGGCTGGCGTAAACCAATAGCAAGGGAAACTTTTACGTTCCGGCTTTCGGCCAACCGGAACTGCCAGTCAAGTTCATCAAAATTATATTGTCCGGGGTTGGGTTCGCCGACGTCCCAGTAGCTAACAAGTCTTAATCTTTTGACCCCTAAATCATCAATCATGGCGGTCATAGTCTCCTGAGGGTTCAAGCCATAATAACGGGCATATGTTGGTATGAAAGTGGCACCAAACTGTATCGGCACTTTGCTGTATTTGGCCATGTACCAGCGGGCAATGCCATACATGCTGCCAATACAAAACAAGACTATTACAGCGAATATCAGTCCTAACCTTCGCCAATACCCCCCTGTAAGAACCCTCCATGCTTGAGAGACAAAACCCGAAGATACAGCGCTCTTTTGAGCGTGCTGTGGGCTAGTTTTTGACTTTGGCTTGCGAACTACAGAACCTCGCGGTTTATTCACTGGCACTGGTTTATTAATTCTTTTTTTTGCTGGCATAGTATGATTTATCTAATGATGGGAAGCAAATTGCTAAAGCTTAGTTTAGTTATACCAGTTTATAACGAAGAAAACCACCTTAATTCTTGCCTTGAGGCAATTGCACAGCAATCCACGGCGCCGGATGAAGTGATTATGGTTGATAATAATTCCACAGACGGGAGCCTAAAAAAACTCCAAGAATACACATTTGTCAGAGTAGTTCCTGAATCAGTACAAGGTATAGTTTTTGCCCGAAATACCGGCTTTAATGCCGCTAATTGTGAGTTGATTGGCCGGATAGACGCGGATACAGTTCTGCCGCCAGACTGGGTGGCCACAGTAAAGGCCTTTTATGCCAAGCCGGAAAACGCCAAAAGTGCGCTTGTGGGTGGTGCCTCGTACCGCAACATGCCTCTTCCCGGCCTTACTAGGTGGATGCAAAAACAGCTGGTTTTCAGGCTTAACTGGTTGGCCTTAGGGCATCATATACTATGGGGATCCAATATGGTTATCCCGCGCGACGCATGGGAAAAAGTAAAAAATAAGACCTGTCCCCTGCCATACATACATGAGGATATTGATTTAGCGATACATCTTCACGAAGAGGATCTACCTATTACCTATATGCCTGAATTGCAGGTTAGCGCTGTACTGCGGCGAGTGCTGAGCGAACGTGATAAGCTGTGGCCTAACTTAAAGTGGTGGCCACGAACTTTGAGGCGCCACCACAAGAAGCGCTGGGTAATTGCCCTATATGCCGCCGGGAGTGTTTATTTGCTTGCCATAGTTACTCGGATGATTACTCGGCAGCGGGATTAGAATTTATGTACCCTTTACTGTCGATTTGCGGTTTGCAGTTGGCCCATAAACCCAAGCTTGACTCTCGCGCTGCCTTTTCATAAGATCTGAATTCTTCTAGTTTAGTGAACGGGAAACTGGTATAAGCGAAACCGTAGCCCTGCTTGATAATCTCGGCGTTCACTAGCCTGCCGTCCTGAAGGTATACATAGCGTAGCAGCCGGTTATAGCGATCGCGATTGTTATTTTCGGGGTCAGCCTCCAAACGGACGGTACTTGTGCCTATCAATTGCTTGGTAAAGTCAGTTGCCGCCTGGCCAAAGCACTGGACTACCTTGCGAGGATCATGTGTCTCTGGCGTATCTACGCCTATCATCCGGACTTTTTCCTCCGTTCCGTCCATGTTTACGGATATTGTATCGCCATCCGCAAACTGCGTTACCTGGTAGTATCCAGGTTGCACCGGTGCGGCGATTTCCTGGGCTTTGCTGAACAGACCCATCTGCTGGGCAAGGGCGGCGAATATAATAATAAAGACCAACCATAGTGGTGTCCTTTTGCTGACCCGAAACCCTCCTACTTTCATACTGATAATGATTATACGCCGCGAAGACAATGCCCTAGGCTGTTAATAATAGGTTATTCAGAGATTTAGTAACTGCTTGATGTATTCTTTTGATATTTGGGTGCCGTCGACTTCTATGTATTCTTCGTCCGCTCCTGGTTCTTCCATGCTATTGCTGATACGCTCAAACTGCTCCGGTGCCATGGTGTAGGAGTAATTATTTCGTTCGGCGTGTTCCGGGTGGGTGGCACGTTGTCTAGCCATTTCTTTATCTGCTATGGCCCATATAAGCCTGGTTTGGGCATTATGTTGTGCGGCGATCCGCCGCAGATGTTCCCTATCTTTATAAAAGTTAAATCCTGTATCAAATATCACGCTCTGTCTCGTTGCCAGTAGCTCACCGGTCAGCTCATTTAGGTAGTCGTAAAGCTCTAAGTTTTCCTGATGTGAATGCGTGGGATTCGGAAACCTTTCGTTCCGAATCTTGTCCGCCCACAAGTGCACTGCCCCCGTAAGTTCATGGATAATTAAAGCCGCAGTGGTCTTGCCTGCCCCCGGATACCCCAACATTAAATACAAAGTTGGTTTATTCATAATTTAAATAGTATCACGATGTTTTATAGTTATAATTTTGCCATGCCTAGTTACCTTAGACTTTATCAGGCCAACTTATTGCTGTGTTTTTGTAGCGAATCGAGTAATTTATTAAGTGAGCTATAATTGGCTTCAAATACGTCTAAAAATACAGCATGGGCTGCAAGTCTGGCTTTAACCTTACGGTTATCCCGAAATAGACGAGGGTCTATCCAGCGCATGGCCAGGCCCCGATGGACTAATTCTGATGCAAAAAAGCGCACAAACCATTCTTCTTCTATCGGGGTAACCTTGTTATAGGCAGCATAACAATCTCCGATAAAAACTCTAGCCTTATCTGCTGGCATAGTCCCCCCAATCCATGACAACCCTATGTGGGCCAAAAAATTAGGGGCAGGATACTGAACTGAGCCATTGATCAAACGGCCAAAATCAAACAGCATTACCTTACCACTATCATTTACCGCCATATTTTTTGGGTGTCCGTCAGTGTATAGCAAGCCGTCGTTATGTAGCAGTTTGGCCTCCAGCTCCCGATACATAGCCAGGTTTCCGTAAAGCAAAATATGGGCTTCAGCCAGGCGTTCGCGTACCTGAGTTTTACTGTCTTCCACTGGCTTAATACCGCGCATTAAATTCTTATCTGCCAGTGCAAGCTGAAGTTCGGCAAGCATGTGTCCAGTCTCGGCCGCCGCCCCTGCCGGTAATGTGCCATCAACTAGTCTATCTTGCATAAAAGTGTAACCACTAAAGTTAAAGTCCGCCATGACTGTCTGAAGGCCTTTGGAGTGGCTCATATGTAAAATTGGCACGGTAATGCCAACATAGTTTTGTAAACGCTTCAAAATTTGTCTATCTAAGGCGTGGGTACGAGGAGCAGCCTTCTTTAATTCGGTATCGCTATAACTAAAATGCGCAGCCTCTACTTTTTTACGAGTGCGCTTTACTACGACAGAATGAGTCTGGCCTTTATGCTCCAGCTTGCCTTCCAGCACGTCAGAAACCACCCCGCCCAACTTACTCACATCAGATATTTTTAACTTTGATTTCACCCAGTTATTCTACTCCTAATTTATATAAAAAACCGCCCTTCATCGGGCGGTTCTTATTTTAGCTGAATCTGGTTGTTTACTTTTTGCTGGTTTTGACTTTGCCGGCTTGAATTTGAATTCTTTTGGGCTGCGGCAGCTCCTTGAAAGGCACCACTACCTTTAGTAAGCCGTCTTCAAAGTGGGCTTCCACCCTGTTGCCGTCGGCGTGCTTAGGCAGGGCGATGCGGCGGTAGAAGCTAGCCTGGGACTCCCTCATCATGTAACTTCGCTTTTTATCTTTTTCTTCTTTTTCCCTGTGCTCGCCTTTTATCTCTAGCACTCCTTCGTGGATACTAATATTTATATCATCCCTGTTGAAGCCCGGTGCTTGTATTTCGGCTACAAGCTGCTTATCACCCTCCACATATACGTCCATAGCAGGCGCATTTGCAGTTAATGGCGAAGTGCCTGTAGACAAGAAGTTGTTGAACATATCATCCAACTGGCTATGTAAATTAGTCAGACCGGCGAACGGATCATTAAAACGTACTAGTTTTACCATAACTTACTCCTTTCCCTTTAAGTTACGTGGTACTACGACCACTGTTACTAATATATAAAACTGGCACTCTCATGTCAAGAGTGCTAATTAACAGAGTTAAGTAGACTTTAGTGGCGGTCAATACCAGTACTAATGGTCAAATTAATATTTCATTACTAGACGACATAAACTATTATTAGTCTATGGGTGATACTGAACCGCACGCTGCTGAACGGCAACCTACAAGAGATAGATCCGGTATTGTCAGTTTGCTTGCTGTCGGCTTCATAGGTCTTTTTCTGGGGAACACCTGTTCTGGTGGGCCAGATCCTACGGTGGAGCGACACACGCCTACTGCCATTGAAGGAGTTTCTACTGCTGGTTGTGTCAGATCGGATATTATTCTGACTCTAAATCCTGGCCAAGGCTTCTATCTTGGAGATAGAACCGTGGATGGAGATAGCACGAGGGATGCCTTTAGTGTTACTAATGTACAGGGAGCTATCATATACGACCAGTCGCCGGATGATGATGGGCGTGTCCAGCAAATTCAAAGGGGCTTTGAATACACTGAAAATGGAGGTCGGTACATCGTGGAGTACGTGAACTGGGAACATACCTTAGGGGGTGTAATTGAGGTGAGTTTGCTTACTGAATGTCGCGAACCAAATCAGCACGGTCCCGAGTACACTTAAAAGTCAATGCCCTTGTTGGCGAGGTATTTGTCGTCAAAGTGGTGTTTGACTTTTGTCATGTCGGTGGCTATGTCCACATGCTTCAGGAGGCTTTTAGGGAAATTGCGGCCGGTTAAGCAGATACTCGTGTGAGGTGAACGGCTGGTGATAAATTTTTCTAACTGATTTTCAGTCAGTAATCCATCATGAACGGCATTATTTATCTCATCACAGATGACGACGTCGTATTCCCCGCTGGTTGCGCAGCCCAAAGCGACTTTGTAGGTTTCAGCCGCGGCTTGCTGGTGCTGCTCGTCAGAAACATTCTGCTCACTAAGTTCACCAGCCTTGTAAAACCCTTTTCCGCCCTTGTAAAAAAATAATTGATCCTTAAAAAGCGGCATGATGTCCCGGATAAAGACATGCTCCCCAACGCCCCAATATTTAATGAACTGGATAAAGGCCACTTTTGAGCGGTTACCGAGTGCTCGTGCCATAAGCCCTATGCCAGCACTTGTCTTTCCCTTCCCTTCCCCGGTGTAAACGATAACTACAGAATCTTTAGTTATATAATCTTCAAAAGCCATCAGCTATCATCAGTACCCGTGCGCGCTAACCCTGTTTGAACTTGCGTCACTGATAATACACGCTCGGTATCAGTGGAGAGTGCAAGCTGTCCGGCATAGATTACAAAACTTAAACGAGCAATTTGTTTTCTTGCCTCCTCGGGGCTTGTTCTATCTGTTCCGGGTCTCTCAATCGTTCTCGTTGTGGGCGTAACAAGCCTTCTTCTATAACGCACAACCCTAGGATCAGTGTCGACAAAGGCTTGGGTTTGTTTATCGAACGTATACGCGGTCAATGCTCCTGTATCAAGAATGTCACGCCATGCGGCCAACATTACGCCAACCTTACCAGCCTGACTAGTCAGCATAATGACGTTATCAACAACCCGGGGGGTTTCCTCTACGATATCCATCGCACCAAGAAGCTGAGTTTCTGTTAGATCCACGGCCGAACATTCAAAACGCATAAATGCATCACGCTGCTCTACGGTAGCGTCCGGATCTGGAATTAGCTGTGGTTGCCATTCGACCATTTTGCTCTCCCTGATAATTAGTATTATACCAGAGGTAAATTTATATATACAAAATGCTTCAATTAGACAAGCCGCTTCTCTCTAAGAGCAAGATCAATGCGTTCGCGGTCGAAGCCGATAATAGTGTCGTCACCTATATGAATTACTGGAACTCCTAGCTGCCCGGTTTTATCCAGTACCCACATCTGCGCAGCAACATCCCCCGTAAGGTCTTTTTCCTTGTATTCAACTTTCTTGCTTTTGAAGTATTCTTTTGCCATATGGCAAAAGCCGCAAGTGGGGGTAGTGTAAATTGTAATGTCTGCATCACTCATAACAGTAGTGTATCATTACTATATATGCGAATTCTGCGAAATATTTCAAAGCAAGTAATATTAGCGGTTTTTGGTGGGTTTATCCTGGGGCTGTTAATTTTGATTGGGCTAAGGTTTACCCTCGTCAAAGACGACGCCGTGCATCATCATGCTAATTTTGGACTATACATTGACGGGATTGGGGATGAGTTCAGTAATTTTACCTTTTACGAAGAAGTCCAAAGCTGTAGCGCCGATCATGTTGACAATCCTAAAGCCCTAGCCCATATGCACGATAGCAACAATAACCTTATACATGTACACGATAAACCGGTAACATGGAGCCAGTTCTTTGCTAACCTTGGTTATGGCTTGACTAATACGGCAATCACTACAGATAAAGGTGCGTTTGTTAATGGGCAGGACGGAAATAAGCTGAATTTTATACTAAATGGACAAAAAGTAGATGCGGTAGCCAATCGCCCAATAAAGAGTGAAGACGTTCTGCTTATAAGCTATGGCAAGGAAGACCAGGCAAAACTGGATGAACAATACGGTAGTATCCCGCATGATGCTGGCGAATATAACAATCGCCAAGACCCGGCTACATGTGCTGGCAGCGCTTCTTTGTCTTCAAAGGAACGTCTGAAAAGAGCCATTGATTTAACAAGGTAATCTTGCAGCTAATCTGTTGCAACTGATATACTGCCTAAGCATGCATAAAGCCGCCGATCAAGAGAGACCGACGACACCAGAAGTCAAACTGAATGAAGTTAGCAGCCTGGGGCACCTGGGCGGCGCTTTATTTGATATTGGTTGGCGCCTGGCCGCGACGGTTATTATATTTTTATGGGGCGGCAGCCAGTTGGATAAGCGTCTAGAAACCAAGCCTTTATTTACTGTAATCGGCTTTTTGCTTGTTATTGTCTCCTTCATGTTGATTGTCCGGCAGATTTTACAGAAAATCCCCCGTAGCATGGGAGGCCTGAGAAATGATTGACGGTTTAAGTCTTTTTGGCGCCGAAACTGGGCCGCATATTTCCATAGCAGCTGAACAACTCTTTAAAATAGGACCTATAAGCATCAGCAATTCCCAGTTCTTCGGCTGGATTGTAGCGGCTTTAATTATCTGGATATTTGTGGGCGTGGCAGGGAAAGTGCGTATTAAAACCCGGGGTGGACTTACGCAGTTTGTGGAATTAGGAATACAATTTATTGTTGGGATACTAGAGTCAAACCTGGGCAGCCGCAAAAAAGCATACAAATACGCGCCTTTCTTTGCCACGATATTTTTCTTTATTCTTCTGAACAACTGGTTTGGGCTGATGCCTGGTGTCGGTCCGGCTATAGAGATAAACGGTGTTCCGGCTTTCCGTCCATTTACCGCAGATCTGAACGGCACAATCGCCTTGGCACTGACGGCTATCGTTTTGGTGCAGTATTGTGCTGTTAAAGAATCCGGTGGCATGAACCACCTCAAGCATTACTTTGGTGGCAACTTCAAGAATCCGATTAATATTTTCGTTGGTATATTGGAGTTATTCGGTGAACTGACCAGGGTAATTAGCCTAAGCCTGCGTTTGTTCTTCAATATCTTGATAGGAGAAATCCTAATAAGCATCTTTACATATTTAGGCAAACTTGGCGCCCCCATTACTACCCTTCCATTCATAACCATGGAGCTGTTTGTAGGCCTTGTGCAGTCATATATTTTTACGATGTTATGTATCACTTACTTGGGTATAGCTACTGCTCATGGAGAACATCATGAGGAGCATGAATCTGGCGATTCCAAAGACAGCTTATCGGGCGGTTTTACTAAAAAGGTTGAGGATATTGCCGGTTCATGGGTACAATAGGGGGTTCCATGGTGAAGGATACGAGTGTGCTGATAAATAGTAAAGTAACTAGGAAGGAATTTATTAATGTTACAGTTTTTTGCTGAAACTGCGGCTGGAGGCGGAATGGATCCAGCAGTAGCTAAAGCTTTCATGGTGGCCATCGGCATGGCGGCACCAGCTATATCAATCGGAATGATCGGCAGTAATGTCATGAAGGCAGTCGGACGTAATCCGGAAGCCGCCAAGAGTTTGGGGCAGATTATCGTTATTGCGGCTATGATTGAGTTGATGGCGCTGCTAACGTTCGGTGCCATATTCGTAATTAGCTAGTCGGCTTCTGTATGCGGCGCATTTTCGGCGTAGACACTTCGGTCCGCACTCACCGTACCTTTCATGTACGGCTCCCTTGCGGTCCTCATCTCTCCACCGAAACCACACTCGCATACAAAAGCCTTAAAACTGTAGAGGTGCTATGTATTATCAGGCGTTGACACAATTTGGGGCGGAGGGGGCTGCTGAGGAGGGCGGTTTGGCTGTGCTTGGATTGGATCCGCTGGCTTTTGTATTGCAGTTGCTTACCTTTGTAATTTTGTTCTTTGTGCTAAAACGTTTTGCCATGTCAAAAATTGTAGGATTATTGGAGGAGCGCCAGAGAACCATTGATAAAGGCGTAGACCTTGGCCGGGAGATGGAAGCCCAGAAGCAACATCTGGATGAAAAAGTAAAAGAAATACTGCATGAGGCACGCTTGGGAGCCGATAAGATTATTGCGGCCGGCAAGCAAGAATCAGCTGAGATTATCAAGACGGCAGAAGCAACAGCTACACATAAGGCCGATGCGATGCTAGCTGATGCGGAGGCTCGGATTAGCCAAGATATAGAGCGTGCCCGGCGTGAATTGGAAAAGGAAATGGTTTCTCTAGTGCGCGAGGCAACGGAAGCACTGATTGGTGAAAAGCTAGACGCTCAGAAAGACGCTAGTCTAATCCAACAGATGCTCAGAAAGGTACGGGCCTAAGATTATGAATAAGCCTTCACGCCGACAACTAGCCTCCACAATTGTCCGGATGACTTCGGAGGGTAGCAACACCCGTCTGGCTAAGGGCATTGCCGCATACCTTATACAAACCCGCCGTACCAAAGAATTAGAGTCCTTGGCGCGTGATTGCATGCAAGACCGCACAGAACGGGGGGTAGTAGAAGTAACCGCTACCAGCGCCTTCCCACTCACCACCAACGCAAAAGATGAAATCCAAGAAAAGGTTACCGGTATTTACCAGGGAGTTAAAAAAGTTATCATCAATGAAGTTGTAAATCCCGGTATTGTTGGCGGTGTGCGCATAGAGTCTACCGATAAGCAGCTCGATCTTAGCTTTAGGAGCCGGCTGGATCGACTAGAACTGTTAGCGTCGTCCGAAGGAGGTATGCGCCGATGAACGAAGTATCCATTCGTGAACTTTCAGCCGATATACGGGCCGCAATAGACGAGCTCAAGAATTTGCCAGCAGTAGAAAATGTGGGAATTGTAACAAGAGTAGGAGATGGTGTTGCTTGGGTCTATGGCCTGAGCGATTGCGGCTTCAATGAGATGATCGAGATCGACGCTAATGACGGCAGCCGCGTCACAGCTTTCGCCCTTAATTTGGCGGAGGACGAAATCGGAGCGGTTTTGTTGGGTGATGACCGCCGGGTAAAGGCTGGAGCCAAAGTCCGTTTGACCGGAAAAATTTTGGAAGTGCCTGTAGGGTCTGAACTAGTGGGCCGTGTGGTCGACCCATTAGGAAATCCCCTGGATGACAAAGGGTCGATCAAAACCAAACTCACCGGTTTGGTAGAGCGCTCCGCACCTGGTGTGCTGGCCCGTAAAAGCGTCCATGAACCGCTGATGACGGGCTTATTGTCTGTTGATGCCATGGTGCCCATCGGCCGAGGCCAGCGCGAACTAATAATTGGCGACCGCCAAACCGGTAAGACTGCTATTGCTGTGGATACCATGATTAACCAGCATCGTCAGGAAACTGGTGTTATCAACATCTATGTAGCTGTTGGGCAGAAGTTGAGCAAAGTGGCCCGTATTATTGAGCGACTAAAGCGCGAGGGCGTAATGGAGCAGACTATCGTAATTGCTACCAGTGCTAGCGACCCGGCCAGCCTACAATACCTTGCGCCTTATGCTGGTACAGCGATGGGCGAATATTTCCGTGACAACGGCCAGCATGCACTGATTATTTATGATGATCTGTCCAAGCACGCCGCCGCCTACCGCCAGATGTCCCTGCTCCTCCGCCGCCCCCCAGGACGCGAAGCATATCCGGGAGATGTCTTTTATCTTCATTCACGGCTGCTGGAGCGCGCTGCCAAAATGAGCGATAAAGAAGGCGCCGGTAGCCTTACTGCCCTGCCGATTATCGAGACACAAGCAGGTGACATTAGCGCCTACATACCCACCAATGTTATCTCTATTACAGATGGCCAGATTTTTATGGAAACCAACCTGTTCTATCAGGGAATACGCCCGGCTATTTCCGTCGGCCTATCCGTCTCCCGTGTAGGTGGAGCAGCCCAGACCAAGGCAGTCAAGAGCGTGGCCGGCCCATTGCGCCTTAACCTGGCCCAATTCCGCGAACTAGCGGCCTTTGCCCAATTTTCTACCGATTTGGACGATGAGACCAAGCAACGCATTGAGCGCGGTCAACGCCTCACGGAACTACTTAAGCAGTCTCAATACTCTCCTCTAAGCGTTTGGCAGCAGACAGCTATACTCCTAGCCGCCAACGAAGGCTGCTTTGACAAGGTCGAGCTGAAGGACATCAAACACATGCAAGCCGCCTTATTAGACCAGCTGCACCGCGAACACAAATCAAAAATGGACACACTCAACGAAGGCGACAAGCCCGGCGACGAAACCAAAAAAGCCATAGCCGACACTGCTAACCAAATTGCTAAGTCATATCAAAAATCATCTGGAGAAACAACTAATGGCTAGTACTCAGCAGTTAAAGCGGCGTATTGGAAGTGTTAAAAATACCAAGCAGATTACTAAGGCTATGGAGTTGGTAGCGGCTAGCAAGATGCGGCGGGCGCAAGAGAATGCGCTGAGGTCACGGGATTTCCGTAACCTTGCGCGCTCCATCCTTACACGTATATCCGAACTAACTGATGTTACAAAGCACCCGCTTTATCTGCAACGACCCGTAAAAAGCCGCCTCTATATACTGATTACCAGCGACCGTGGTCTGGCAGGAGCGTATAACAGCAACCTTTTACGACTGCTGACGACTGAACTTAGGGCGGATCAAGAAAAAGGTGTCAGCAGTCAAGTAATCTTAATCGGCAAGCAGGGCGCGAAATTCGTGTCGCGCTTCAAGGACGTAAATATCCTGGGTGTCTACAGCGATTTCCCTGAACACCCTACCTCTAACGACATCCGCCCCATCTTAAATTCAATCATTGAGCGATTTACTGGAGAATTCAACCACCCCCAGGACGAAGATAACTCTAACGGGTCATACTTACAAAACATTACTAAAAAGCTCCACCTTTATACGTCAGAAATTACAGAGGGGCCATCAAACGTTACGGCTGACCAGGATGATGTTAAACGGAATTCTGGTAAGGTTGACGTTGTCGATGTGTTTTATACCGACTATAAATCCAGCATCAACCAGGTGGCCAAACACCAGCGATTATTACCGGCAGTCTTTCGGCCGTCAAAAGTCGATCCAGGCCTTGAGCAGGCGGTATTTGAACCCTCGGTACAAGAAGTCTTGGATAATATTACGCAAAGACTTGTCGAAGTGCAGCTGGAACAGGCTCTGTTGGAGTCCAAAGCTTCCGAGCACTCCATGCGCATGATGGCTATGAAAAGTGCCAGCGATAACGCCAGCGACATCATCGATGACCTGACCCTGGAATTCAACACCGCCCGCCAGGCCTCCATAACCCAGGAACTAGCAGAAATAACTGGCGGCGCCGAGGCCATCAAATAGTTTGAATAAGGAGTAATTAAATGGCAGTAGCAGAGAAAGTAAATCAAGGGAAAATTAGTCAGGTTGTAGGTGTTGTGGTTGATGTTGAATTCCGTGACGGTCAACTTCCGGCTATTTATAATGCTTTGAAGGTGCGTTCTGGTGATACAGATCTGATGTTTGAGGTGGCACAGCATCTGAGTGAATCCAGCGTTCGGGCTGTGGCACTTGGTTCCACTGATGGGCTTAGACGTGGCGCGAAGGTTGAAGATACGGGCGCGCCAATCAGAGTGCCGATAGGCAAAGAGACCATGGGACGGATGTTCAATGTCATTGGCGAGCCGATAGATGGCAAAAAGGGCGAATTCAAGACCCGCTCCCCCATCCACCGTCCCGCTCCTGCGCTTAGTGAGCAGTCTGGGGAGGTAGAAATCCTGGAGACAGGCATCAAAGTTATTGACCTCATCTGTCCGGTTACCAAGGGCGGTAAGGTCGGTTTGTTTGGCGGAGCCGGCGTTGGCAAGACAGTGCTTATTACCGAGCTTATCAATAACATTGCCAAAGAGCATGGTGGAACCAGCGTGTTCGCGGGCGTGGGTGAACGTACCCGTGAGGGCAATGACCTTTATTACGAGATGGAAGAATCCGGCGTGTTGGACAAGACTTCCCTGGTATTCGGACAGATGAATGAGCCCCCAGGCGCCCGTTTACGGGTCGGACTTTCCGGTCTGACTATTGCAGAAGGCTTCCGCGACGAAGGAAAAGACGTGCTGCTGTTTATAGATAATATTTTCCGCTTCACCCAAGCAGGCGCCGAAGTTTCAGCTCTGCTTGGCAGACTTCCCTCCGCCGTGGGTTACCAGCCGAACCTGGCCCAGGAGATGGGTATTCTTCAGGAACGCATCACT
This sequence comes from uncultured Candidatus Saccharibacteria bacterium, assembly GCA_964633325.1. Taxonomy (GTDB): domain Bacteria; phylum Patescibacteriota; class Saccharimonadia; order Saccharimonadales; family CAZWFS01; genus CAZWFS01. The sequence goes on along the minus strand of CAZWFS010000014.1, from coordinate 706 downwards.
AGTACCAAAAAGGGATCAATTACATCCGTTCAAGCTGTTTATGTACCGGCAGATGACTTGACTGACCCAGCGCCAGCTACTACTTTCGCCCACCTTGACTCCACCATCGTCCTGAACCGCGCCCTGACGGAACAGGGCCTCTACCCTGCTGTCGACCCGCTGGATTCCAGCTCGACCATCCTGGACCCGGAAATCGTCGGTGAGGAGCACTACACAGTAGCTCGTGAGATACAACGCGTCCTGCAGCGTTACAAAGACCTACAGGATATAATCGCCATCTTGGGCATGGAGGAATTATCTGACGAAGATAAACAGACCGTCTCCCGCGCACGTCGCATTCAGCGTTACTTAACGCAGCCCTTCCACGTGGCCGAGGTCTTCTCCGGCATCCCGGGCACGTACGTATCCCTAAAAGATACAATTGCCGGGTTCAAGGAAATTCTGGACGGCAAACACGACGACAAGTCTGAGAATGCCTTCTATATGAAAGGCACCATCGGCGAGGTAAAATAGTGATTAAGTTTGAACTTGTTACCCTTGATGGCACCAAATTCAGTGAGGATATACACGAAGTAATGCTCCCTACACCCTTGGGGCAGGTTGCCATATTTAAACATCACATGCCTTTAGTGAGTTTGGCAAGTCCAGGAGTTATCACTATCCGGCGCAAAGAGGGTGATGCGGATGAGCGGCTTGAGATTTTTGC
>CAZWFS010000013.1:0-22157 GCA_964633325.1 uncultured Candidatus Saccharibacteria bacterium | reverse complement strand
AAGGGAACCTTGCAGTGAAATTCACCGTTCTCATTTACGATACGCTTAAGATAAACCGTAACCTTGTCGTCCCCTAGCTTCTGGCTCATATACCGTATAGACTCTTCACCGAACCAGCTATCCTCTTCAGCTCGAACAGCTATATCCGTGACACCAGCCCTGATTGCTTGTGCCAGAACCTCCCTATAGGCAGATTCTCCACCCATAAAGCCGCCATGAACTCCAGGATTGATAATTACTCTCAAGTCGTCAACCTCAGTGGCCTCAGACCAACTTTTTCTTCTATCTGCGTGCATCATCAGCGGCGCAATCATAACAGCGTCAACACCATTTTTCTTTGCTATTTCTGCTTGATCTAATCCGCAGAGTTTTTCTTGTTCCTCTACGCTACGAGGGTCATATATGACTAATCTACCTGGTGCTCTTTCATGAATTATATCTGCTGCCGCGCTTAAGAGGCCGGCATCTACTCTGCCGTTATCATTATTTAGGGTTTCATTATTAATCGTATATGAGCTTACAGCACTAACCTGAGCGGTTTGCATCACCAATCCTAAAAGTCGCCTGAATGGTAATCGACAGGCTACGTTTATACTGCATTCCGGGGAAGGCGGTAATAAGACTTCACTCATATGTCCTCCCCTTTACGTGTGGCATATAGGATATCATGAGAACTATGGGGAAGAAACCATTTATCCACTGAATCATGGTAGACTTTTATTTATGAACAAGGCGGAGCAGCGGCAGCTTAAGCTATTGTCCGGGCGGGCACATCCGGCGTTAGCCAAGGAAATAGCTAAGCGGCTGAAGGTGCGCTTAGCAGACGTAAAATTAGGTAATTTCGCTAACGGCGAAATCAGCTGCAAACTGCTGGAATCCGTACGCGGCGATGACGTTTTTATAATCCAAACGCACAGTCCTAATGTGAATGAGAGCATCATGGAACAAGCCCTGATGATTGACGCTGCAAAGCGCTCATCTGCTCTTTCAATTACAGCAGTATGCCCTTTCCTGGGTTACGCCAGGCAAGACCGTAAATCCAGTGGACGTGAGCCTATAGCCGTTAAGCTGGTGGTGGACATGTTGGCAAGTGCTGGTGCCGATAGGATCATTAGCGTGGACTTACATTCAGGACAAACACAAGGTTTCTTTGGTGGACCCTTTGATCATCTTATTGCCTCGCCAATTTTACGCGCATATATAAAGGAGCATTTAAAGGGCGATTTGGTTATCGTCTCGCCAGATGCCGGCCGGGTAAAGTCAGCGGAAAGATATGCTAGCTTTTTAGATTGTGAAATAGCCATTGTCCACAAGCATCGCTCTACTTCGCATCATAACACCGTAGAAGCAAGATATCTGATTGGGGACGTAAAGGGCAAAACCTGCGTTATCGTAGATGACATGATAGATACGGCCGGCACAATCTGCTCTGCCGCAAACTTACTGGCGGAAAACGGCGCAAAGAAAATTTACGGTTTGGCAGCCCACGGATTATTCTCTGACCCGGCTCTGCAGCGCATTAACGACTCAGCTTTTACCAAAATAATAGTAACCAACACGCTTCCCATGCAATTTAAAAGCAAGGAAAAGAAAATAGAGGTTCTTTCTATTGCCCCCTTAATTGCAGACGCAATCCATGCCATCTATAGTGGCAAGTCAGTCTCAGAACTATTCGAAGGCCAAAACCAAATCTAGTGAGCCCGTGCTAGTGAGATGAAGACTAGCCCAGTCAGTACAAGAAAGATACCTAGGACATGATAAATACTTAAAGTCTCTTTTAGAAAAATTAGGCTTAAACTCGTCGCAAGCGCTATAGAGCCACCAAATATAATTGGTGAAACATAGGATAGATTACCTCCATGCTGAAAAATTTTATGGAATGCGATAGCAAAAGTAGCGATAGAAAAACCCGCTAGTAAAGAGAACATTATACCGCTGCGCTGCGTCTGCACGAACTGTTCCTTATTTACAATCTTTGTTAGTACGAATAGCAAGGGTACAATTACCGCAATAACGTTAACTATGATCGGCACAAACCCACCATCAATTTTGCCTCCAGCTCTTGCTGAAAAGAACTGGAAAAAAGCGTATCCAACCGTAGCAATCGCAACATAAATCCAAAACACGGTTTTATTTACCCAAAAATGCCATGCATTCCAAGTATTTTTTCTTTGGCAAATAACCCCACTCATATAATGTAGACACTACTTCATTCATGGTCAGCGCCGTATGAAAACCATAACCTTTTTGGCGCAAAGCTTCACTGCCACCTTTTTCGTAATCAATTAGAACCATTACATCAGTTATTTTTAAGCCTTCTTTTTCAAGCTGTTCTATGGATTCATACTTTGAATCTCCTTTAGTAATCAAGTCATCAATTAGTACTACACGGTCGCCGGGCTTAAAATAACCCTCAACAGATTTGTGTAAGCCATGTTGCTTATTATCCTTGCGCGGGAAGATCCAAGGCCGGTTAATAGTAATTGAAATGGCCGAGACTATGGGCATGGCAGCGTAAGGTACTCCCGCAAGACGGTCAAACTCAAGAGCTGTAAGCATGTCTGAGTAAGCATTTACGGCTTGCTGCAGAAAGCGGGGATATGAAATAAATAGTCGTAAATCCATGTACATTGGGCTTTTTATACCTGACTTAAAAGTAAAGTCACCAAACTGTATTGCCTTTATGCCATATAGGCGCCAAATGAGCTGTTTTTTATCTGTATCCGTAAGTTGTGTTATTGTACGCTTTTCTTTAACCATCATCCCCTCCTCTGAATTGATTTATGTTACCCCTTAATTCGGAAGCTTTATTTCGGGCTGCTTCTGCAAAATCTTGGCCACTACTTGCAAAGATAATTTCACGCGAAGAATTGATTATCAGGCCATCACCCTTCGAGTTAATCCCCGCCCTTACAGCCTGTTCAAGGCTTCCGCCCTGTGCGCCCACACCAGGCACTAGGAATACTACTTCGTCTCCGGCAATTTGGCGAATCTCTGCCAGTTGTTTCGGATAAGTAGCGCCTATCACCATATGGCAGTTGTTATTATAGTTCCACTCACTTATTACATGCTCGGCCACAATTTGATATAGTTTTTTGCCATCTATAACCAAATCCTGGAATTCTCCGGCCCCAGGGTTTGAGGTTTGGCAGAGAATGATGATACCTTTATCCTGATAGGCCAAATACGACTCATTTGCTTCCTTACCCATATAAGGACTTATCGTAATTGCGTCAACTCCCAGGTAATCAAAGGCGAACTGTGCGTAATAGTTGTTGGTGTTGCCTATATCACCTCGCTTAAAGTCCAATATAACCACTATGTCTGGATAGTTCTCGCCTATATATGCGCAAGTTGAATGAAGTTGCTCAATTCCTCCCGCACCCTGCCTCTCATACATGGCCGAGTTCAGCTTATAAACACAGACCAGGTCAGCTGTAGCGTCAATGATTGCTTTATTGAATTCAAAGAGCGATTCTGGTGTTTTTGCAAATGATGCCGGTAGCTTTCCCAAATCTGGATCGAGCCCGACCGAAAGCAGGGAATTATTTATTTTAACTATTTTATTAAGTTTGTGTTTAAAATCCATAAATTACCTAATTGTCTGGAACTCGATCTGAGGCTCTTTCATGATTTTTTCACAATAATGGCATTGCAGTTTTAGATCTTGTTTATCTAAAACTTTAAACCTTGTAATTGTACGTTCATGGTTAGTTATGCAGTTCGGGTTAAAGCAGCGGGCAATGTCTACAGCATGTGAAGGCATCTTGATCAATTTTTTACTTACAACTTCATAGTTTTTTATTCTAATAATGGTAGCGCCAGGTGCTAGCATGGCTATCTTATCGACTGTTGCCTCATTTAGAAAAACATCACTAAGCTTGATAACGCCCTTACTGCCAAGTTTTTTACTTTGTAAGTTCGTGCCTATTAACACCTCGTTACTGCTGGACTGGGCACCAAGTATCCTCGCAATCGTAAATACCCTTGATGGTTGTATGTGGTCAATAACTGTGCCGTTCTGAAGGGCGTTGACACGCAATTGCTTCATCTATCGGCTCCGAGGATACTGGCTATAATGGCTTGACGGGTGTAGATTCCATTTAGGGTCTGCTCGAAATAATACGCCCGTTTGTCCTGATCTACGTCTTCGTCTATTTCATTTACCCTTGGTAAGGGATTCATAATTTTCATGTTTGGCTTAGTTTTAACAAGCATGCTTTTACTTAATCGCAAACTGTCTTTGACCTGTTCGTATTCCAGCGGGTCAGCAAACCGTTCTCTTTGGATTCGGTTGGCGTAAAGTACATCACAATACTTTACAGACTTGCTTAAATCAGTAGTTTCTTGAAAAGAAATATTTTTCTTTAGTAATTCGTGACGTAAATTATCAGGAATCCTCAGCTGCGAGGGAGACACAAAAATAAACGAGCTCTTAAATTCGCTAAGTGCATGCACGAGTGAGTGAACAGTTCGGCTGTATTTCAAATCGGCCAAGAATGCTATGGTTAGGCCTTCTAGAGTTCCTTGGGTTTTCTGTATGGAGTATAGGTCAAGTAAGGTTTGGGTAGGATGTTGGTTGGCGCCATCGCCGCCATTTATTACAGGTACGGTCGCATATTCAGCCGCCAGCCGCGCGCTACCCTCCAGTGGGTGGCGTATGATTATAAGATCCGCGTAATTACTTATTGTGCGCATGCCGTCTTTTAGCGACTCACCCTTAGCGACACTACTAGATCCCGCGCTGCTTATACCTATGACATTGCCGCCCATTTTATGTATCGCACTCTCGAAACTGAGTCTTGTGCGAGTGGAAGGCTCAAAGAACAAACTGGCTATTTCTTTGCCTGCAAGTATATTGCCTGGTGGTTTTTTCTCAAATTTTACTGCAAGCGCAAGTATCGCAAGCCAATCATTCTTAGAATAATCAGAAATACTTATCAGACTTTTACCCGCCAAACTCATCCGTCTATTTGTACCACGTCGTCACTATGCCCAGCAAGCCAAGTTAATGCTAAAATGGAAATATGGAGATCCTGGAGAAGGTGGGTGTTATTGGGGCTGGTAATGTGGGCTCCGCGCTGGTTATGGATCTTGCGGCCCACAAGCCTTTAGCAGCTGATATCGAAATTGCCTCTAGGAATCCAGACCATGCTTTCGCTGCAATTCTTGATGCGGCTAGCGCTTACCCCGAGACAGCCGCACATTTTTCTCACTCTGGCAAGCTAACGGGAAAATATGACGTAGTGGTAGTCACGGCCGGCGAACAACCCCGGTCAGAAACTAGCCCAGAAGATTTATTGGAAAGAAACTTGCAGATTGTTGAGAATTCATTATCTGAGGTTGAAGCGAAAATAATTATACTGATAGGTACCCCCGTAGATATACTCACAGAAAAATTCTCTCATCGGGAGGGACACGGAGCTAGACAAATTGTTGGGTTTGGTGGAGAACTCGATCGATCAAGGTTGAGATGGACGCTTTCAAAGAGTGGCATAAGTCAAGAGGAAGTTTATGTAATAGGTGAACATGGCCCTAGAGCAATCCCAGTTTATACACGAGAAGAAGGCTATGAATCGGTTAAAAGAGAAGTTACAACATTTCTAAAAACTATAAAGTTAGCGGCAGGGGTAGCCAGAAATCTTGCCACCGGAGCTCAGCTCGCTCGCCTACTGAGAGCTATTTCGGGAGAAGAGCAGATAATGTGTGTTAGCACTCCTAGTAGCCAGTTTAATGGTTTAAGCATTACCTGGCCCTATACAGTAAATGAACACGGTATAGGTAAAGCAATTGACCTACCTGACCTTGGCGAACACGCAAAAAGGGACTTAGAGCAGCTATTAAATGATCGGGGCTTTTCTTCTTGAATGTATAATTTGTTACCCAAAAATAATTAAGGATTTGAATGATTAAACAAATTCAACTGTATAACGATCAATTAGACTTCGAAGAAAACAAAATAAAAGGTCCTTTCGGAGACTATGCAGACAGTTCGGCGATGATATATAAGAACCAAGGCACGCCAAAGTATGATTTTTTTGGAATTCCAGTTTATAGCCCGTTTGGAATTGGATCGGGACCCTTGCCGACAACGCATTTTATTAAATCCGCATTGAATAAAGGTTTTGACATAGTGACATTAAAATCAGTAAGGACAGATGTATTTCCCTTGAACCCTTACCCCCAGGTAAGGCCTGTCCAGATAAAAGAAGATTTTAAACCTCCCTTTGGTATAAAGATTGTGGTAGCTAACGATTACTCTGAACCATTAGCAATAACTAATTCTTTTGGAATACCGTCAGTCAAACCCTCTAAATGGCAACCCTATGTGCGCGAATCCCTAAAACTTCCAAAGAAAGGTCAAGCGCTACTAGTACCATTTCAAGGCACTGCTAGGGGGAAGGGACGTGCAGAATTTGTCAAAGATCATGTAATCGGTGTCCAACTAGTAAAAGAGACAGGAGCTAATGTTATTGAGGTTAACTTAAGCTGTCCGAACGAAGGTGAAGAAGTCTTGGCGTGCTTTGATACTGACATCACGCAGCGAATTGTTAACGCCATACGCGATGCGCACCCTGATATTAAGCTAATCATAAAGCTCGCGTATTTTACTGATCACTCACAACTAAAAGATTTAATCCTCCGCGTAGGTTCTTTGATTGATGGCATAAGCGCAATAAATACTATTCCAGCCTTCATTGTCGATAAAAATGGGAAAGAAGTTTATCCTGGTAGACCTAAAGCAGGTTTAAGCGGTGCACCCGTTAGGTGGGCAGGCCTGGAAATGACACGACTACTTAGTCAGTACCGTAATGAATTCGGCTACAAATACAAAATCATAGGTTTGGGGGGAGTTTTATCTGCAGACGATTTTCATGAGTATCGTAAAGTGGGAGCCGACATTGTCATGTCTGTAACAGGAGCTATGTGGAATCCAAATCTTGCAGCCGAAATCAAAGAATCATTAAAAGATTAAGCAGTATTGTTTCGTCTTAGGCAATACATAGTCTAAGTCACCGGCTGCTGAACCGAAAATACCGATTTTGTATTTCATGATTGATGCCCACCTATTATTTTTCCAAATCCGGCTTCAACTATTACTTCGCCATCATTAAAAACGACTTCTCCGTGCAAGGTTACCTGCTGTACCTTACCTCTTACTCGCTGACCGGTGAATGGGCTCCAGCCGCATTTAGTTTTTAGATTTTCATCTTTAATTTCGTATTCTTCCATGGATACTGTTACTGAGGTGTCGGGTTGGGGTGGAAGGTTTAGGATTTCTAATGGTCGCTTGCAACCTTTATCAATGATCTGCTCACGGGTAATTTTGCCGTTCTTTTCTGCGATAAGCAGCAGTGGCAGGGTAGTTTCGAGACCTGGCACCCCAAAAGCTCCTTCTTCCTTTTCCTGGCGTGTATGCGGCGCGTGGTCTGATTCTATTACATCAATATCATTCAGATGCTCCCACAAGTAATCAACGTCCTTTTGAGACTTCAAACTTGGCTTCATCATCCCGTATGGCCCGAGTCGCTCGGCGTCTTTTTCCGTTAGGAAAAGATGGTGGGGTGTTACACCGCAAGTTACCGGCAGGCCTGCCTTTTTAGCCACGATTATCTTTTCCAGGATTTCGCGGCTAGGCATATGACAAACATGAATCGGTCGGTCTAGGCCCTGCAATGATTCTATAACTACATCAATCACATCCTCTTCCGCATGCAATAGAATTGGCTGATTAGCCGGCCATGCCCGGTAAATTTTTTTCAGGTGCGCAGGATCCATCAAATAATTCCCCGTTGTTTGATTCAGATACAGCTTTAGCCCCAAGGTAAGATCGGCCGCCTCACTAAATAGCCCGAGGTTATCGCCTAGGCTCCCAAAATAAAAACCGATATCGCAAACGGCTTGCGCTTTGGCGCTGTCAATTTTGTCTTTTAATCTTTCAATGGTAGTTATGGGCATGGCATTGTTGGGCATGTCCACTACAAACGTGTAGCCGCCAGCCAGCGCGGCAGCAGTACCGGTGTAAAAATTTTCCTTGAGTGTCTGACCCGGATCCCGCAAATGCACATGCACATCTACTAATCCCGGTAGCTTAATCGTATCCGTCATAATCACCTCCCTCTTTTGACTACTATATCATTGCACCTATAATCGCAAATGCTTACGGTATACTTAAATTCATGAATGATGAAGAGTTATCCGAGCCTAAAGAGGAAGCCCAGGAAATTGAAGTTGAAAATCAGTCCCAAGATGATATTAATCCGGATCTAGCAGGGCTATGTGCAGAAGTTCTTAGAAAAAATGATCAAGGGGACTTTACGGAACCTTCTACCGGATATTCGCATCAGTGGTTATGGGACAGCTGTTTTATCGCCATCGGGCTGCGGAATCTGGATGTTAAGCGGGCACAGAAGGAAATACTTAGCTTGCTACGGGGTCAGTGGGCTAACGGCATGCTGCCCCATATGATTTTTTCGGATCAAGATGAACATAGGCGTGATCGTAATTTGTGGCGTAGCTGGCTAAGCCCTCTATCTCCTGATGATGCCCAGACCAGCGGCATAACACAGCCGCCCATGTTAGCCGAGGCAATTGTTCGTATAGGTGAAAAACTAGAATTACCCGAAAAGCGCATTTGGTACCAGACAGTTTTTCCTTCCCTTCTAGCCTATCATGAGTGGCTTTATAAGGAACGGGATCCGCATGGCGAGGGATTGGTCCTGCAAATACATCCATGGGAAACAGGCCTCGATAACACACCCCCCTGGATGCACGAGCTTCACGAGCATCAGTTGCCCTTTTGGATTCGTTTAGTTGCCAAGCTCCACATGGATAAGCCTATCAAGTGGTTTAGACGCGACGCGCATTATAAGATCCCCGGAGAACGGTTGAGCGTCATAGACGGCTTGGCCTTTTTCAGCATACAGCGGCGTTTACGCCGTAAAAATTACGATATAGACCGGATTCTATCCCATTCATTGATGGTGATAGAAGATTTGTCATTTAACTGCATCTTAATCCGAGCGAACCACCATTTGCGTGACATTGCCATCACTATCCAAAAACCCCTATCAGAAGAGCTGCTTGAACGCATGAAAAAAACGGAGGGCGCTCTGGAACAATTATGGGACGCTTACTCTGCGCAATATTATCCGCGGAATTTCATTACCCACAAGCCGCTTAAGGAATCAAGCATAGAAACTTTTCTACCGCTTTATGCCGGCAGTGTTACCAAGGAGCGGGCCGAGCAACTTGTAGGCTTGTTGCGCGATGCCGATACTTTCAGTACTCCATTCCCAGTATCAAGTGCTCCCCTAACTTCAACCTTTTTCAAAGCCCACGGGTATTGGCAAGGACCTACCTGGCTCAACACCAACTGGCTTATAATTGACGGCTTGAAGCGTTATGGCTACGACAAGGAAGCCGACGATATAGCTCAGAAATCTTTAGAACTGCTAACAAAACACGGCAGCTACGAGTATTTTTCCCCCATAGACGGTACACCGGCAGGTGCCCCCAACTTCTCCTGGACTGCCGCCCTAGCCCTCGACCTCCTCAACCCCTAACACCTTATGCCCCAGGATTACCCTTGGAAATATTCTTGGTAATATTCGGAATAATATTTATAAGGGTTAATCCTCGAAGCTGTCAAGGAGTTGCTGGGGTTTGACTTCTTCGGCGTTTTCGACTGTTTTGTCTGCTAGTTGTTGTACCTTGCCTAGCTTGTGCTCTATGGTGCGGCTTTTGGAGCTGGCCGAGTCGATCGTGTTGGTGGCTTGGACGAGTTTTTCGCGCGTCTTGTCTAGCATATCGCCGAACTTGCCGAACTCTCCTTTTATTCCGGTTAGAAGTTCCCAGACCTGGCTTGTCTGCTCCGCGATTGCAAGTGTGCGGAATCCAAGCTGAAAACTATTAAGGATGGCAGCGATAGTCGTAGGGCCAGCTATGATGACACGGTACACCCTCTGTAGTTCTTCAAATACTCCTGGCTGACGCGTAATTTCCGCGTACATTCCTTCCGTTGGAACGTAGAGTACCGCAAAATCAGTTGTCTTGGGCGGGATTATATATTTATCCCGAATCGACTTGGCTTCTAGCTTTATACGAGTAACTAGCGCCTTGGTCGCCTGAGAAACGGCCGGAAGGTCGGCCTTTTCCTGGGCAGAAACCAACCTTTGGTAGTCCTCCATTGGAAATTTAGCGTCTATAGGCAAGTATATGTAGCCGTTTTTTGAACTCTTATCCGGCAGTTTTATACAGAAGTCCACAGCGTCTTTGCTGCCAGGACTAAGCATAACCTGTTTGGCGTAATGATCCTTTATAAAAATCTGCTCCAGCAGGTTCTCTAGCTGAACTTCACCCCAAGTACCCCTAGTCTTAACATTAGTAAGTACTCGCTTGAAATCGCCTACTTCACTGGCCAGACCCTGCATTTCACCCAATCCCTTATGAACCTGCTCTAGACGGTCGCTAACAATTTTGAAGCTTTGACCCAAGCGCTTTTCTAACGTACTTTGCAACTTTTCGTCTACGGTAGCACGCATCTTTTCTAATTTCTCGGCGTTGTCCTTCTGCAAACTTTCCAGGCGACCTTCAACAGTCTTACGAATCTGCTCCAGCTTCTCGTCGTTCTTATCGCGCAATTGCTCCAGCCGCTTATCCAAAGCGGCACGGGTCTGACTCATACCAGCTGTCAGCTCGACCCTAAGTTCTTTATTTGCCTCTGAGAATTCCTTGCGGTTACGAGCAAATTCCTCCCCCATGGCACCACTGGAACCACTACCAAGCCGCAAGACTATACCTAAATATAATAGCCCCCCAAAAGTCAGTCCCACCAATAACAAAAGAATGGCTTCCATAAGTATTATTTTATCTTAGTTAAGCTTGACGTCCTATTCAAAGGCATCGATGCACTGGGCCTCATTGACACTAATCCCCCGAGTCGGATCGTAGGCATTTGGTAGAGGATTGCTTAGTAAGCGCTCGCATGCTTCCATCTGTTGTGATTCATTCTGGTGGGTTGAGGTAGTTTGGGGTTTATTATCATGTCCGGTATCAATATAACTATGGGCAAGATTGATTGAAAATCCTACCATTACTAAACCTATAATAACCATGAAGGGCTGCAGAGTAAAAAATCTGCTTTTCGAGGTGGTTTCATGAATAGAGGGAATGATGTCGCTCATAGCTATATAAAGCAAAAAGCCGGCTGATAGGCCAAGCAGTACGCCAACTGGTAGTTTATCCGCGCTTCCTAAAGCAAAGGTTATGACAGCAAGCAGGGTGGTGGCCAGCGCGCTGGATATATTCACAAGTAGAACCTTGCGTCGCTCCATACCCTTAGCGAGCAGTAAGCCAAAATCACCGATTTCTTGGGGAATCTCGTGAGCCGCCACGGCAACCGTAGTGATGATGCCAGTGGGAATACTAACCAGGAATGACGCCGCGATGGCTACACCATCCAATGCGTTATGCATAGTATCCCCGATCACGATCAGGCTGACACCTGGATGTTTTGCTATATCTTCATGTTGGTGATGGTGATGGAACCAACCAACAAAACGTTCCAAAAAGAAGAAGATTACAATCCCACCCAAAGCCGACATGAGGACCGTCTCTGCAGAAGACTTGTCCAACCCTTCTTTTAGTAAGTCTAAAAATACCGATGCGAGTAACGCTCCGGCTGCAAATGGAGTAGCATATTTCGCTAAAATTTCAGCAGTTCTCGCCTGTCTTAGCAACAAGATCCCGCCCAACAACGAGAACAAGCCCCCAACCAAGGAAAAAAATACCACATGCCCATAATTCGCCATTTATCAGTACCTATTTTAATTAATATAAGTGTACGTTTATAGATATATAGATTGCAAATTATTCGCAATCTATAATAAGATTGCAAAGTGAATGACGAGTACCAACGCCTGAAAACACTTTTGAAGAGTAATGGATGCCTGATGACAGAGCAACGCACACAGTTGTTTAAATTCTTACAAAATCACCCGGCTTTAACAATTAATGAGGTAATTAGTTCCCTGCCTCGCCAAGACCAAGCAACAGTCTATAGAAATATAAAGCTCTTTGAAGGACTTGGAATCATCACCCGGTTGCAACTTGGATGGCACTCAAAGTTAGAACTCAGTGATGTATTTCAGCATCACCATCATCACTTCACTTGCTTGAGTTGCGGCAAGGTTATGGCTCTAAACGAAGATAAAACCCTTGAACAACATATAAAGCGGCTGAATATTAAGTTAGGTTTCATGGCCATGGATCATCAGCTTGAAATAAGAGGCTACTGCCACCGTTGTCAAAAAATAAAGCCATCTCTTGTGTTAAAAAAATGACCCCGGTATAAATACCAGGGTCGTTGGAAGCCTCACACTTCCGTATCTACCATAAGCCCGATCAATTTTTTTTACAAGCATTGGACGAAAGAAGTTAATAATCATCTATCCACAGAACCTTATCTGTTTATGCATGAGGCAAGTAAATGGGCTTTATTGTATTTTATACGATACGAATGGATTGTCCTTAATATAAAATCGCCAAGGCTTATCGGTTTCTTTGGTGATGCCGATACGGGTTGTCCGAATAATTTTCTCATCACGTAGTCGTTGTTTCAAATCAAACAAGAGCGGCAAGGTTGTCAGGTCGTGCCCGTTAAATTTTTTATCTATCCCTAGCGCTTGGCAGAGCTTAGCGGGACCATTGGTTAGCTGTAGATCATTTTCTATCCCTCGATTGAGCTTCAGCACGTCTACACCTTCCAGCGGTTCAAGTGCCCTGATAAGAACTGCGCTGCCTTGGCCAGGTAATCCTATTACAACATTGAAGCAATAATGCATGCCGTAGGTAAAATATACGTAAGCTCGCCCGGGAGGCCCGAACATCACATCAGTCCTCGGCGTTTGGCCTTTATAGCTATGGCTGGCGGCATCAGTCTGGTCGTAGGCTTCAGTTTCGACAATCCTCCCAACCAGCCTTATGCCATCAAGCTCACGGATTATTTCAGAACCGAGTAAGCGGGGAGCCACCTCCCATGCGGGCTTGCTCAGCTCCGACAAAAAGTCCATCTATAGCTTGGGGACAACAATATCGGCTATACTTTTTGCAAAATCTGGTTTCTGATCCTTTGACGGCTTGGAACTACCGGTAATAATCATCCAGTGGGCGCCTTTTACTATATTTAGCTGACCCATATCTGGGTTCCAGTAGGCATTTTCGCCATAGCCGGAAATATCCTGGGCGTTAGCGGGTCGCGCTACATTGTAAGCCTGCTTGTTATCCCCAATGCTGGATGAGCGTACAAGAATATTAAAATTATCAAATTCCTTTATATCCTCTTTGCCGTTTTCATAACCGCACATGCTAACCTTTACACTGTTATCCCCTGTTGGAGTTGGTGTTGGTGTGGCTGTAGAGGCCTTAGCTCCTGGCCCGTACAATTTTTTGGCATCTTCTAGTGTTATTAATTGGCATACGTCTATGCTGGCTACAGTTTCTGTAGAGGATTGGGTAGAATTGCTAGAACTATCAGTATCCTTGTTCTTTTTATTAGCAAAGACAAAGCCACCTATCAAGACTAAAACCAGCACAATTACTAAGGGCACTATTAACTTTTTCATTCAAATTATCTCCCTATTAATAATACTAGTTTAACAGATATGGCGAATCGTATCCACAAGCAGCATTACCAACCGCCGCCGCCACCGCCGCCGCCACCGCCGCCCGAAAAACCGCCACCGCCAAAACCACTGGAGCCAGAGTTGCTGGGAGCAGTAAAGCTGCTTGCGGTAGCAGAATTAAAGCCGCCAAGCGAAGAAGCTAGATACACTGCATTGAAACTGCTCCAATTACCGTGATACCAATTAGGCGGCTCAGAATACAGGTCTTTGAACTGCTTTGCCCAGTCCTTTTCTAGTCCAAAAAGCATGGCGTAAGGTAGTAGTTTTTCAAATAGCTTGATTTTTTCCTTTGGATCGTTAGGATCTATCCCTGCAGACGATTTTTCAGCGCCTTCGGGACTTTGCAAAAACTTGATTCGTTCAGACTCTGCCAAACGCATGTAATCGCGCAGTCCAAATAAATAGTCCCTAGCTTCAACTCCTTTAAGGCTTCGTGCAGGCATAGTTTTGGCAAAAAGCATGATAAGCAAGCCGCTTAAGCCCATACCGATCGCCAGCGTCCATAGACTTATGAAACCGACAACAAAGGCTACAACAATCACCACCACGCCCCTTTTCATATAGCTGTCGCGAGTTTTATCTGGGTCATTCATAAAGTATCCCTCGGCGAACAATTTTGCATTAACACTCTTACTGAGTTTGCCAAATTTTGTATAAAGTTCATTCTTTAAATCAGACAGTTTGACCCGCTGACCCACCGCCAGTCCTTCCTTAAAAAACATACTTAGCGCTTGTGTCTCCTCCCCACTTAAGTCGGCTGTATCTTTGACAAGTTCAAGCTCATAACTCTCCTTACCCAATAAACCTTTCTTTGGTATCTCGTAAATATGCAGATACTTCTTGACGGCTAATTCTATGATTAATGCGGTAACCCCTTTGTTTTCTAGGCGTTCATTTAAAATAGCACTGCTAGTAAGGGCATTAAGGCCTTTTGGCGGCTGATATTCCGGAATAATGACCCCTTTAGCTGATGGGTCTTTACCGTATTTGCGCCATCGCTTAGTAAGCCATATGCCTGTTATTAATGGCGGTGCTACCACAGAGCCGACGGCGGCAATTAGAAACATGAGTTTGCGTCTTGCCGCGGCTGCGATTTCCGGCCCCACAACAAAAGTATCTTTATCAAAGCCGAGCACTACCGTCATTGTTTCAACTGGGCTAAGGTTAGCCGCGCTGATAGTTATTATTTGTTCCTCATTATTAGAATCCTGTTTAATATCGCAATTTTCCCTAGTAATTTCATATGCGCCAACAAAACAGCGCTGTCTGGACTGCAACTTCTCCGAGATGCTTGCCGGTATATGTACCCTAGCTGTTACGGCACCGAAGGGTTGCTTCCACTGATCGCCATTGATATCCCAGTAGAATTCATCATGGTCATCAAAGAAAACAATAACATTGCGCAAGTTATATGTAATTCGATATGTTTGGCGGCCATGTACGTATTTATTTGCGTCACCTATTTTTAGCACTAGATTGTCCGACTGCTTATAGGTTGTGAATTTAATCGCGTGGCCATCCTCGTTTAAGACGCTTTCTACCTTCAAGCTAACGGTATGGCCCTGGTAAGTTTCTGGAATAGCTCTTAAAATTCCATGGTTTTGATCAATCGTCGGAAATTCAGCAACTATATTTTCTACCACTCTAAGCGTGCTGGCCTTATTTTCGTTACGCCCCAGATAATAGTCCGCCTCAAAAGAAGACACTGTAAAATCCTCAGTACTTTGAGCGGTAACCCGGCCTTGTTGTCCAAGGCTGGCAGCCATAACTATAAGAGACACGGCAAAACTAAGAATTCCAAATTTTTTAATCATGCCTACCATTGGTTAATGATTATATGTTATCGGTGATGAAAACGAATCTTTTTAATTATTAGTCCGTCTAGGAATAAGTGGCTGAAATAGCCGACAACAGCTGCGCCATAGATTACAACAGTAGTAATAACAATGCTTTGATGATAGAGATACGACACTATCACGATGGGCAGAGGCACTAAGATCATAGCCACCTTACTATGTGTCCATCCCCGATGCTTGCCAACTATTGGCGTCATGGCGAGCAGGCCAAGGTATGCTGCGGCCTCTATGTAGCCCTGCCAAATTAGTATAATGTCCAACAAGAAACCGGCGGTAAAAAATATGTCTTGCCCCTTGGAGTTAGTGTCTATGTCCGGCCACAAACCAAACAACATCGATATGATAAATAATCCCGCTACGAACTGCCAGTCGCTGAACAATCCGCCCGTTTTTTCAAAAATCTCCCCAGGTAGCAGCGAAATCCCGGCTACATAAGCACCGCAGAAAACCGCCCCACCTGCAATATGCCCCCTATAGTTAGCCATCCAACTAGAAGTAAAGCATAACCATCACCAGTTGTTAAGAGCTGCTTAATTTGGTTCGCTCAGCTTGTAAATCTGTTCGTGACCCAAACCGAAATGATGAGCTACTTCGTGCCAGACCGTATAGCGAACCTGTTCCCTAAGTTCATTTAATGTATTACTAAGCATTTCGACTGGTCTTTTAAAAACTGTGATCTTATCCGGAAGTACCAAGTTATAACCTACACCACGCTGGGTAAGAGGTACTCCTTCATATAAACCATACAGAGTCCTGCCATTAACTAGATGCATCTTTTGGCGCTGCTCCGGGCTTGGTTCATCCTCTACCACGAATCCTACATTATTCATTTTTTCCGCATATTTCTTGGGGATAGCATCAATTGCTTCCGTCACGATTGCTTCAAAGTCCTGTTGGTTAACTTCAATCATACATTTACTCTATCATCAAACAATGAAGACCTAAGTCCCGTTATCTTCTTCTAAATCCCTTCAACAATGATCTTTGGGGCTTAGCGGAGGGTTTGTTGCTTATACGGCGCATTGTTAGGGAATATTTAAAACCGTTCCCTTCATCGCTGGGACGATAATTTATAATCGGTCTTAGGTTATCAACGATAGGTAGCATAAGCATCCACCCCTCGTGCAGCACACGCCGCGGTAATTCATTCCCTTCTAGACAATCAACGTCAGCATCAAGATAAGCATCTTCTAGGTCCATGTCCCGCAGAACTTGCAACATAGCCGCATGTACTACGAATCTTCTAACTGGTTTATCTTGAGTGGAATATTCAGCCACTTCACGAACCCATACATCTCTTGAAGCCTGTAATAACTGGATTTCCTCTTCAATACGAAGGGTCTCCTCATAGATTTTCTCCCTATATTCAGGGAAATTAGCGACTACAGCATTTAATCGAGAGCTCTCTTCTATTTCTGCCATTATTAGCTTATATTATGCACTAATATATTTCTTTTAACAAACCCAGAACTTACAGTCAACTTCAGGTAGTCTGTCACGTTCAAAAAATTGAGCTACTGAAGGGATTTAGGATCGATACGCAAAATTTTATCATCACCTTGTTGCTTTTCGCCTCTGCCGTCGGTGTTGGAGGTGGTTATATAGAGCTGTCCGTCTGGACCAATTGTAACGGCGCGTATGCGGCCGTACAGTTTATGGAAATGAGCAGTCAGGGCAATAGATGCGTCGTTCTGTTGTTTAGCTTGATACAGTGCTTCGCCCCGTAAACCTCCGAAGTAAAAAGAGCCGTTACTAAAAGCTAGCGAAGCGGGAGCCCAGGTTTCAGTGGAACCTGAATGAAGCGTCGGTTTCTCCATTCCATTGCGCGTCTCATCACCTTCAATTAGTGGCCATCCGTAATTATAGCCTTTGGCGATCTTGTTGAGCTCATCCAGGCCAGAGCGTACTCCTGAGCGGCCATGTTCGGTAGCCCAAAGTTCGCCTTTGGCATCCCAGGCCAGCCCCTGCGGGTTCCGGTGACCGTAGCTATACATAGCATTACCTATAGGATTATCGGGTGGAATGCTTCCATCGTCACGAAGTCTCAGGATTTTGCCAGCCAAAGATTTAGTGTCCTGAGCAAGTTCCTCCCTGCCGGCATCCCCCGTAGTGATATAAAGTAGCTTGTCCGGCCCAAAAGCCAAACGTCCGCCATCATGGTTTGATGCTCCTGGAATGCTTGAGATGATGATTTTTTTGTCCGTAAGCCGGTCATTATCGTAATGGTATCTTTCCACCCTGTTTATCAGATTATCTCCGTCGCGACTTGTAAGATACAGATAAATGAGATGGTTGCTCGCATAATCCGGATGCACGGCCAGCCCCAGTAGCCCTCCCTCGCCTGTATGCTGAACACCTTCGATCGTATACGTCTGGTTATCCTTGCCGATTCTTTTCAGCGTGCCTGGACGCTCAGTCACCAGCATATCGTCTCCGGGCAGGAAAACTATCTCCCATGGAACATTCAAATTCTGAGCAATAACCTCCACGCTACTATTTTGGCTGAATGGCACATCTGTCGATGTTTTAGCGGTGCGCCGCAGTAGCCAGTTAACATCATCCCTATATAATGCCAATATCAGGAGGCCTGTCATAAACGCGACTAGTACAATAAACAGTGCCCTGCGTTTGCTAGTCATAGCCTTATTTGTACCTGGTTAGTAGCTTAGCCATTTTAGAGATTAAAAAATTCTTCCATAGTTTGCTGTTTGTTTTTTAGCTCTGTAGCTAGTTCTTTGCCAACATAGCGTAAATGCCATGGCTCGTACATATATCCAGTACGCGTTTCTTTATTTTCGAGGTAGCGGATAATAAAACCGTGTTCATGAGCATGGTCAGCTAGCCATTTACCTTCCGGTGTACCTCCAAAACACTCCGTCAGCTCGCATTCCTTATCGGCTCGTCCTAAATCAATAGCCAGGCCCGTCTGATGTTCGCTAGTTCCCGGTTTAGCGCTCTGGCGATCCGCTTCTGCCTGCCCATACTGGGCTACCTGGGTATCGTATAATTCTTTCTGAAACTTCGCGGATCTAAACCCGCTTATTAGCATTAGTTCCAATCCAGAGCCTTTTGCTGCCTTTGCCATAGATTCCAGCGAGGGCACAGCTAATTTACTTACCTGCATTGTCTCGGCGTCAGCCGCCCATCTAAGCTTCATATCAGGCGCCACCATACCCGCAGGCGTGTAATCACTGGGCATAGGCCGCTTTTTGTTAACAATCCACCACATACTGCCCGGCTCATCTAGGGAATGCAAAGATTTATTAAATCCTCCCGGCTCAGTTTGCGTAACTATACTTGGCTCTTTACGTGGTTTACCACCATCAGTAAATCGGTTATGTCCCAGTAAACCCCCACCAACAATCAGGAAGACTACTATACCGATAATAGAAAATCTCTTCATATCCTTCAATTATACCGAATTAATAGCCCGAACTATCAAATATCTTATTGTTTTTGAGTGCCTGGTAGTAAACCTTAAGAAAGCAATTAACAGATTGCTATTACTGAATAAGTCCTATGGAGACTGGTCCTTAAACTCCCGATCAATAGCTCTAAATGCATCCTCCAGCGGAGCTAAATCCGGATGCATACCCTCTAGAGACTCTACGTGTGGAGCATATTCAAGTGAGCCCGTAGCTAATACGTGAACGACACCAGCACCTACAATCGCTAATTGATGTAGGCTGTCGTCCGCTGTACCCAGACCAGGACGAGCCGTGTCCATTAAGTCGCAGAACGATACCGCTTCCGCACATATCCGACTCGATGCAGTTCTAGCAATTTCTAAATCTTCCTCTTCGACTTCTTGACGCGTTATTATGCCCGGCTTATCTCCAAGCAGCTCACGAACTACCGGAGTTTTACAAGGGATGGAACTTAATCGATTCAGAGTCGCAAAGACTCCTGCGTAGAATTTAGCACCTACCAAAAATGCCTTAACCCCGGCTTTGGGATTAGTATCCATTGCTTCTGCGCAACGCGTACCCATGGGGGGAAGTATGAACTTTAATCTCCCTTGAATCATAACTGGCTCTGCCGAGCTTCGAAAAAAATTAGCAACCCCTTCACGCCTGGTTATCGGCCTACCCCCGCATAACTCGCTAACCAATTCGTCCTCATAGGGCTCAATAGCTCTATAAGGAAACCAGTTTCTGTATTGTTCGCTAACCATATAAATAATTTATTTATTAGTTATTGATTATGATATACGTTTTGTATATGTCAAGTTTAGTCTGTTTAAATTTAAATAGTAAATTGCTATTGTTTTATTTTCAACTATGTGGTATGATAATGCTCATAAGGGTTGGAAGGTTTATATGATACTTGAGCAGTTACTATCGGACCACACTCCAAGGTTAGGAATGCCGGTGGTTAAAGATAAGTTTATAAAAGCCGTGGCTAAAATAAAAAGGGTAATTAAAGCCCAGATTAAGCAGCTTGAGCGTAACATTGTTCACACTGCTCGTAAGCAGTATCTTCTGACTACTGCTATGCGAGATTTGCGCGTAGGAGTAAAGCTGAACGAGGATGTATTTATTGCCGCAGCTGTCACCCTGCTGGTATTAGCTTATGGGTGTGCTGCCATTACAGCACAGTTACTTATTGCAGTCCTTGGTTCCATGTTTGAGATGTCAGAAAGCACAGGCCTTGATATGGGTCTGTTGAGTCTAGTGATTGGCTTAACATTGGCAGCACTAGGGGCTTTAGTAGCCGCATTTGCCCTGAACTTTGTCTCAATTGCAGTGATGGACGGCGTGAACCGTAAAAAATATCGGTCAATACGGTCGACCATTCGCAGAAGCCTGTCTCATGCTCATAGAGTAGCTAATTCCTGGTGGTTGCTGGTGATCGTTCATTTCTTTCGTTTGAGCGCGGTTTTGATGTTAGCGCTTATCTATGCGCATCTGATAGTAGATTACTTTAAGCTGCCCGATATAATTTTAGGTACTCTAGGTTTAATAGGAACGGTATGGTTCGTGAAGGGGTTGCTGGATTACTGCCTAGTGCCTTTCGTAGCTTTGTTTGAATCTAACCTCTTACTTACGGAAACATTCGCACGCAGTCGCCAGCTGATGAAAAGACAAGGTCAATTCTTCGTCATTTCGTTATCAATGTTGCTTACACTCATTATCTTTATTATCTATAAGGCTACCGAGATGGTAGCCGCTATTACTGGGAACAACTCCGATATTTTATTCCTTGTTGGGTTGTTGATAGCGGTTACCGCTGCTAACTGCTCTATGGTTATGCTGTACCGTAAGCGCAAACTGGCGCGCTTAAGATAATAGACCCCTTAATTAAGGACGGGACTTCAGATAGTCCGTGATTGCGCTCACAAAACGATGGTTAGCGGGCAAATTGGTCCAGGCAACTACCTGTCTGGACTCGATAATTACCTCCTGCCCATCTACCTGAATTATGGTGGCCTGCTTGTTTTGTTCATCTAACTTATACTCAAAAGCATTTAGCAGCTGCCAGGTACCAGGGACAGTGTCGCGAAGTTTGCCAACGTAAATCCTTGATGGCGTAGAGTTCCCTTGGGCAACAATAATACTTTGATAAGCCTCTGGTTTTATGACTTTTTTGACAGCTGTTTCTTTTTCTGTGTCTTTTGGGGTAGATGGCAGCGGCACGGTTGTAATTAGCCGGTTATACTCTTCGGGGCTAATAGGCTCGAATACTGGCGTCACGCCTAAAGCAGTGTCCCGCTCATTTGCCGCCTGGGATTGTTCCTTTTGAATTTTTTGTGCTTTTTTAAAGGGATTCCCTGGCGAATAATTTAATTTACGAGCCAGAAAAAACCCTGCGCCGCCGAATAATGCAAGCACGATTACTAAGACCGATGCGAACTTTTTCATTTAAACTCCCGCTACTAAAGAAGTATAGCCGAAAAGGGTTTACAATCTAAATATGGACAGGAAGTTATTTTGGGATGAGCTCTAAGCCTTTAGCGGAGAGAATGAGACCACAAACGCTGGCAGATGTAGTTGGCCAGGTACATCTGATAGCCCAAGGGCGGATTGTTAAAGAAATAATCGTTAGGAAACAACCGACCAGCTTGATACTGTGGGGGCCGCCAGGCAGCGGAAAAACAACTTTGGCGCGTATCATTGCCAACGAAACAGAGGCCGAGTTTATAGAGCTTAGCGCCGTCACGTCAGGAAAAGCTGACATAACCAAGGTAATTGAACATGCGGAAGCAAACCAAAGGCTGGGAACCCGTACCATATTGTTTGTTGACGAGATACACCGATTTAACAAGGCTCAGCAAGACGCTTTCCTTCCCTACGTAGAAGACGGCACTATCGTACTCATCGGAGCCACCACAGAGAACCCAAGCTTCGAAATTATCAATCCTCTTCTTAGCCGTAGCCGGGTTTTAGTACTAGAGCCCCTGAGCAAGGACGAGATTATAAAAATAATCAAGAAAGCCGCCAAAACAGAGAAAATACCACCCAAACGTTTGCCAACCGAAAGTATTGACCTGCTAGCAGAACTGTCTGGTGGTGACGCCCGGGTCGCACTGGGCAATTTGGAATTAGCTCTGCAGCTAACAACAGGCAACGTAACGCCAGAAACAGTGACGACAGCAGCCCAAAAACGAGTACCGGGG
>CAZWFS010000012.1:0-30729 GCA_964633325.1 uncultured Candidatus Saccharibacteria bacterium | reverse complement strand
GAACCTGAATATAACTCATGCGGGGGTGCCTCTGGGCCTGCGGGTGGGGTGCCTGTCAGTAGTCGTATCTCAAACCGCATTGATGTTGTTGGTACCGGAGTTAATGGACAAGTTTACCATATCTGGTGGAACCAAAATGGCGGCTGGTCTAATGTATGGGAGTCCCTTGGTACGCCTCCTCCAGGAGTATTGGGCGACACCACCCCAAGCATTGCGGCCTGGGCTGCAGGCAGGTTAGATATTGTGGTTACTGGCGGAGATAAACAAATCTGGCACAAGTGGTACCAGGGGGGTTGGTCTGACTGGGAACCACTTGGTGGTGCTACTAACTATTCCCCTGCAATTACCGCATGGGATAAAGGCAGGTTAGATATTGTGGTTACTGGCGGAGATAAACAAATTTGGCACAAGTGGTACCAGGGGGGTTGGTCTGGCTGGGAAGCGCTGGGTGGCTCTGGCACTTCTGCACCATCAATAACATCCTGGGGAAAGGGCAGGTTAGATTTAATTGTACGTGGCAATAACGGCAGTGCCTGGCACCAGTGGTTTGACGGCCGATGGTCAGGTTTCGAGAACCTTGGCGGCGCTATGGCTGCCGGTTCAGTCCCTTCAATAACTTCTTGGGGGACAGGCAGGTTAGATATATTTGAGAAAGGGACTGATGCCAAGTTATGGCACCAGTGGTTTGACGGCCGATGGTCAGGTTTCGAAAACCGAGGAGAACATTTAGGTGCGGGTGCGGGTGCTTCGTCTAGAAGCCAAAACCATTTAGACGTATTCTTGACTGGCAGCGACAACCGTATTTACCATCAATGGTTTGACGGCTCTTGGCACCGTGAAGAACTGCCAGGTAATGGCCGGCTAAAATCCGCCCCTACTTCAGCGAGTTGGTAGGTTTGGCTAGGCTGACGCATGCGTATGAACCTACAATCTGGCTAAAGCAGATTTCACAAAATAGAGGCGTAACGCTTTACTGGTGTTAGGCAATCTTGTATCTGATTGTATTTATGTTAAAATAGATTTATGGAAATCGTGATAGCCGATACCTGTTGTGCGTGCTGTTCAGACGTTCGTTTACCGCTTAAGGAGCATGAAGCAGCCCGATTAAACACAGCCGGTACGGAATTAATTCCTGTTTTGCGAATACTAGGTCCTGATGATATTGAAACCGCCGAACCAGGCGCCAAATCTGAACAATTACCTAGTTGGTCTGATAGGGATCGTATGATGGCATTCGGTCGTCAAATCAGAGAGACAGTAGATCAAAAAGAAAAAGAAGCATTGTTACAAATAGCAAAATTTGCCGGCCAAATGGGGCCTGGCGAAGGGTTATTTGACATGAAAGGCAGATGTGGAAACTTGCAATCGGATGGCCTTTGCGCGGATTACGATAACCGGCCATTTATATGCCAAGGATTTGAAGTTGGTGGGTCAGATTGTCGAGACATGAAAATGATAGAGTCCGTCTCCGTACCAATAACACTAACCAGAAAACCAGTAGATTAAAAACTAGCTAATAAATTTAGTACATCCAGTCAAGAAGTTAGGTTTTTAATTATTCCTGTTTTTTCAAGTAGAAAACCCAGTATACTAACATAAGATGTATGGCAGCTCCTCGGGTAGCATATTAGACTTAGGTTATTACGTTTTTCTAGCCATTTGGATAATAATCGGTGGCATGTACGCTGCTTACCGGCGCAAAAACCGTTCACCGGAACTGCCTGACAGCCCAATACTGCTTGCATATTACACGGACGGTACTAAATTAGACGTAGTCAAAGAAGGAACATTTGTAGATCTGCGTTACAGCGCAATAATAGCCGCTAATTTCTTCAGCCTGGATGGCAGCCCACAAGCAGCCTTGCTCTACCGGGTGGAGTTGCCATTTGCAACATCTATTCATTTAGTAGGTATACCAAAGAAAACCGGTGCCGCGCAGTTGAATCCGACCCATGGAAAAAGCATCATGGAACGCGCGGATCTTGAGGGTAATTATAGTAGCTACTTTAATCTGTTTTGCGAAAAGGGCATGCAGCAAAATACGCGATATGTATTGGACCCTAAGGCCATGTTGTTTACTCTTGATTTCTGCCAATCGCAAAATTGGGAAATTGTTGGTAATGAGCTTTATTTTGTGATGGCCTCTGAAATGAAGCACGATCCCGACGATCCGACCAACCTTCAGGACGACATCGTGAAGTTTGTTGCAGAGATTCGCCCGGCGCTTGGTAAGCCACTTAGCAAAAAACATCAAGCCGCGCTTACACCATACGGCAAAGACCGCAGGACAGATATAAAATGCCCGCTATGTAATATCGTCCTGGTAAACAAAGAAGACTATTTTCATTGTCCTAGGGGCGATGGCGTTTTAATCAACGGGAAACAACTGGGAAATGTAAAAAGAGGTTTGCTCACACTACCATCAACCAGGGCGAAACTTCCAGCCCGCACATCGGATATAATGTGCCCATCTTGTGGCAACAAAATGACGCACGTGCCTTACAATGGTGGATCGACTATTATAGACAGCTGCTCAAACTGTCCATACCGCTGGTTGGACGCAGGTGAATACCTGCCACTACCAAATCTAATGACTTAAAAATCTGCTTAATGAACTCCGCGGCGATCCCTTATCAATTCAGTCACCATGCAGGGCTCCGACGCCGCTCATGTTTACATGTTAAACTACAGAAATGGCAAGAAGAATATCGACCAAGAAGCTCGTCTCCATTAACCTTGTCGTATTAATATTTACCTACATTGCGGCATTATTGATTCTTAAATTCGGCAATATGAACCCTTTCGTCGTCGCCTTTATGCCATGTCTAGCTCTATCCTTTTCGGGACTACTGAAAAAGTAGGAACTAGTTGCATAGTATTAACGGTGGTTAATTTATAAAAATATTACATAAACTTATAATTTAATTACAGATGTCGGATATGCCACGGTTAGCTGTTATCATGTCTGAATGCACTTGTTGGCGGCCTTACAAAATACCCAAGTTCATAGCTACCAAGTGCCGTGGTTCTTGTACGCGGCCGTCGTAGCGGTACTGGTCGTTTATGCGCTTATTGAGGCGCGCCATACAAAGAGGGACCACGAAATCTCGTTTGAAGAAGCAGTGAAGTGGTCCGTAGTCTATATCGCAGCAGCTTTGCTATTTTCTATTCCAATTTTCATATTTGTCGGCTCACAAGCCGGAGGCGAGTATCTGGCTGCATGGGCTATAGAAAAGGCGTTAAGTCTGGATAATTTGTTTGTAATCGGGCTTATATTCTCTAGCTTTGGGGTAAGCCGTAAACTGGAACGGCGCATGCTTAATTATGGCATTGCGGGGGCAATCATATTCCGCCTGGTTTTCATTT
This sequence comes from uncultured Candidatus Saccharibacteria bacterium, assembly GCA_964633325.1. Classification (GTDB taxonomy): domain Bacteria; phylum Patescibacteriota; class Saccharimonadia; order Saccharimonadales; family CAZWFS01; genus CAZWFS01. The sequence continues at coordinate 27,363 of CAZWFS010000012.1, read as the reverse complement.
TGGCTGGCCTGGAGCTACTGAAGCGCTTTGAATGGATAAGTATTTTTTTCGGGCTCATCTTGATGCGGGCGGCCTGGAAAGCGTTTAAGGAGGCCCGTGGTGGCCATGACCTGGACGAACAAGTAGAGATAACCGACAAACGGCTATGGAAGGTGTTGACACGTGTGCTACCGGTTCACCCTGAATTCGTAGGGCATAAACTGATTACCAAAGTTGATGGCAAGCGCATGCTAACGCTTATGGCAGCAGTCATCATTCTAATTGAGCTGACCGATGTAATATTTGCGGTCGACAGCGTACCTGCGGTATTGGCGGTCAGCCCCGACAGATTCATAGCTTATTCGAGCAATGTATTCGCGTTGCTGGGACTAAGAGCTCTTTTCTTTGTCTACCAATCAGTAGCTTCAAAATTCTGGGCGCTTAGCTGGGCCCTTGCTGGAATCCTGGCCTGGATAAGTTTCAAGATGATTGTTGCACCTCTGGGACTTCATGTACCCATAGCAATCAGCCTGTCTGTTCTTGGAATCTTGTTATTTGGCAGTATATTTGTTTCTATAAAGTGGAAACACCGAGCTCCAAAGCACAACATACACATAAATAAAAATTAACTGGTTAGTCATTGCAGGACTTGCAAATGCTATTGGTATGACTGTTCGCCAGAAAGCCACTTCAATTAGCTTATGCTATTATCTGTCTATGCCTCATGCCGCACACCATAAACACGCCACGCATCTCAAAAGGCATAAGGGCAGCCTCCTGCTGAATAGGGCTGTTCTGGTTATGGCCATAATGGAACCGCTCATGACCTTGCCCCAGGTCTATGAGATATGGATACGACATGAGGCCGCCGGTGTATCCATGGCTACTTGGGCCTTTTTCATTACGGCAGCCTTTGTCTGGCTCCTTTATGGCTTACAGATGAAGAATGTACCTATTATCGTATCTAGCACCCTATGGATGTTGGTGGAAGGCTGCATTGTAATTGGCTTGATTGTTTATTAGCTGCGAGCCAAAAAAACTATCGAGTTACTTTTTTGCTTTCCTAAGCCAGGCTTGATAATTTAACACAAACCTTGTTAAATATATCCATGAATGCGGCTGTAGCTGAGCTGGGATATGCTCCGGGGAAATCGATGCGGGCTTGTGAAGACATAATGTCGATTGAAATTGGCGAGATGGGTGTTAATGGCGACCGAAGCTATATGTGGGTGGAGGCCGCTCCTCACACCAATATTAGGTATCATAGGGGGCAAATAGCATCAGAAGGGCAGTTTCTATCCCAGAGAGAAGATCCGCACCTAGCCAACATAGTGCCAACACTTTCAAGCGTGGGGATTACCCTAACCTGGCAAAATAAAGATGGCTTACTAGTACCACGAACAGAAGACACCTGTACCGACAGAATCCCTGTGAGCGTACATATATGGGAAGGTCAGGGTGTTGACCAAGGGGATTTGGCTGCGCAATGGGGAGAGGAATATATAGGCAGGCCTGTTCGTTTGGTTGCAGTCAGCGATGTTAAACCACGTTTTGTCGAAGGAAATCCAGTATTAGGCCGTGTAGGATTTTCCGATGGCTACCCAATAACTGTGGGTAGTACCGTCGCATATAGCATAATTAATGGCTACCTAGAATCCATAGGCGAAGAGCCGTTACCCACCGATAGGTCAAGAACCACCATCCTACTTGATGGTCTTAGAGATCTAGGAGAAGGGAAGTTCCCCGAGGATTACATCAAGGAAATTTACGTTGCAAGTAACGGACTGTCGGCCGTACTTAAACGCCGCAAAGCCTGTGGACGTTGCCCGGTACCAGACACCAATCAGAAAACTGGGGAACGAAATCGTCACAAGCTACTATTTACAAAAGCACTCAAAGCTCTAGGCCGAAAGGGTGCGCATGTCGATACGGAACGTTATGGCACAAAACTAGAGAACTTCTTTACCCAAAACTTTGTGATTGAACTACCTCCTGATATGCCAGTGGGCGAAGTTATTACCATTTCGCGCAGCGATGTGGTAGAAGTAACTTATTCTGACGACCCTAACTGGGTTAGAGCCGCGTAAACATACGAGTAACGTTCTGCTAGTATATGAATATGATAAGCAGTCTCGACCCGGAACTACTGCGTCTGCATAAGGGAGTTAGTTTTGTTGGAGTGGGTACTGTTTTCTTCTGCTATGACGGCAATGGAAAGTTTCTGATGAGTAAGCGTTCTCAAAAATGTCGTGACGAGCAAGGAAGATGGGAAATAGCTGGCGGAGGATTGAAGTGGGGAATCACCGCAGAGGAAAACATCAAAAAAGAAGTCAAGGAAGAATTTGACGCCCAAGCCGATAAGATTACATTCCTGGGTTATCGCGATACTTTCAGAAAACTGGAAGATGGAACGCCCACACACTGGCTAATGTTAGATTATGGCGTACTGGTAGATCCTTCGGAAGTTAAACTAAATGAACCCGACATGGCAGACGAGATAAGCTGGTTCACGCTCAAAAATCAACCAACTCCAGTTCACTCCCAACACGAACTATTCATGAATAAATACCATGACCAAATTATTGCTTTAATAGGCGAAGTTAATTATTAGTCCTTACTGGATTTGATCAGGCCTAGTTTTGTTAAGGCGGCAAATGCTATTTTAGTACGAGTAGAGAGTCCAGCAGTTGGTTTGTCGGGGGAACTATGATGTTCCTGATGTCTACTTAGCTTGTTTCTTAGAGGCGGACTAACCCTGTCAATGCCTAAGGTGCCTCCCGCTATTCCAGCCCTACCTTCGGCGTAAGCAGTCATTAGTGCCCCATTTGTTAAGCCAAATTGCACACCTGACATAAAGGCAAATGCTCTGCTAAAAGGCATATCCCGTCTAGCCACCTTATTCGCCGCTCCATTCACCATAATTGCTGCGACGAAAGGACCAAACCTTAACATGCCACCCTTGCCAACTACACGTTCCATCCAAGGGTCATGCCTATATTCTAATCCGATACTTGTTTCGCGAACAAGAGGGTCGTCATCAAAGCTATAACCAGGGAATAACAGTTTACTTGGATCTACCTCACCTATGTCATTAATACCTCTTCCTGCTTGCATCACATGTCTAATGGTATCTAGTGGGCCTCTGGGGGCGGCCGTATCAACTAAATGATGAATTCTATGCTTAGAAGCAAACCTGTTCGGGCTCAGTCCGCAGACAATCAAGGCGTACCTGGCAGCAGCGGCTAAGGAAGGATTAACGTCTACGTTTCGGTGCGCTAAATTCATGTGAGCAAAGGCTTCGATTAGTACTGGCTCTGCTGATTGACCCACGACAATACCTGCCGCTAAATCGGGAGTTACATTCTTGGCTACACCGATCAAGGACTCAGTTATCATAGATTATTTATAACTCATTATACTAAATATAGGAATTTTGTTGTACTGTAAGTTACGTGACTAAGTTCAGCCATATATACCCACTCACTATAATTGTAGGCTTAATTTGGTAAAACCCTAAAATGCCAAGCGGTAGCTAGAGGTGATGAAGGTGTTAATATCCTTGCGCTTGCAATAACTTTGGTTTAGATTGACAATCGTTGTATGCCAGAAGGAAGCGAAGTACTTAGACCCGAACATCATGTTGAGGTGTTAGGCGAGCTTACAGCTGATGACCTTGGAAGTTTAGAGGAAATTTTAGTACCTGCTTTTGACTCTATTTCTCCAGGAGATTTAGCAGAATTCGTTCCGAAAGCAATCGAGGCAGATAGCGCGGGTGTAATTGTCGCGAGAAGTCCTGAGGGCAAGATTGTTAGTGCCCTAGTTGTTAACCTGGACTATAGAATGGGGAAACTTCGGGGCAAAATAGATGATGTTGCTACTCACGAAGCTTATCGAAAACAAGGATATGCAGGCGCTGTCCTGGACTACGCGTTGACGTGGTTTAAGGAGCACCAAGTCAAACGAGTTGATTTAACCTCTAATGATGGCAGGGAGCCTTCTCACGCCCCGTATGAATCACGTGGGTTTGAAAAGCGAGATACAAATCACTTTCAGCTCGATTTTAAATAAGACAGTAAAATATAATAAGCGCGCGCTCCCAAGATCTAATTTATTGCAATAAAGCCTGCGGCCCTAACAAGCAGTGCTGGACTCACAAGGCACTGTTCTGATCCTGGATATAATTAAAGTCGGGATTTCTACCACCCGCCGCTAGAATCCCTACGATCAGAGCGGCTTCGCATTCTGGTCAGCTTATTGCGGACTCTACTCATAATTCTTGTCATGGCGATTCCCCATTTTTTATTAACAGCGCCAGAATAACAGCCAGCTTCAAGCCACTGCTATTAAAAATTTTATATTTACCTCAATCGAGTTCGTTTATTTGTTATAGTTCAGGCATGACTTTTTCTACTTTTTCGGTAACAGGGCGGAGTGTGGACGGTAAAGAGCTGGGAGTAGCGGTAGCCAGTAAGTTCTTGGCTGTGGGCGCATATGTCCCAGCCGCGGAGGTAGGGGCCGGAGCCCTTGCTACTCAAGCCTATGGGAATATGGCAATTCGAACTGAAGGACTCAAAATGCTCAAAGATGGAATGAATGCTTCAGAAGTATTGGAAGAATTTTTTCTAGACGATCCTAAAAAAGATGAGCGGCAGGCAGGGATAGTGGACGCACGGGGACAAGCTGCCACCTACACTGGAAATTTATGCGCCCCTTGGGCTGGTGGTAGAGCCGACAAAAACGCTAAAGGCTCGTTTGCTGTTCAGGGAAACATGCTAGCTGGTTCTGGGGTACTGGACGCTATGGTGGATGCCTGGTTGGAATCGTATAAAGACAGCTCTTTAGCGGGCCGGTTGGTCAAGGCTCTGGCCGCCGGACAAAAAGCCGGTGGAGATCCGCGAGGCAAACAATCCGCATCCGTACTGGTAGTAGCAAAAGGAAGGGGATACGGCGGCCTGTCTGATGTAGCGGTAGACCTTCGTTGTGATGACTCTAGCCAACCCATAGAAGAGTTGGAAAGGATGCTGATTCTTCACGAGTTATATTTTGGCTCTACCCCCGAACAGGAATTATTAGATATTGACGAAACTCTATCGTACGAAATTGCAAAGCTGCTCAAAGCTTCCGGTTTTGCCTCCGGCGATATAGCAAAAGACTTATACGCCTGGATGTCACGGGAAAACTTTGAAGAAAGATGGCACAAGGGCAAACTTGACCCCATAGTTTTGAAACAATTAAGAACAATAGGCAATTAATAGCTTCGATTTGTAGGTTTTATTTCAACACCAAGGCGGATTAATACTAAGGGGCTGCTATACTTATGCTAATTAGTATATAAAATGACCAAACGTAAAACACCTAACTCAGAGAAAGTCGAAGAGCTTACACCCGACAAGCAATCCTCAGAAAAATCCCCGAAAAATGATGGCAGTACTGAAGTCAATGAGGGACTTGGGAACGGCAGTCATTCTGAATCTACTGAAATTTCAGATGAATATTCCGCCGGTGCTAACGAAGAAGAAGATGTAGTCGAACAATCTGATAATGGAGCTTCTATTAATACCGAACCCGGACTAGTCGACACTGAGAGATCTATTACTATTGATACTATAGAGGCAACCACAGAAGAGTCGGATACTGCACCAAGTAAACGTACTACCCTGCTAAATATCTGGCGGCATCACCGGGTGCGAATAGTAGCATTCAGCGCATTAGGAATTGCGGTGACCACAGCTGTGATATTTCAGTCAACCAGAACAACCCTAATGACCATGACGGTCGCCGGCACGCCTGTAGGCAGAAAGGTAGCTGTCAAGCCCTTGGAGCAGGAACTACAAAAAAATGTAAACCAGTATAAATTGTCGATCAGACATGATGATGGAACTATCAAGTCTTTCGCGCTGGGGGAGGCCGGTATCCAAGCCGACATACCTGCTACCATAGAACAAACCCGGAAGAATCAAAGAAACGCGCCGCTACTATCCAGACTGTCCTTCTGGCGCAAACAAAGCACAGGCTTGGCGCTTAAAATCGATGAGGCTATATTTACAGAATTCATCAGCTCCCAGGTGACAATAGCTACCAAACCAGGCGAGAACGCGACACTGAAAATTGATAAGGGCAAGACAGTTATTACCCCAGAGGCAACCGGTCAAGGCTTTGGAATTCCTAATGCCAGGGATAGCCTAGTGCGGGGCATCGGTAGCCTTAAGCTTGAGCCGTTTAAACTAGAATCAATGGAGCTGAAACCGGCTATATTAGCCGACAACTTAGACGAGTCAAAGAAGAAGGCTGACAGTATCCTGGGGCAGAGCATAAAACTTACTATTGGAGAGAAAAACATTAAAGCTAGTGCCGCGGATATTGGCAGTTGGATAGAATTAACTCCCGTGGAACACGACAAAACGGTTGACGTAACAGTAAACGGCGGAAAAGTGCTGGACTATTTAACAGCCATAGCTAGGGCTTACATTATCCCTGTCAAGGCACAAATTGTCTCTACAGAACCAGATGGGTCTTCGGTAGTTTTGGTACAGGGCCAAAATGGTACTGACATCAAAAACAAAGACGCCGTGGCTACCGATATAACCAAAAAAATTATTGCGGGTAGCGAAGTTTCAGTCACGCTTCCTATTGTCTATACGCCCTTCAAGACAGTTTCTGCCCAAGCTTATGATAAATGGTTGGCGGTAGATGTTAGGAGCAAACGAATGTATGCCTACGAAAAGACGAAGCTTGCACAGACATTTCTGATTTCCGCAGGTGCGCCAGATTCACCGACAGTTCTAGGCCAATACAACATCTATACTAAACTGGCTAAGCAAGACATGCGCGGCCAGAACACTGACGGCAGTCGATACTCACAACCGAACGTCCAGTGGGTTAATTATTTTCATAAAGATTACGCAATCCATGGCAATTATTGGCGACCAACAAGCTATTTTGGCAACATCAACAGCTCGCATGGCTGCGTCGGAATCGTGAACGTTGATGCGAAATGGGTCTACGACTGGGCCCCCGTAGGCACACCGGTAATCGTTTACGACTAAGGAAGCAAGTAGAGAAAGGTAGGCCTTAGGTGATAAGGCGGGCGAATACCACTGTGTTGTGGCTATACTTTCGGGTGATCTGGTTGAATGAACCGCCGCAGGTTATCAGCCTTAGACCGGGGTGGTCGATGTTGCCGTAGACTTCAGCGGTAGGGAAGGAGTTTTGGGAAAATTCCTTAACTGTTTCTACCCTGAATTTGGCGGTCGTGCCGTCTTTCCTGGATACCTCTACGATTTGTCCGGGAACTAGCTCACGCAATCGCCAGAATATGCCCGGACCCTTCGGACTATCTACATGCCCCACGATTATGGCGGGACCCAGTTCACCCGGAGTTGGGCCTTGCCTGTACCAGCCGGCGATATCAGCTTGGGAAGGTACCTCTATGGAACCGTCCTCCTGTTTGCCTATGCTTGGCAGGGAAGATTCAATACCTACATCGGGAATTCGCAAACGCTCCGGTTCGGATTCCGGCAGACCTGGGGTCTTTGGCGCCGGCGGCAAGATCGCCTGGGGTGCAGGGGGCGTATACACGCGTAGCTGGGTCTCCACGCGGGTAGAACGATACCCAAAAAATACCGCGCCGCTTAGACCGCCTAGGATCAACAGGATCGTTACGGCCGTCTGCAATTTGGTCTTTTTGCGTTTTTGCGCTGACTTTTTAGTTTTCTTCTTAGTCTTTTTTATACTTATGGATAGTCGGCGGCCTGGTGCGATAGGGATATTCAGTTCGCGGGTTCGGCGGGATTTTTTTGTTGTTTTAGTATTCCTAACTTCAACTTTCTGTGATAAGGCAGTTGAATCCAAGCCAGATTTTAACTTTGGCTGAGATTCAGTTGCCTTATTCTTTGATTTTGCGGCCGAACGAACAGGAGGCAGCCTGCGCGAAGCCGACTGCCGCCTGTTGGATTTTGTCCTTTTAGTTTTTTTTGCCACTTTTACCTCTCAAGCACTATTACATGTCGCGCTTGCGGAAGCGGAGAACACCGTAGCCAAGGGCTGCCAGTGAGCTACCGAATCCGTAAAGGCTGGCTGTGCTAGCAGCCGCACCGGCACCGGCACCGGCTCCACCTACTGGAGCTTCAACCTGTGAGCTAGCGGAAAGTACCGCGCTACTGCTGTGACGACGGCTCTTTGAAGAGCTTGAAGCTTGTGCAGCAGCTGCCTGAGTAACGTGAGTTACGTGCTGTACATTGTGCGTGCTGCAGTCTGGAGCGAAGTTTACGCTTGAAGACTGGGTGCCAGTAGCTGTTGTAGTGCTGGTGTTGGACTGGTTGTTAGTGCCAGTACCTGTTCCTGCGCCACCTACACCGGCTCCTGTACCTTCACCGATTACACCTACACCTGTACCTTCTCCTTCGCCACCTACACCGACACCGCCCGCACCACCGACGTTAGCCTGCTCATTTGTTGCTGTGGTGGTTTGGTCCTGATCCACATCGTTGTTTATGATGCCTGAGCATGGACCCAAGTTGTAAGTACGTGTCCTTGAATTGTCCACGTTTACATTAGGACAGATGTTTGTACCCACTGCACCAGTGGTACAATCCGTTGACTGCTGTGCCGCAACTGGCATAGCAACCCCTAAAGCCAAAGCAACTGACGTTGCACCTGCTCCTAGGGCATATTTAAGTTTTTGCATATTGTTCCTCCTCCCCACACCTGTTAATTAAATTGTATCTTTAATATAGTCCTATTATTTATAGGTTGTCAATATTATTTTATACTGGTTATGCTTACCGCTACTATGACCTATCTGAAAAGATGTGTTGAAGTAAACAAACTTACGTTATGTAAATCTGTTTTTATAATGAAACGCTACTACTTTGGGTTCCCGTAGCAGAAGTATTGCTGCTATTGGACTGCGTGTTGACTCCGACGCCTGTACCGGCACCGCCAACACCAACGCCTATTCCATTCCCAAGTATGCCTATTCCGGTGCCTTCTCCTTCACCGCCAACGCCCACACCAAAAGCACCACCAATATTAAATTGCGTGTTTGAGGCTGAAGTGGACTGTTGCTGTACTACAGTGTTACGGACAATCGCAGCTCCCGCACCTAATGTGGTTGTGCGTGTCCTAGATCTATTGATATTTATATTCGGGCAGATGTTCGCACTAATTGCTCCACTGGTACAGACCGTTGTTTGCTGAGCCGCAACCGGCATAGCCACACCAAGCGCCAAAGCAACTGATGATGCTCCTGCTCCCAATAGATATTTGACTTTTTTCATAAAAAACCCTCCTCACTTACTTTGATATTGAACTTAATAATTCTGACCTTTTATTTTTAGCCTGTCGATATTATTTTATTGTGATTATGCTTTTACATATTCTTGACAGGGCTGGAAGACAATATAAACACGTAATGCAGTTGATGATGTTAGAAAATTAACAATAGGGCGGCAAATTTCATAAGCAGACTGTTAATATTGAATCATGGTTATTAAAATCAACTCCCAAGAAAAAAGACAAGTCATAGACATTACCTTGCTGATTGAACAAGAATTACCTGATGGACCTGGGGTGCTCAACGCATTTATCAAGCATACTACCGCCGCCCTGACTACGGCCGATCTTGATCCTGGCACTGACGAAGATCTTTTAGACGCGTTATGGGGAATGCTGCCAAAGATACAATGGCGTCATCCCCATAATCCTATCCATACGCCCTCGCATTTGCTGTCGTCCATTATTGGGCCAAGTGTACTAATTCCATATAAAGACGGGTCGTTAAGCCTCGGTACCTGGCAGCGTGTTATATTGGTTGAATTGGATGGTCCACGTAAGCGCGATATAGAAATAAATTTTATCCCTACCAGATAGCGTTATTTCATCTTGGATACGCCAATGACCAATGGCGCGGCCAGTAATAGCCCCAGGGTTAGGGCTGTAGCAGGCTCAAACAATAGCGACAGGACAAGCATCAAGGAGAAATAAATCAGCCAAGCCGCCGCGCCTGCCATCTGCATCCCCATAACGTATGGCAGCCCCCGTTGTTCTAGATGAGTATAATAGCGTGTCATATAAGGCGTTAATGCCAACGCCTTACCCGATCCGGAAACAAAGTTGACACCAAAGACATGCAAGCCGTTCTGGGCTAATACCCTTAAGCCATTTCCCAACCCCGCCATTTTCGTACCGGATCTGATGTTATGCTTAGTCTCTTTTCCGTGAATGTGATAGCCCGCATATAACGATAGCGCAATTGATGTCAACAGAGTAACCGAGCTTACTATTCCAACTTCAGCATATGAGGGAAGGAGCAAGAAGATAAATAAAGGCCAGACTGAACCTCCAGCAGCATCATCAGCATTAAAAAGACCATTAGCCAAAAAATCCGGCCAGTATTTCTTAAAGTCTAATTTAGGCCAATTTTGATTTATGGTGTGATAGGATGGAGCAAGCGCTAGGGGCAAAATTGCACATACATACAAAACGACAGCTAATGTATAAACAAAAGTTGCGCCCCATGTAGTTGCGATAGCACCGCCTAACGCCGGGGCTAAACCGCCAGCCAATATAAGAAGAGCTGTAGCAACTCCCACGGTTTTACCTAAAGAATGATGAGCAAGGGCACGAGCGAACATCAAGCGGAAGCCCAGCCAGTAGCAGGAGGTTGTCAGACCGCTTAATACGGCGATAGTCCAAAGTGGCCACACGCTCGAGGGCAGGGTAATTAAAAGTAGGAATTGGCCGATACTGGCAACAAGACTAAAAGCCATCAGTGGACGAGGCCCACATCGGGCGATCAACCGGGCTACCGGATAAAGCGAAATCAACCAAGTTAGGGATATTACTACAAAATATAGAAATATATCTGTCAGGGAATAGTTGAGGCTATAAAAATATAGCGGTACGAAAATTGTGGCCAGCCCATCTGCCACGCTTCTAAGTGTCTCTACGGCGTTAATAGCAACCAATTTTGAAAGGCGAAGAGTGTGGAAATGGTGTTGTCCTAGGGCATGGCTCACTAAAGTTCATTGTACAGTGCGGCAATAAATTAACCACCCGAAAAACCTTGCAGATATTTTTCGCTTGAAGCATAGTATAACAAAGCAATTAAAAAACTTTGATAACTCTTGTTGTGAATGGAGGTAACTACTCGTTTATGCCTAAAGTCCCAAACCCGTTAAAGAAAATCAAACGTAACTTTGCAGAACAGTTTTTTCCGGCCAGGCCACAGCGTCTGCTTGCCAAGGCCAGCCAGATTGCAAAAACCCAGTTGGAGGAAGCACAAAAGTTTGGGGCGCCAAGCCCTATTAATACTACCTACGTCAGTTGGCTAAAAAAACAGTCCATGCTTCACAACGCCAACCTGCTGGCTTCCAAATACTCTGGAAGCGGACATATGTGGCGGAACCCATTCGCTAAGCCTCGGCCCCGCCATGCGGTAAAGCTAGCTTCGGTTTGGTTTACGGCATATCCCATTTCCCATATAACCAGAGGTAATCAATCGATCTTAGCGGCACTAGCAGAAGATGAATTATGGAGCGCATTTAAAGAAATTGGCATAAAAGGCCTGCATACCGGTCCCCTGAAACAAGCGGGTGGCCTCCATGGTTGGCAAATGACACCCAGCGTTGATGGGCAGTTCGACCGAATCAGCAATCGTATTGATTCGGTGTTCGGCACTGAAGCAGAGTTTAAGGGCATCGCGGAAATGGCAAAACGATATGATGGAATAGTAATAGACGATATAGTCCCAGGCCATACCGGCAAAGGCGCTGATTTTCGTTTGGCGGAGATGAATTTCGGTGATTATCCGGGTATCTACCATATGGTGGAAATTTACCCCAAGGACTGGCACTTATTACCGGAGGTTCCAAAAGGCCAGGACGCTACAAATATTGACCTAAAGACCGAAGAACAGCTAAAGAAACATGGATACATTATAGGCAAACTTCAAAGAATCATATTTTTCGAGCCGGGCGTGAAAGAGACCAACTGGAGTGCTACTCGCACTATATGGGGCACTGACGGCATTAAACGACGATGGGTTTATTTGCATTACTTTAAAGCAGGACAACCATCTATAAATTGGCTTGATCCGTCATTTGCTGGAATGAAGCTAGTAATCGGAGACGCCCTACACTCTTTAGGCGAACTCGGTTCACAAGGACTACGTCTAGATGCAAATGGATTTCTGGGCATTGAGGTCGGCAGCGAGGATCAGCCCGCTTGGTCAGAAGGGCATCCCTTGAGTGAAGCCGCCAACCAGATCATAGCTAGCATGGTCCGCAAGCTAGGCGGATTTACGTTCCAGGAGTTGAATCTATCCATAGAGAACACAAAAACAATGTCAGAGACAGGAGCCGATTTGTCCTACGATTTTATAAACCGTCCAGCCTACCATCATGCCTTGGCTACGTCAGACACCGAATTTCTCCGCCTGTCATTACGTCTCGCACTCGATACTGGAGTCGATCCCGCTTCCTTGGTACACGGCTTGCAAAACCACGACGATCTCACCTATGAGATGGTACATTTTTGGACACTGCACAAAGATGATCTTTTCGACTATCACGGAAAAGAAATTACCGGTTCGAGCCTGAGGAATATCATTCGCAAAGATCTGCGCGATAACCTGGCCGGAATCACGGCACCCTACAACCTGCTTTTTACAGAAAATGGAATTGCATGTACCACTGTTAGCGCACTGGCGGCAGTCCTTGGAGTCAATGATATTCACCATCTGGAGAATAATGAAATTGAGACGATTAAGCGCATGCACTTGTTACTGGTCATGTTTAACGCCTTACAGCCGGGTGTATTCGCACTGTCGGGCTGGGACCTGAGCGGTGCTCTAACGCTGGATGCCAATCAAGTGAAAAGTCTAATTGCTGACGGGGACACCCGCTGGATCAACCGCGGGGCGTATGATTTATTAGGCTCAAATCCCAAAGCTTCATACACTTCTTCCGGCATGCCTAAAGCGGTAAGCTTATACGGTACATTGCCGCAGCAGCTAGCCGACGAAAATTCTTTTGTACGACAACTAAAAAAAATACTCGAAATGAGAGAAGAATATAGCATTGCCACCAGCCACCAAATCGATATACCAGATGTCCCCGATAAAAGTTTGCTGGTTATGACTCACCGATTGCCTCACACTGATAACGTACAAATGACTATACTTAATTTCTCATCAAAAAAAGTTTTAGGCACCGTATATTCAGATCAGTTGCCCGTCGACGTTTCTGTTGGCGACATGTTCTCTGGCAAGAAAGTGGCGACCGTCAGCAAAAAACATGATTTTGAAATATCATTAGAGCCTTATGAAGGTACGTCGCTGCTCATAAACTCAAGTTAATAATAGGTCTAGTTTGTGACTTGCGATGGCTTGTTTTATCTCTTTGGCTATTCGGCGACCAACGCTGATGTTCTCGTCATAAAGATATCCGGTATAAGGGGTGAACATTGTGCCAGGGCTGCCTGGTATGCGCATACTTACATCGAAGATGATCAGCTCCTCGGCGGGTGGTCCTGCCGTGATGGCGCCCTGCAGACCGAAAGGACCGATCATTCCTGGTGGATAATGCTTCTTGACCGCGGCAACGAATTGTTCGCCAGCCTCATAAGCTTTTTCCAATAATGATTCCTTGATAGTTATGGCTTGATGGCTGTTCTCGATATATTGCGGCCGGACATGTTTGAGCACTTCCGTCTGCTCGGGTGCTGTCAGACGCAGGAAGCCATCGATGTTAGTTTGCCGACGTGTATCGGTGCCCATCAGTTCGATTTCACCATTGAGAGGCGAGTAAAAGAAATTCAAGTTCAGCTGTGGGCCTAGTACAAATTCTTCTATAACTGCCGCGCTTAAGTTTTCCCGAGTGATCATTCCACTGGTAATTAGTTTCTCAGATTGAGCTTTATACTCCCTGTAAGTGCTGACCAAGAAGAAGGCCCGCTCATAGCCACGTGCCGCCTCACTTGCCTTGACCAAGACTAACCGGTCTATATCTTTAGGATTATCATATTGTCTTGGCAGTTTGATTCCGGCTTCTTCAAGCAGAAAATATTGGTTTTTGGGCTCGGTTCTCTCTTCTTTACGGACTAATATCCTATTTCCAAAAATCGGCAGCCTAAAATCAGACTCAATCTGGGCGTAATCACAATAAACCCAAAAGAATCTGCTGTGCACGAAAACTACATTGAGATCACGCAAGGTTTGCTGGATTTCAGGTTTTACTATATCGGCAAACTTATCCACTAGAACAACATGGTCCACGCAACCTTTATTGCTCCTGGATTTGAAATATTTAGAATATGTCTGCTCGCGACCACGCTGAGCTACTACTACGCTTTCCAAGCCTTCGGCTTTGGCTCCGCGGCAGACGTCCAACGCGCTGTGTCCGCCCAAGCTGCCGATGCGGATATTTTCAAGGTCATACTGGCTAGTAATCTTGGCTATGTCAGCTGGGGATACCATCAAACAAAACCTTGTTCAGTTTTTTTTGTTGAATCGCGTATTTTATTTCCCTGGACACACGCCGTCCGGTACTCATCGGTTCTTCATAGCGCAAATCGGTATAAGGAGAGCCCTTAGTATAGGGATTAGTACCGGCCACGATTCTAGCCGATATTTCAAAGACAAGAAATTCTAGCTCTGGGGTTACAATTGCCTCTAAACAGAATGGACCAAAAAGTCCGTTTTTTTCCAGCTTTAGACTGGCTTCTACTACTCGCTGCCCCATATCAAATATATCCGGCAACAAAGATTCACGGACTACCAAGGGTAAATTGCCCATAATATTGTATGAACTCTGAATATTCAGATCCAGCTGGTCTTTTGCACCAATGCGGCCGATAGAGTCAACGTTAGTCTCGTAGCGCTTGTCCATACTCATTACTTCCAGCTCACCAGTCAAAGGAGAGTAGAAGTAGTGTATATAAAGGGGGGCTCCTACGATGTACTGCTGAATGATAAATTGTTTATGCATGTGGGGAGCGATTTTGCGGCTAAATTCATCATAATTATGCGCAAGGAAGAAGCCCTTGCCGCCCCCCGCTCCAAAAAATTTAATAATCACCGGGCCGTCAATGGTCTTTGGATCTTCATATATTCGCGGCAACACAAGTCCAGCTTTTTTAAGCCATGCCCTCTGTTTGGTTCGATTCTCTTCCCATGGAAGGATGTGTTTGTTTCCAAAATACATAGTTTTCATTTTAAGCAGTGTATCGACGCCGTAAGCATGGAAAAACGAACCGTGAGGGATTAATATAACTTTTTCCTTTATCAGCTGCTTTTCTAAATTAACAACTTGTCTGAATGAATCAATTTCTATAATCTTATCCGCGACCCTGAATGACCTGTATGCCTGGGATCGGCCTTGCTCGCAAATAACCAGAGTTTTGAAACCCTCGTCTTTAGCTCCCTTGAGAATCTGCAACGCAGAATGACTTCCCAACGTGCCAATGGTAAAGTCAGACGCTTTCATAATACTTTAACTATCCTCCAAGACTACCGAATATATTGTTAAAGTATAACTCCATTACGTTTGCCACACCAAACAAATGGTAAATGAATCAATGTGAATTATTTTATAGCCCCACGAGTAGCTAGCAACTAATATAGTAAATGTTAATAAATAAAAGGGGGCATGTTATGGCAGATGACGATATGGCTAGGGATGACGCTACTATGATGGATGACGATGCATCTAGAGACGATACGGGCACCGGGATGATGCCAGCTGACGAAGAAGAGGAATTAGACACCCCGTTATAGAAGCCCTATAAAGCCAAAAAACAGGCAACCGATTATGGTTGCCTGTTTTAATTTGTCGGAGCAATTAAGGGTTAATCTAAAAATAATTTTCTCGGCCGTCGCAGACTAAATGTAATTTTGTTTATATTTGACCAAATAAATAAGAGAGTTATCTTACAGCTCACAAAAATTTGCTTAATTATACTACTGGTATTAAAATAAGTTTTTGAAAAGAGACAGGTATGGATATACAAAACGGTATTTACCGATTGAGAAGAGCGCCCCGTAAAAGCTGGGACAAATTTCAACGCTTTCGAAAACGGACGAAACTAGGCATAGTCCTACTGGCCATAATCATTTTTATGCTGATGGTGCCATTAGTTACATACGCATATTTTGCAAGGGACATATCAGATCCAGAACGTTTGATGAACCGCAACAAGACAGGAATCGTCTTACAGGACAAGAACGGTGAGGTTTTCTACAGATTTGGCCGCATAAACCACCAGGACGATATCAAACTGGATAAGATTTCCGACAACCTTGAACATGCAGCTATTGCCAGCGAAGACAAGGAATTCTACAAACATTCCGGTTATTCTTTGCGAGGAACGATGATGGCTATCTACGCTAATGTAGTAAACCGTGATCTATCAAGATATGGAGGCTCTACCATTACTCAGCAGTTGGTCAAGAATAACTTATTGTCTAGCAGCAAGAATGTATTACGCAAGTATCAAGAAGTGGCAATTGCTATGGCCATCGAGCGCAAATACAGTAAGGATGAAATCTTGGCAATGTATCTGAACTCGGTATATTTTGGAGAGGGTGCGTTTGGTATATCCCAGGCAGCCCATACGTATTTTAATAAACCGCCACAAGAACTTAGCCTAGCAGAAAGCAGCACGCTTATTGGCCTGTTGCCGGCTCCAAGTACTTATTCTCCGGTATCAGGCGACAAGTCAAAATCCAAAGACCAGCAGAACAAAGTACTAAGCCACATGGTTGAGGCAGGCTATATAAATAGCCAGCAAAAGGACGAAGCTGCTGGCCAGGAACTTTTGTATCACGTAACTGCTACAGAAACCCAAGAACATGCCCACCACTTCGGCATGATGGTATTGGACGAGCTAAAGAAGCAGTACGGAGAAGAGCGAATCACACGCTCAGGCTTTCAAGTAACTACCAGCCTTGACCTAAACTGGCAAAAACGAGCTGAAATACTTGTTGCGGAGCGTGTCGCCCAACTACAAAAACAAGGTGGATCAAATGCCTCTCTGGTGGCGATCGATCCGAAAAACGGCGAAATCAGAGCGTTGGTGGGTAGTACGAACTGGAATGATCCAAACTTTGGCAAAGTCAACATGGCGCTGGCCAATCGCCAGCCAGGCTCTAGCTTCAAACCGATATTCTACGCAGAATCCATGGAGAAAAAAATTATCACACCAGCGACAATCATGGAAGACAAGCCAAAGACTTACGGTGGAAATTATAAGCCTCAAAGTTATGATTTCCGTTATAGAGGCAACGTTTCTGTCAGACGCGCGTTGGCCCTGTCTCTTAACATCCCGGCTGTCGACGTTATGCAAAAACTAGGTCCCGAGGAAGCAAGTCAGGCGGCTGTAAGAATGGGCATTACTACCGTCACGGAACCGCAAATATACGGCCTGTCCCTGGGCCTCGGAACAGCGGAAGCTAAGTTATTGGAAATGACCAATGCTTACGCAGCTTTCGCGCAACAGGGTGCGCAATACCCTCCAGTAACAATCGTTACTATCAAAGATAAGTTCAGCAAGACCGTTTTCACAAATAAGCCCAAAAGTAAACGGGTAATGAGCCGTGAATCTTCGTATTTAATATCTTCCATTTTGTCAGACCAAGTAGCGCGCCAAGCGACATTTGGCAGTAGCTTGAGCGTACCGGGACGTACGGCCGCGGCCAAAACCGGCACTACTGACAACAACCGCGATGCCTGGACTATAGGTTATACTCCCAGTTTAAGCATTGGCGTGTGGGTAGGCAATAACGAGAATAAGCCCATGAGTGGAGTGGCCGGAGCGTCTGGCGCAGCGCCAGTCTGGCGCCAAGGCATGCAACATTTTTTGGGCAACACTTCAGTCGAGCATTTCGAGCAACCGCCGAATGTCACTAAGTCTAGAGTATGCTCAAGCGAAAAAGGTGCAAACGGAACGAACGAAGATTATTTTATCAGGGGCAGCGAAATAAAGTGTGGCAATACTGACCCTCCAAAACCAGAACAGAAGCAAGAACGAAAGAAAGAAGAAAACGAGGAGGAGAAAAGGCAGGAGCCAGAGGAAGACAAAAAAGAAGATAAGCCTGACGAAAACCGTAGCGGGGAAGGTGGAAGAGGTGGCGGCGAGCCAACCCCACCGCCCTCCGCGCCACCCCCAACCCAGCCACCTCCGCCCACCCCGCAACCACCCCCAGATCCTGTAGATCCGCCCCCAGCTCCCCCGACCCCTCCGCCTAGCCCTCCAGCCACCAGCCCTTGATGTTTAATGCAACTGGGTTATTGAGTAAAATTTAACAGAGCATCATGAATTTTATGTGTTAAGGTCTTCAAAGTAGGCAATAAAACCATAATGATTAACTTAGCTTTCTGTCCTTCACGATAAGCGATAAAACCGATTTAATGAACCAAGGATGCGCCATAGGAAAAATAACTTGTGAGATCTAGAGACAATTCAAAAAACTATTTTTCGGCAGGGCAAACAAATCCTGACAAGCCTTATCTTATTATCTACGCCCAGCGTTTGCTTGTGTTTTATATCTTATTGAGGGACTATGCTTTACCTTGTAGCTTATCGTTAAAATTACAAAGAAGGGACATGTATGGGTGCTAGGGGGAAAATACTTGTCATTGAGGACGAGCTGCTGTTGCAACAAGCATATGCCCAGATACTGGAATCAAAAGGCTACCACGTAGCGGTAGCTAACGACGGGATGGAAGGGTTACAGCAGCTTGAGAATGATGAACCAAACCTAATATTGCTAGATATATTAATGCCCCGTATGGATGGTCTTGAATTCTTACGGAATGCGCATATGAAGCTGAAACATCCACGTACTAAAGTTATAGCATTCAGCAACTTATCTAAAACAGCCAAGATAAAAGAGATGCTGGAACTAGGAGCCAGTGATCACGTGCTTAAATCCAGCATCTCGCCATCCCAGCTCGTAAAAATGGTTGCGGATCTTCTCAATGACTA
The DNA here is from genome assembly GCA_964633325.1 of uncultured Candidatus Saccharibacteria bacterium. Classification (GTDB taxonomy): domain Bacteria; phylum Patescibacteriota; class Saccharimonadia; order Saccharimonadales; family CAZWFS01; genus CAZWFS01. The sequence goes on along the minus strand of CAZWFS010000012.1, from coordinate 8,400 downwards.
ATGCCCATATACTGTTAATGATAGCTTTTACAGCGTGACCACGCTTACTTTAACCTGATTTATCTTATGTTTTTCATATTCAGCCATCTACTACTAAGGTTGGTTGCGAAGACAAATGTTAAGGATATAGAAACGGAGGCAACAGTAGTGAGAGTATTCTCACAGACTAGCTATCCATAAGCGCTTACACTCCCTAATTGTTAAGGAGTAAAAAACTATGTTAAAAATTAATGAATATCGACAAAGACGCAATGAAATCAAGAAAATGAGAGAACAGCTTACACAAGAAGACCGATATATGTTCTAAAGATTTCATAGCATTAAAACCCCCTGTTAGCCATAGGGATCAGGGGGTTTATTTTATTAAAGCTGCTTAAGTATTACTTGTAATAATGCTAGAATAGTTAGCAGAAGGTGAGGCTATTTATGTCAAAAGACAAGGGCAGGAAAGAAGTAAAAAAGCCTAAACAGGCTAAAAAATAAATCGGCTTACAATCGTAATTTTGGAGAACTAAGCTGGAAGAGCCAGGTCGCCGGCTAGGGACAAGTTTTTCATTACATCGTTGCGCTGAGCTTGGAATTGATAAGAAAACTGTGCTACAAGCTGCCCTCGATGAACTAGGATTTCGGCGCTTCCGACTAATGAGCTACTGGAATATCCACGAAGCTGAGCGGGGTCAATATAACTTCGACGAACTCGACTGGCAACTTGATCTATTGGCAAGCCACAGTGCATACGTCAGTTTATGTGTAGGCAAAAGACAGCCTCGCTGGCCGGAGTGCCATATGCCCGTCTGGGCTCAAATGTTACCCAAGGACGACTGGTATGACGCACTATATGCATATATTGAAACAATAATAAACCGCTACCGTAACCATCCGGCCTTAGGCAGTTGGCAGCTAGAGAATGAAGCTTTACTGAAAGATTTCGGCCACTGCCTTGATAACGATTACAGCCATGAGCGCCTAAGGCGGGAATTTAAGCTTATCAAAGATTTGGATGATAAACACCCGGTAATCATGACTCTCTCAGATAGTTGGGGCTTACCATGGCGTCAACCAAAGCCAGACTTATATGCTATTTCTCTTTATCGACAAAACCATAACAAGGGAAGCTATAATTATTCTCGGCGTGGCCCATGGTTTTACCGCGGAAGGGCTACAGCCATAAGACTCATAAAGCAACGTCGCACCTTTATCCACGAGCTCCAGGCAGAACCCTGGCCCGATTGTCCGATAACCGAGGCACCTTTAGAGAAGCAATTAGAGCTTATGAGTCCCGAAAAATTAAAGGAAAACATTGCGTTCGCAATGCGCACAAACCTATACCCAATTGATTTATGGGGTTTGGAATGGTGGTATTGGCTCCGCCTAAAACATGATTATCCATCAATTTGGAAAGTGGTGCAGGAGATGGTTAATAGTTAATATAGGAATTTTCTTTCGGATTTTTTTGGTTCAGGTGCTGGCGGAAGTTTTGCTTCGACCGTAGGAGGCGGCGTTTGTTTGAATTTCTCGTTATAATGGTACATGTCTTCGGCAGTTTCAAACATGTCAGGCGGTTCTTCGAATTCCTTATCTGGTTTAGGTTTAGCTAGATGATGCTGTATTTCAGCCTGCCATTTAGGCACATACCGACCATCAACAGATGCTCCCGGAATAGTAGCTGGTGGCGGCACTGATGGTGGAGGTGGCAGTTGACTATTAACATTACCTGCGGTCTTAATAGGTTCCTTACCGGTAGATGCTGTTGGTGGTAGCGGAGCCGGTATTTTAGCTGTGGCGATTGGTTTGGATTCTTGCCGATGGTTAATCGAATGGGATACGCTTGACGCGGATGTTGATGGGTGTGCCACGGCAGGGGTAGTCTCCAGCTTGGAGGCAGCGTTTAATTTTTCAGCAGATGGGTGAGGAATAACTACTTGGGCTTCTGTGCCAACATGTACGGACGCTCCCTTATGTATGGGTTTAGCCGTGGAAGCAACATGGGCAATACCTTTTGCGCTCGGAACTGCCGACGTCTTAGCAGTTAATTGTTGGGGTAATGGCTTGGGATGGGGTGGAATATGCGGTTGGTGCATTGTATGGATAGCAGGAATCTCTGGTGTAGCATTAACGGGTTCTTCTGTTGGATGAAGATGAGAAGTGGGAGTCGGTGGTACCAGGTTTTGGGTGGATGTAGGCATTGTCACATGCCCTATAGAAGCTTCACTTCCCCGTTTTTTAGCATGAGGTTTCTTCAGGTGCGAGGCTGGAGCATAGCCGAATATCGCCAAAGGGTGCTGGTAGAATTTGCGATGACGAGTAAGTATGAAGACTATAACAATTAGCAAGGGCAATAGTACAACGAAGACAAATAATGGGCCAGAGAGTATACCTGCTGCGGGTAATACAAATTCAAAATTTTGTACCGTCAAGTTGGTCGAGCCCGGCGTCGGCACTTCTACATTTAAACTGAACTCTTTGGTCACCTTACCTAGTGTTACTGTAGCTATGGTACTACCTGGCTCTACGTCAAGGTACACATTGCCATCTTTATCGGTTTGCTGATTAAGGTCATCTATAACAACGCTGGCATTCACGGCGGGCTTTCGTCTGGAGGTCAGAATAGTGATCTTTATTGGTACTCGAGATTCTAGGTTCAATATTGGCGTTAAGTTAGGCTCCGTAGTCGAAGGAACTGGTGTACTAGGCAAGAGCGGAGTATTCTGTGGAATTGTTGTGGGAGATGTTAATGAGGGGGGGTTGGGAGATGATGCTGGTGCAGGGGACGGACGAGGGGAGGGATTAGGTGCGGGTGGGGGCGGAGGTGGTGGGGGGGGCGGCGGCGGTGTTATGGCACTGGTGATCGTGTAGGTGCCCCCAGCCGTGCCTGAAAGGCACGAATGACTTGAGCAAAAAACAAGAGAGGACGACGTGAATGTCAGGTTAGCTGCCCCTAAGTTCTTCGCCCTAAACGTAATGTTAGCGACCAGCAGGTCGCCCTGTACCGTCCCAGATGACACTATCCTGCTAATCCGTATCTGGCCATCTTCATTATCATAAGACTGTTCCTGCTGGTAATTAAAGGCGCTACCGGCACTGGAAATACTGGTAACACTTAACTTACCGGCGGGAAAATTAAGGTATGCCCTGGCATAGTTCACTCCGGTATCGGTATTTAAACGTACGGCAACATTAAATGTAGAACTCTGCTTTACGGACAACGCAGATGGGGCGACATACAATCTGACCGAGGCGGCATCAACTTTGCTTGCAGTTAAAATACTGCCAGCACAAATTGAAGACACAAACAAAACGAGTAGGCTGAAAGTTTTTATTTTAGTGATCATGGTCTTCCTTAAAATATATAACGCAACCTTATTTCTGTCAAACCAATTATGGTTAACCGCTGACGACATTTATACACAAACTTTAACTACGAACTACCGGGAATATAGTTTGTGAAAAAACTCATAGTATAGCTAGCCAAGTTTAGGCAAAATTAGCAGACTCATTCTAGACAAAGGAGTAGGTATGAGCAGCTATTATGACGATGATTATAAGATAGCAACAGATGACTCGCTCTTAGAAGAAGGAGAGGGAACCGATTTCGATAATCGTACCTTAAATGACGACGAATCCTCGTGGCAGCCACGTTTTCATGAGCAGGATGACGATGATGATTTTTACAATAATTATGATAACTAAACTATAAGGGTCAAAGACGCGAAAATCCTCGTGTCCACAGAGTACCAAGGTTTTTATAAACATCCAAAAACGTTATAAGCTGTTTTCTATCTAGAATATTATCACTTGGTCTTAAAGCGATCTCCCAAACGTTTCGCGCGCTCTTTTCCGTTCTGGAGATCATTTTTAATCTGGGGCTTGCTTTGCAATCCTTTTCCATACGATTGCTCCAACATCCTAGCCGCCACATCCCGTCCGCCAAGTCCAAAGGCAAGAGCTGAGCCTAAGGCAACTGATCCTATAAGAGCAGTGTACGTGATAGTAACAATGGTGGTAGCGATCTTTAATTGATTCAAAATCATAAAAGTAGCAATGCCCAGGATTATTACAGGAGCTATCGACTCCAGCAACCTGCCTGTTGGCGTATCGCCCATAGTGTTCTTAACAAGCGTTGTCGCGCCTGCCGCAAGAGTGCTAGCAATTAAAAATATCATGATTGCCGCTATTACCTGGGGTATGTAACCATAAATGGCGGCTATCAAACGATTCAACGCGTCAATATCAAGAACCGAAGCTGCAAGAGAAGCTGCGCCCAAAAATACAATCCAGTAAACCACGCTACCAATAAGATTTGAGGGGCTCGGAACCGCCCGTTGTATAATCGTACCTCCGGCGGCCGAGTGCACACGAGTATCTAGCCTTACCCGCACTAGAAAGCCTCTGATTGCGTTTCGCACAAAACTGGCGACCATCATTCCAATTAATAATAGTATTAGGGCACCCACGAACAACGGTAACCATTCGACTACACGATCAAGTAGCCTATCGAACGTTTCTTCCAGACGTTCCATTAATTTCCCTTTCTTTTAAATTATTACCTCCGTACCCATTTCACATAATTGCAAAACGTTTCGTAAGTAACTATGAAATATCTAACTCTAGTCATTAAGATTAATAAGCCTCCAGCACGTACTCTTCATACACCGCCTCACGCTCACGTCAGGGGGTAGCAGGCTAACGCCGATTTTCAGGTGTGAAATATCTCGTAGTAACTGTTATGGCTTTTCCTTACTCTTTTAACGTACTTACCAAACTAATACATTAGGAGGAATTTAAAAATGGCTGAAAGAAGCTCGAATAGCACATTTATGGTACCGTTAGTGGCAGGATTGGCCGGTGCCATGGCGGCCTTGCTGCTGGCTCCAAGAAGCGGCAAAGAAACCCGCCAGCAACTACGGAGTACTACCGAAGATATACAAAAAAAGGCAGCTGAGGGGATCGACACCGCGCGGGCTACCATGGAGGAAATGCTTAGCCGCGGCAAGGATGTAAGCAACCGAATGACCAGCACCATCCGTTCCAAGAGCGATAAGATTCAGTCCGGATTTGAAGAAGCCAGGGACAGTGACTCCAGAACACCTCGATCTACTACCATGCGCACATGGGAAGAGGAGGTATAGGTGGGGAGTATTATACTTTGGATTATTTTCGGAGCGTTAGTGGGGTGGACCGCTTCAATAATAATGCGGACCAATGAAGAACAAGGCGCCATGGCCAATGTGATTATAGGTATAATTGGTGCGTTTATTGGGGGAGCCGTTTCACGGTTGATAGGCGGGCCAAGCCTGAATGGCTTTAATTTGACAAGTGTTGTAGTGGCGGTGATTGGTTCAGTAATATTGCTGTTCTTTATCCGACTCTTAACCGGTGGAGGCCGAAGCACCACCCTCAACCACTAACTTAGTAACGTGTTATGCGGGTTTCACACTTGGGTATCAGGTGCGATTTCTATTCGAGAAGCAGACTGAGCTGTACATTCGGTACAGTTCAGGAGCATCGGAGGATAAAATCGCAGATGGTGCCAAGAGCCAACTCAGGCCTGTGGCTTTGCTCCAGGACTGAGTTGGCGCTGCGGAATCCGTATATGTGAGAATTATCGTAGTAACGGTAACGACCATACCATAAGCTTTATAAACCAATCTAAGCAGAAGGGGAATACATGGCACGAAGCAAGCGCACAAGCACAAAGACAACCAGAGGGGCAACCAAACGACGCACAAGCACAATGACGGATATGAATATGAAAGATATGAAAACTCGACCCGACAGTTCATCCACAAGCACATAAACTAACCCCCGCAAGGATAAATTAAGCTATGTTTAAAGGAATCTCCATAACTCGACGAGGCAAAGGCCTGCAAGGCTCTAACCTGCGCGACAAAGACGGCTTTAACTGGTGGTATGAAGCAACGCCCGTAAAGCATAACCATTAAATATTCAGAATATTAATTTAACGACCGGCAAATGACAGAAACACATTTGCCGGTTTTCTACTATGTACGGGACGCCTAAGCAACGTTTAACCCTGTCGCAATGCTTCTATTGGATCCTTGCGCGCAGCTTTAACAGCAGGCATTATGCCAAAAACACCCCCTACTAGTAGCGACATCAAGCATGCCAAAACTACGATTGTCCAGGTGATGATCGGTTGCAGATCCGTGAATATCCTAATGCCAAAATTAGTAAGAATCGACAATAAGACGCCTATCAGCCCTCCCCATAGACTTAGCACGATGGCCTCGACCAGGAATTGTCCCAATATTTGGCGATTGGTAGCGCCTATGGCTTTCCGTATACCGATCTCTTGGGTGCGTTCAGAAACAGAAACAAGCATGATATTCATAATACCTATACCACCCACAAGCAACGATATAGCGGCGACCCCCGCAATGAGACCCGTTAACAAATTAAGGATATTGGAGGCAATAGACAAGCTTTCCGATTGCTTCAGAATGGTGAAATCCTCCTGTCCGGCATGTGATTGCAGCAACGCCTCTCTCATCAATGGAATTGTCGCGTCTACAGCGGCAGGATCAACAGGCTTGGCCAACAACTGGTAAATCTGGGTAGAGCCCTTGGTAAGCTCCTTTCCCGCCCCGTACGGAATGAATATTGCGGAATTGAAATCATTATTGCCTGCTAGAGGCGTGGTTGCAAATTCCTCGAATACGCCTCTTACATTGAAGTCCTTATCTCTAATCTTAAGCGATTTACCAAGCGGCACGTTCTCCTGGAATAGTTGCTCGGCAACACGCCTACCGATCACCGCTACGGGCTTAGCGTCGTCACCCTTACCAAAAAAGTCACCAAACTCAACCTTCTGATTGAGGATATCTGGCAAACCTTCTGAAGTAGAGATTATAAATCCGCCATTCATTTCCCGATTTTCAACCTGCGCAATGCCGGTTATGAGATTTAGTGGTACCGCAACCTTGATATTCGGCGATTTCTGAACAACCTGAAAATCATTTTCCGTTAGAGTGCTGGCACCGAAACCCGACAAAAAGTTCACGCTAGTAATTTGTCCTTTTGTGTCGCGGTTGACAGCTTTTCCGGGCCGTACGGTAATTAGATCCGTGCCAAGATGGTTAATTTGGCCTGTGACTTGTTTCTTGACTCCTTCGCCAAGGCTAATTGTCGTGACGACCGATACTATGCCGACAATGATTCCTACCATCGTCATGAAACTGCGCCAACGAGCACTTCTTATTGACGCTAAAGCCATCTTTACATTGCCTTTTAACATCTTGGTTAGTTGCCCCGCCTCTTGATTATTTTTTTCTTGCGTGCTTTAACTGGCTTTAATCGATTCTTTGATGTCCTTTGTTTATCAGACATGACATTAACAAGCGCCGATACACCCGCTAAATGATCTTCCTCGGTCATTTTTTGTAGTCCGAACATTGTCAGGCGAGCCCGCTCCGGCACTATGCCGATTGCCGACCGCTCATCGTGCACAATACAGCCATCCTGCATATATAGGACCCGGGCCGCGTACCGGGTCAGTTCGGGATTGTGAGTAACCATCAGGATGGTATTACCGGTCTTGTGAATCTCGCTGAGTAGCTCCATGACTAATCTGCTTGATCCGCTATCCAGATTACCAGTAGGTTCATCGGCAATAATGATGCTTGGGTCATTTATAAGCGCCCTGGCAATGGCAGCACGCTGAATCTGTCCGCCACTTAAGTGATTAGGCATAAAGTATTCCCGGTCAGCCAGTCCGACACGCTCCAACATACTTGCTGCCTGTTTGTAGCGCTTGACGGTTGATATACCTTTATAGGCTAACGGCAGTGACACGTTTTCTAGCACGTTCATCCGCGGTAATAAATTGAACGACTGGAATACAAAACCTATCCGGTCGCGGCGCTCCTTGGCCCGTTGGTTAGGGCGCAATTTGGCAACAGATTTGCCACTAAGGCTATAAGCTCCATGAGTCGGCCTATCTAATAGTCCGATGATGTTAAGTAGCGTAGATTTGCCACAGCCGCTTGGTCCCATTATGGCCACAAATTCACCCCGCTCCACACTTAACGATACTTCGTCCAACGCTACGGTAGTAGCCTCACCAAAGCCATACAGCTTGCTGACATTTTTTAGCTCGATAATAGGCATCTCTACTTAGTTTACGCTGCTTCTTGCGTTGCCGGCAATATGGAAGCGTAGTAATTTTAGGTTAGAATAGGTTACGGCGAATCCAGCGACAACTCAGGAGGGGTCGCCTAGTGGCCTATGGCGCCGCCTTGGAAAGGCGGTTTACCCGCAAGGGTATCGAGAGTTCGAATCTCTCTCCCTCCGCCAATCTCGTCTTGAATTAAGCTTGTGCTTGTTAACCACAAGTATTAAAATACGGTTCGTATCAATTAAATCAAACAACCTGAAAGGGTG
>CAZWFS010000011.1:0-38434 GCA_964633325.1 uncultured Candidatus Saccharibacteria bacterium | reverse complement strand
CCTAAGCCCGACCACCAACGGTTCGGTGATAGTAGGGGAGTGAGGGTATGGTAGGGTATAGGACGTGTGTTAATACTGAATGATGAACTAACCTCTAGTATATATAGCAAGACCCTCTTACTTGCCCAGCCCCAATAATCATTTTACGACACGTCTATTTGATGGTTACTAGACCGCTGATATACGTCTGAAGGTAGACATTCAGACACTGCGCGCAAGGCAACAATAAAGCGTTACTCACAGGGAGATTACTGAGTAATAATAAGATACTAGTCATATAAGGCTAGCATTAGTAAGCTAGTTTGTTACGATTCATAACTTATCCACAACTAGGGTCATACCTCTTGTCAATGATTACTTGAGATGTTAATCTGTTAATGATCTATAAATCGACCTGAGCCAAGGCTTAGGAAGACAAAAACAAAAAAGATCAAAAAAACGAAGCCGTTGGCGCGATAATTCTAGAAATTGCGCCCTCCGGTAACAATAAAAACAAAACAAAAACAAAGGTAATAACCTTAGTGAAAACTGCTGCGAAGCGGAACCATATTGTGCGACATAGGTCGTACATCAGACATTTGACCCGTAGCCTGTACCGAACAGGGTTATGGGTTTTTGTGGTTTTAGGACTCTGCGGTATTTTTTCTTATACGCGCGCGGGTACGGATGCGCGCGTATACGCGGCAACTAGCTCTAACCTCAACTTCCAGGCACGTCTGCAAACAGGGGCTGGAAGCATTGTCAACGACGGCAATTATTCAATTCAGTTCAAGATTTATAACACCAGTACAGGGGGGAGCCCTCTCTGGACGGAGACCCAAGCGACAACCAGGGTGGTCAACGGCTACATGACGGTCAGTCTTGGTAGTGTCACGGCATTTCCTGGCACAATCGACTGGTCGCAAGAACATTGGCTGACGATGAATGTCAATAGCGATGGCGAGATGAACCCACGTCTCAAGCTTACCGCCGTACCGTACGCTTTTCGCTCCGGCCAGGCCGATTCCCTGACCAACGGTAGCGGTACGCTCGGTGCTAATGACTTAGCCCAACTTTCTCCGGGCACACCACAGATCGTCAACACGTTATTGGCTGCACTCAGGCTTAACCAAACAGGTGCGGGGGGTTTATTACAGTTCCAGCAAGGTGGAGTTGATGTCTTCTCGGTGGCCGGTAATGGCAACCTCATAAGTAGTGGTTCAGGGACATTTTCTGGCGGTTCGCTAGTGCTGGGCAGTGCTACTCAGTTGGGCGGATTAGTTTTTCACGATGGCGATGGCCAGACAGGGACAATCCAGACCACTAACCTTGGTTCGAACCGGACGTATACTTTGCCCAATGCCTCGGGCATAATCTGTTTGACCACTACTTGTGCCGGTGGAGGTGGAGCGAACAGTTATATCCAGGACGGAAACAGTTTCGGAGGACTGGCCACTCTAGGGACTGACGATAATTTTGATTTACACTTTGAGACCAATGGCACGACTAAGCTGAAGGTTTTGACAAACGGTAACGTCGGAATTGGAACTAGCGGCTCACCTAGCTCGCTGCTGAGCGTCGGCGGCACGACGGGTAATTTCACCGTCGACTCTTCCGGTAATGTGGCGACGGGCGGAACAACCAGGCTGACAAGCGGCGGCGCTCTTCAGAATATCAACGGCCTGACTGTCATAAGCGGCGGCGCAGACATTACCGGGAATGTTCAGGCTTCCGGTCAGTTCCTGGGCGCGAATGGCAGTTCCGCGGCACCCGCTTACTCCTTCACTAACGACACTAACAGCGGTATTTACTCCGGCGGTGCTGATAATTTACGGTTCGTAACGGGTGGAGTAGACCGTCTGACGCTTACTAACAACGGTATGGTAGGCGTAGGTACTACAGATCCAAGCGCGGCACTTCAGGTAGCAAACGGGACCACTTCTATGTTTGGTTACATCGACAGTCCATTTGTCAGCTTTGGTGCATACCAGAACTTTTTGCTTCAAACGGAGGCCTTTAACACTGCCAACTGGGTGAAGACCGGCATCGGTGCCGTAACCGCTAACTCCGCTACTGATCCAAGGCTTGTGGCTACTGCAGAAAACATTCCAGCGGGTGGTTCTGGCACCAGTAGCCTAAGCCAAGTTATTACTAACTCTACAACCGGAGACTGGAACTTTAGCATCTATCTGCGATCCCAGGCAGGTACGGTAACGGCTGATTTAAGGATTGACAGCAATGGCCCCCAGACGGGCACAACTAAAACCGTAACGCTGACACCTGAGTGGCAAAGATTTGCCGTTACCCAGAACTTGAGTGTTGCCCATACCACCAAGACGGTGTTTATCGTGAGTGGTACCAATGCTATTTCTGCCTGGGGGGCGCAGTTAGAGCCGATCAGCTACGCCCGCCCCTACAGTGGAGCGCGAACCACCGTGGCCCTGCCCGCGGTTACGACCACCGCTCAGATCGGCACGGCGCTCAATACTACCGGAGCCTTGAGTATAGCAGGCGCGTTGACCGGTGCGACAACAGGTGCGTTTTCTAACGTACTGACTGTTACTGGCGCTGGTATAGCCGCGGCATCTACGGACAGGCTAGCGATCACTAACACTACTGCCGCCACAGCAGCTATCCCTGTCCAGATGTCTCCTAGGCTGCGGTTTACCGGTTCTGTCTGGAATACCACCACTGGTACTACCAATACCAGTAACTGGAAGGTAGAAAACTTACCTCTTTCTGGCGCTTCACCCATCGGACAACTGGTCTTCGGGCATGACTTGGCTGGAGGCGGTTACAGCAATGCCCTGGTACTGGGCTCTAATGGTGACGCGGCATTCGCAGGTGGTCTGTCAACCGGTGGTACTTCCAGGCTGACAAGCACCGGCGTATTGCAAAATATTACAGGGCTTACAGTTATAAGCGGCGGAGCTTCTATAGCTGGAAACGTTACACTTGGCGGTTCCAGCTCTGATCGTATTACAATAACTGGCCAAATACTGGGAGGTACCCCGCTGGTATTCCAAGGTGCTACAAATAACGGCTTTGCCACAACCTTTTCCATTACCGACCCAACTGCAAATAACACCATAACTGTGCCAAATGCCAGCGGCACGCTGCTGCTTGATTCGCGTAGCATCCTTACTCCAGCCGGCTCTGGCTTAACCGGTGGCGGTAACTTATCGGTCGACCGCTCCCTAAGCCTGGATATCAATGGCCTGACTACTACTACCACCATTAACAACGGTGATTACCTGGCTATCTATGACGGCACTTCTACTATCAAAAAAGTCTCCCGCAGCGATTTATTGCAAGGAATTATCGGTGCATTGCAGTACCGCGGCACATGGAGCGCCTCGACCAATACCCCAACGCTTGCTGATAACACCGGAACGATCGGGCATGTCTACGCTGTTTCAACAGGTGGAACGCAGAACCTAGGCAGTGGCAATGTAACCTTCGGCGCCGGCGACTTTGTCATCCATAACGGTACGAAATGGGAGGTGGCTCCCTCAGCATCTCCGGTAGTTTCGATATTTGGCCGCGGCGGTACAGTTACGGCCCAAGGCGGCGATTACACAGCCGCACAGATTACTAACACGCCAGCTGGCAACCTATCTTCAACTACCGTCCAAGCCGCCCTGAACGAACTTGACACCGAAAAACTCGGTAGCTTGAACGGTCTCACCGCCACAAGCCAAACGTTCGCTAATGATACTAATATCACAGTTACTTCTTCGGGTTCAACACATACGCTGGGGTGGACTGGTCAGCTTTCTGTTACCCGTGGAGGCACTGGTGCAGCTAGCTTCACGAGCAACGGTCTTCTATATGGAAACGGTACGAACGCGTTACAGGTTACTGCTGCCGGTACCCCCGGTCAAGTCCTGATTGCCGATGGCAGCGGCGTGCCTACATTCAGGACGATAAGTGGTGACTTGACTATAGACGCCAACGGTGTAGCAACTGTATCTGGTGCCGCAAATGATTCCGTAGCTCTGGGTACGGATACGACCGGTGATTATGTGATGAACCTCGGCTCGTTAATAGGCTTGAGTACGACAGGCAACAGTGGTGAGGGTAGCACCCCAGGCCTGAGCGTCTTGTATGGCTCTATTGCAAACACAGCCGTCCAAGGTAATACCACCCTTGTATGCACAAGTGGTACCGGCAACTTGAGCGGCGGAGGCGGCACGATCACTCTTGGAGCTGGAGGCAGTTGTGGAGCGATATCAATTACAAACGCGCCTACCTTCACGACGAGCGTAACCAGTCCTATATATATGAGTACCGGAGGCTTGAGTATCACAAGTGGCGGTTCTAGCGATATTACTCTGGATTCGGCTTCCGATAAGTTGGTGATTGCCGCGAGCGACAACACGCTGCAGCGCACGGCATCCGGAAGTTACACGGTCGATCTGAATGACGCTGCGAACACGACCTTGGTACTGAATAACTCCGGTGCAGGCCTATCAAATCTCAACCTGCAGGACGGTGGACTACAAACAAATTCAATTACCCGGCTGGACAATGCCGGTAACCTTACTAATATAGGTAACATTTCAGCCAGCGGTAATATATCCACCACTGGACAGCTAGTAGAGAAGTCCGTCACTTTTACACCTACAGGCGTTGGCTGGTACCGTATCGCTACAGGTGTAAATATGATGGGCGGTACCATCCGTATCTCCGCTCCGCTTTATGACAACACGCTTACTGACGTTGAGCTGCAGTACAGCGTAAGCGGCTATGGGGCTGCTGGATCCATCCAACAGACTCGTTTCTCCAGCTACAACAACGGTGTGGTATCAGCTGCCCGTAGCAGCACTGACGGAGTTGCCACGCTGTATCTAGACATTTTCATATCCAATGCAACCGCGCCCCAACCGATAACCATTTACGGCTACGGACCAAATCAGCCAGCCTTCGTAGCTTCGCCTGTGGTCGGTGCCGCAGTAGGCAGTAGCAGTGTCAACTTCCTGACATTAGGCCAAGGTTTCCGTTCCACCCAGGGTGCTATATTTGCCGAAACTGGAGGCACAGTAGGCATTGGTACCAGCGGTACGCCAAGTTCGCTATTGAGCATTGGCGGGACGACAGGCAACTTAACCGTAGATGCTTCTGGCAACTTAGCCACTGGTGGTACAACCCGCCTGACTGTTGGCGGTGCTCTTCAAAACATCACAGGACTTAGCGTTATTAGCGGCGGTGCTGACATCAACGGAAATGTAGGCTTTTCAAATGATTTGGTTAACACAGCGGCTGCAAACGCTAATTTTAAGATAAGCGGCACATCGACTGGCAGGTATCTCCAAGTCATAACCTCTCCCACGGGCGCCACATTGCGGGGCTTTGGTAATTCAAGCAACGGATTGACCCTTGGTGGTGGAAATAATGACCAGTTAATCCTGGATGCCGCAGGGAATGTTGGTATAGGTATCAGCGGTACGGCGAATGCGCTATTAAGCATAGGTGGCACAACGGGCAATCTGACCGTTGATGCCTCCGGCAACCTGGCTACTGGAGGTACTACTCGTCTGACCGTGGGCGGCGCTTTGCAAAATATTACCGGCCTAACCATTATAAGCGGTGGCGCTAACATTACCGGTAGTATTGATAATAACTCGGGAGGTATCACTGAGGCTGGCGCGCTTGCCGGAGTAACGACCATTAGTGCTAGCGGTGCTATAACTGCAGCTACTGCCACCAACACTATTAATGGGCTGGTGATTAATAGTGGCGCGCTTAGTTCCATAACTGGCATTACTTTCACAAGCGGCTCTCTTAATCTGGCATCCGGGGGTATAGTCAACACTGGCTCAATAGCAGGTGCTACTACTATAAATGCCAGCGGCCTGGCAACACTTTCCGCTGGTGCAAATGTAACCGGTGATATAACAGTAGTTAATGGGAAAATTTTAGTTCAGCATGCAACCGCCGGCGCAAGTATCATTCTAGACAAGACTAGTGTTGGCGGCAAAATAGGTTCGCTAAAGTCAGGAGACGCAAAAGTAGCGTTTTTCTTCGATGACACTGGTTCATTTAGTATAAGCAAGGATACCCGGGCAAATATTGCCGCGGGGACAGGTGCCGGAGTCGATATATTAACAGCCCTGGCCTCTGGTAATATTGGAATCGGAGACACTACTCCTCTGGCTTTACTAACGGTTGGTAATGGCGACCTATTTCAGGTTAATTCCTCTGGGGCTATTGCTGCGGCAGTCGGTATAACATCAACAGGGGGAGACATCACTCTAAACAACAACTCTAACTTCGCCACCAGTATTAGTACCGGTACATCAACCGGAACAGTAACCATTGGAGGTGGTTCTGCGCCACTGGTTATTAATTCAACGGCCTTCGATGTATCGTCTACCGGCGCGCTATCGGGCATTACTACTATAAATGCGAGCGGGCTCGCCACTATTACAGGGGGAGCGACAATATCTGGAGCGGCAATCAGTCTCAACGCTTCAAGTAACTTTGCTGTTGATGTTGGCACTGGTACTTCAACGGGGGCAGTTACAATCGGGGGTGGTAGCAATGCCTTTTCTGTGGCGTCAACAGGGATAGATATCAGCGCCGCTGGCGCGATTAGTAATTCTAACAGCCTAACATCAGTTAACAACACAAACCTCACACTTAATGCTTTAGGCACGGGAAGCTTAGTTTTCACCGGTTATGACTGTACTGGACAATCGAATGGCGGCGCTCTGACTACTAACGCCGCAGGTGTGGTTGCCTGTAGCGCTGACGATTCAGGTATTTCTGACGCACGACTCAAGAAAAATGTAACTAATCTTAACGATAGTATCCTCGATAAAATTAAGGAAGTTCGTACTGTCAATTTTGACTTTGATTGTAATCAACAATTCTTTGAAGAACGTGTACTCGACTGTCTTACAGCTCAACAGACCGGTGTCATAGCCCAAGAATTAGCCCAAATCTTCCCAGAACTGGTATATCAGGCTGATGACGGTTACTACCGCGTCAAGTATGACGCGTTAAATATTTACACGCTCAAGGCAGTTAGTGAATTGGCCAAGAAAGTTGATGCAACGGCTGGTTCTAGTGCGCCAGATGGAGTACGAACCGGAGGCACCTTGAGGCTGGATAGTGCCGGAAAGTTACAGAACATTACAGGCATGGAACTTGTTTCAGGCGGAGCTTCAATCAATGGCGGTATCAATGGTAATGGCGGAGGCCTGACTAACACCGGCTCCATACTCGGTGCCACGGCCATAGAAGCCCAAAATATAACACTCCGCGCGACAGGTGAGGCTAACCTACTGACACTCACTAAAGATGGTAACGGTGTCTTCACGATCTTTAATGATGGCGCTTTGGAGATAAAGATTAGTAACGATAAAGCCTTCGCGGTCCAGAATGCCGGAGGCAAGGACTACTTCAACGTCAATACCAATGGCGGCTTGGTTAACATCGGCTCTAGTATGCCCGATGAGCAGGCAATATTACTTGTGTTGGATTCCAAGAATACCCCCGGTGACCCCACAGGCATTAACGGTGCGCAGTACTATAATGCCGCTATTAATAAATTCCGCTGTTACCAGAACGATAAGTGGCAGGATTGTCTGCCTGTCGCAGCTACGGTTGACCATGTACTGATGTCACATACCCAAAACTGGAACCAGCCGTCAGCAGATCAAGAATTCCCAGATGAGCCTCGTACATGGGTAGATCTTACCAGTGCGCGCGAATTCCGCGTAACCGCGCGGCTGATAAAAGCAGGTGCGGCAGGGGCAAGTTGCCGCATGGAGTATGCCCTTAACGATAACGGTCCGTGGTCTAATCTGTACCAAGATAAAAGTTCAGATCTTTCCTTGGACGTGCCTGGGACTCTCAAGACCGATTGGACGGGTATCGCCACCGGTGCCCGCAAAGAAGTACTGATCCGTATTATGTGTAAAGGTGGGGATTATAATAAAACAACCGCTACGGGCGCCACACCCCAATTCAACGACATCAAGCTACAAATTCGCTGACCACCTTTACATAATAGAAGCATTGGCTTAAGATCATGACTACTATTCAGGGTTCTGAATATATCACCATGATGCCTGAACTAACCTTCTTGAATTGAGCCATTCCTACATCCTTGCTGCATTACAGGCTTGATTTAAATAGTAATATGTGTTATTTTTGACTAAACGTCAATTAGTAAGGTTTATTCGCAAATGACAAGTAAATTTAGTCGATGTTTACTCGTAGCTATATCCGCAGTGACCATACTGGCAGCGCCTAGCAAAGTAATAGCCGGCATTGCCATGCCGCCCCAGATTATGTCACCAGTCAATTATAGTGTCACCACGAACATGAAGCCCCGCTTCAGCTGGACATCCTCGGCAGGCTTTAACAGATATCGTTTACAGGTTACCAAGAGCAGTGACACTAATTTCACCACTCCTATTATAAATACCCAAGTTGTCGGGGCAAACTACACGTCCGCCTCTAATATGCCTTGGGACACTTATCGTTGGCGGGTCAAGGGGCAGCAGAACGGCGTTATGACTGCCTGGTCTAAAATAGGGAGCTTTGCGATCAAGTCCAGCCTTAGCACTACTGATGAGCAGGCCCTGAATCAAAACCTAGAGACTTTGGCCCAGGGCTGGGATGAGGCCGCTAAAGAGTCGGCTAACGTCATATTGCAGAAACCGGAATATAGCTCCATCAATTGGCAGAATTATTTCGAATCGTATTTTGTAACTACTAACCATCCATTTACTAATTCGCTAGGGGATTACATCGGATATGCTACCCACCATTGGTTTGATGATTACACGAGGACCAAACTCCAAGAAGGCATTACGCCGCCCCTTTGGAATAAAATGAACGCCTTATTGGCTACACATACGGCTGGTGGCTTAGGAAAGGCGATGGAAGCAGATATCAATCTCCGTCAGAGTCTGTTCACGGCCAATCGATATTTCTCTGGAATGGGCAGAGAGGGGTTGTCGGAATTGGCCAGGCAGACTACTTATAACAATTATAAATCCTTGATAAATCGCTATCCTCACTACTTCCGCGCTGGGACCATTGACTCAAACGTCCAACCCTACGTGCCGAGCTTGCGGGCACAGGTATGGATGAGTTTCCGCGATATAAAGACTAAATTGGACGTAACTACGATAAAAGATATTGCCACAACTTTGGGCCTAAGCGGACGACGCCTCGATATATGGAACAATTTCACTACCTTGGTACACGACAACAACGGCTTAAGCGCGGCCCAACAAGGGGTCATATTCGATGTCATGAGTTCCATCCCAAGCGGCATGTTCACTCTAGCCAGTATTACCCAGAACGAGATGCTCGGAAGTGTTGGCGACCGGCACATTGAATTAGCCGCCAAAAGCGGAATCAATGTCTTTCCTAACGACGTCGGTTCTATATACGAAAATTCATTTCCTGACGATATAGCCGAAATAAACATAGATCAATTCACCGTAGCCCTTGCACATGAGCTTAGCCACAATATTGAGGCGCAATACATTAACTCGGATCCTGTTAAACGTGCCCGACTTGACCAGTTATTGAGACAAGCAGGATCAAAATATGACGAGCAGTATTTACGCAGCATGGTGGGGGCGGCCTTCTTCCAGGAAGCACCACAGGAGTTCTTCGCCTCCATAGCCAATCAATGGTTCGATGACAGCAAGCATACCCTGGACCTGGGCGTAAAAAGACTTCATATGGGTTACCGTGAACCAATGCACCAAGTATTGTACTATGTTGATATATATTCTAAGGGTGGCTCTACTTCCACATTTTACCGGATAGGAATGGACGGAGTCGTCCATGTGCAGCAAATTCCGTTGGTCAGAGACGCGAATGGCAGGATAACCGGTCTGACTTATCAGAATACCGTATATACCTTTACGCTGGACAATATTGGCAACGTGACTCACGGTAAAGTAACCCAAATCCCCTAATCACGCCAACTCCATTTATATAGTTAATATTACAGATTACTGAATTTCATTTTTAGGAGTGAAAATGTTACCCTTAGAATGAATCCATCCCATATCTTTCTCTGGATTTCGAGGGTGAAATTGACAAGGAAGATACCTGGCTTCTTGTGACAAAGCGCATCTTTAGATACACAGAGAAGCAAAAGACTGGTAGCTTTCTGAATTATATCCGCAGAACGGTGATAAGGTATGAGACGGGTTCAAAAATCATTAGGGGTAATATTCTTTGGGTCACATCATCGCTATACTGAATCAAAAAGGCGGGGTAGGGAAGACTACCACGACTCTCAACCTGGGTGCCTACTTGGCAAAGGCTGGCAAGCAAGTCCTGATCGTCGATTTCGATCCCCAAGGTAATGCCACCAGCGGCCTTGGAGTAGACAAGCAATCCCTGGAAACTACCGTCTACGACATACTTTTTGAGCCAAAGGGTTTGTCTGCTGCCTTGAAAGACACGGGTTTGGCTAACTTATATCTTTTGCCTACTAATGCAGACTTGGCGGAGGCCGAAATCAATCTGGCGGCAATAGACGAGCGCGAGAACAAACTTAAACAGGCGCTGCAAGGATTAACGTATGACTTTATACTTATTGATTGCCCTCCTGCCCTGAGCCTGCTCACCATAAACGCCCTAACTGCCGCGGATAGCTTGCTGATTCCAGTCCAAGCGGAGTATTATGCCCTGGAAGGTTTGGGCCAGCTACTCGAGGTAGTACAAAGGGTTCGGGGAGGGCTTAATCCTAAGCTTGAACTGTTAGGGGTGGTAATAACTATGTATGACAGTCGCACGGCCTTGGCCGGACAAGTCCAGGACGAGATTAAGAAGCACTTTAACCAAAAGTTATTCAATACTGTGATTCCGCGCAACGTCCGTTTAGCTGAAGCACCAAGTTATGGCAAGACAATCAGCGAACATGACAAATGGTCCAAAGGTGCGCGGGCTTATAAGCAGTTAGCCAAGGAGGTACTCAGTCGTGTTAACTAGGACTTATGAGCTTGGCACATTTTGGCTCAAAACCTGCGCTCCGCACTCGCTGTATGTTAAATACGGCTCCCTTACGGTGCTCGACCTTGCATCCAAACTGCACTCAAGCTCAAAAGCCCTTATTAATCTCGGTAACTATCTTTATAAATTGTCTTCGACCTCGAATGGGAAAACGGAAAACCAGGAGGCTGCATAATGAGTATGCAATCCAAAGGGTTGGGTAGGGGGTTTGATTCGCTTATCCCGCAGGATTTTGATAGTACTGTTCTTTTGGATGAGCATGAACGAATACAAAAATTATTCGTTACGGACGTTGTTCCTAACCCGGATCAACCCCGTAAACACTTTGATAAAACCGCCCTACAGGAACTAGCTGACTCTATAAAACGTCATGGCTTGTTGCAGCCGATAGTTGTTACGCCAGTTGAACACAAAAAGTATTGTATCATAGCAGGGGAGCGCCGCTGGCGTGCTGCCGGCCTTGCCGGGCTAAAGCAAGTGCCGGCTATAGTCCGTAACGCGCAGGAACTAGAGCGTCTGGAGATTGCTTTAATCGAAAATGTTCAGCGTGTGGATCTGTCGCCATTGGAACAAGCTGCTTCTGTTTCACGCCTTCACGATCAGTTCAGTATGGATTACGGGGAAATCGCCAAGCGACTCGGCAAAGCAGTGACGACCATCCATAATATTGTGCGACTACTACATTTACCGACTGCCGCGCAATATGCGCTGCAAGCCGAACATATTACAGAAGGCCATGCCCGCGCCATATTGGCACTCAAGTCAGAAGCCCGTCAATTGGAACTATTGAAGCTGATACAAAAAAACGGCTGGACCGTCCGCCAGGCTGAACAATATGTAACGGCTCACAAGTCCGGCGCCAAAACTTCCACTGCCGCCCGCCAACGGCTAGAAACCACCACCACGGCTACCAAAGAGCTGAGCCAATTCATAAAAGCTCCAGTATCCATAAAGCGTACCGCCCGAGGTGGCAAACTAGAAATAGCCTTCAAATCCGACCCCGACCTAGCCCGCATCCTCAAAAAACTGTCAATCGATAGCTAAATAATAGTACTTCTACGCGATTTCCGGACTTATTTTCCGGAGCTGATTGCTTATAGGCAAATCATACTTGACTAACCCATCATTGGTTCTTCTGACTATTTGGACATAACCGATTTTGGTAGTGTCTGTTACTAGTACCCTGTATTCACCATCATGTATCATCAAGGCGGCATCGTTTGATACGCATATCCCAGGTTCGGGCAAATCGGGGTTGGCTATAAACTGCCTATCGAAATCAGTCTCACGGTCAGGGCCGTTATCGGGCTGGCCGTCATGGTGCGGGCAGCCAGTGGCCTGAACCAACCCCGTACCTTCTACGAAAATATACTCCCAGGGTTCGCCGTGCGGGGTCGTGTATGTGCGCGAATCGCTATGCCCGACTGCGAACCAACCCAGCATTCCTGCGCTGCCACCGCCCATAACTTTACCTTCCTGTGCTGCTTGCACGAACTGTTCAATAAAGCCATGCTGCCGCCAGAACCTCATCATCAACTCGGTATAGCCACCGAGTGACCAAATAATATCTGCCTTACCTACTTTATCTTCTAGCTCCTCGGGGCTAGGTGGCTGATCGTATGCATGTAGGACATCTGTAAATGCTCCTTGGTCACCAAATCGTTGTGTAGCCCTAGCCACATATAAATCATATTCCTTACGTGGGTGCTGGGCAGTAGGGACAAATAAGACGTTGGGCTTGGCAGCTCCTGACAATTCCAAGGCCTCACCAGTAAAGGGCTGACGGAGTGAACCGCCACCACATACAACTAAATTGGGCCGCAAATCACCCGTTAAACCCATCTCCGGCATAATTAGTAAATTATAATAACTTATAGAACAATCTACAAACTTATTAGTAGATAAAATCAATAGACTTGAAAATTCTAGCTTTATTATTAAAGCACAGGTAATTGGTGAGGCCGACCGCTAGTAGCTTGTAAATAATAGTTTTTAGTGCATAATGTATATAATGACCTATGATAATGGTTGGCATCTTCGCCCCGAACCTATCCCTAAAGTACCGATTCCTAATCCTTTGGATCGCTCTTCAAGACGAATAGCTGAAATTGAAAGAAAACGCCTAGAAGACTTATCTAACGGGGTACCTTCTCATGAAGCAGAACGAGAGGCGTCGATAGAAACATCTAAAATAATGTGGGAAAATAGCATGTGGGTTCGGGAATTTGATGTCTGCCTAAGAGCTGTCCTGAGAACAATAGAAAACCAAGGAGGCCCCGAAGAATTCCTTCGACAAAACCCTGGAGGTGCAGAAAGTGAGGAATAATGCCGGGAACATTACATCATCTAGTTAAGCTTGTAATAGATATAAAGTTATGTTATAATCAAGTATAAATAATAGAAGTTATGGCACAAGATTCATCTATTAGAACAGAGCTTGACCCAGTCCAACTCCCAAATTTAATGGTTGAAGTTGCTGTGGGAGAATTGGTTGCAGGACAAATCCTAGATCAGGCCTTACAACTTCCGGCTGGAGTATATGAAGATAACTTTATTACTAGGGCTCGCGTTATTGAAGCTGCAGATGGGCTAGCCGGTGTCTTCGGCGGTTCTGAAATTGGTTCTGAATTGGCTGCGCTTCGTAAGGGTGATGTTGTTGCGGTTACAGTAAATGGTTTGCCGACCGATCCTGATCTACCTCCTGCTCCACTAGATGGTAGCTCACCCCACGATAAAAAAACTTTCGTCAGCGAAGGAATCTTGCTGGGGATTGGCTTAAACTTAGGAATGCCATCCCTACTTGTGGGCGAGAAGAAAGAAGCACTCATACATCAAGTCACCCCAGTACAAGGTCGCGAAGATACACAGTCTAACAGGTTCAGTCAGACTAGGTTTTCACCAGGACTTGGCACCTATTCCTGATACGCCAGGCATAATATATGGTGACTATATGCCCGACTGGCTGATTCTATCTGGCGTACAGACGGGGTCAGGAGTAACTTCCACATTTTTAGCGCCAGTAGATGCTGCTATTGCTTTACTGAGCAATAAGTCTAGACAGACTCTTTTTGAAAAACGTTTCGTGACCAGTCCCCCGGACTCATTCGTTAAAGAGGCGCTTGATGCTGTATTGGGTCTAGACTCTGAAGAAAAGGATCGAATGATGAGAAATTTAAATATAACACCAGATTCTACAGACATAGATTTACTACCCCAACTAATAGAAAATCTTGTTAGAAATATTAATCCTCCACACCACACTGTTTTAAGTGAGTATGAGGGGAATATTGAATCGGTCTTTGATTTATCTAGCGGACTAAGACCATTTGATCCTACCGATGCAGAAGCTGCAAGTGCACTTGAGGAAATGGAAGCAGCGCTAACCGCGGTAAAGCAGCAAGTTGTAATTGCTCCTGGCACGGCAGTAGCTTTTAATAATCGGCGCGTTGTGCATGGGCGAGGCGCTATTGGGCCAGAAGTTAGTCCTGGTTCTCGACGGTGGCTTCAGCGATTGTATGTAATGAACCTCGAGCGGGTAGTTAAGAATACCATGGGCAAGCCACGAACTCTGCAAGTAACAAACGGCATGGTAGGTGTTTCTACTGCGGGATTACCATCCCCTAGAATCCTCAAACTACTTTAACCTCATAAATAAAAGTATTCCATGGTCTTAACTCAGACTTAAGAAAATTGGTGCCGAGGGTTACTGATTATACTAGTATTTTAAATCGCAAAAAGACCGGATTTACTCCGGCCTTTTGCTTCCGTTTTGGGAGGAGAGCAGAGCGACAGACGATTCATTCGGCTGCCCGGCTCCATTAGAGGAGGAGTTATCTCCTCTCATGGGCTAAAACCGCTGGGCCTTGCTAAGCGGCAAAATCCGGACTGCAAGCTTGCCGATTATGTCCTTTGATTCTACGGCGCCGAAAGCGCGGGAATCTAGCGAATTACTGCGGTTATCACCGCAGACAAATACTTGCCCCTCAGGTACTACCATATCGACTTGTCCGGATGTGAAACCGATTACGCTGCCATACGACATCGCCTTATCCGGCTGCAAGCCTTCTGGGTGCTCCTTGTTGTAAACCGTTACTTCGCCGTTATCTACCACCACTCGTTCGCCTGGCAAACCGATTACTCGCTTTATTAGCTGCTTTTCACGAGTATGCCCAATGTCTATAGTGCCTGCCTTGCTGAAAATAATAATATCGCCGCGAGCCGGTATATAGTTTGACCTAGTTATTTTTGCCCAGGTCCTGGGCGTTTTCAGTACAATCAAGCGGTCCTTGTTCTCTAACGTGGTCTGCATACTAGGGCCGTCAACTTCATAAGACTGGAAAACGAAAGCCGTTAGACATAGAGCAATTAAGGGTGCGGCCAGCAATATAAGTACAGTAGAGATTATGCTTTTAAGGCCTTCGCGGTCTGGCGGCGAATCGAATGAGTCTTCCTCTGGCTGAGATGGCGGCAGGACCGGAACAGGCCCTACTCCATAATCTGAGCTTGGCTGAAGCTGCGAAGGGGGAATTGTATCATTATCCATATATCAACCAATAACTATAGCGTAACTGCTAAGGTTTGCCCATAAATGCCTAGTTAATAGCTTATAGGTTACAGGTTAAAATCTTTGCTGTAACCTCGAATAAGTCTTGGCCTGTGAATAACTTTTTAGCATAAGTGTTTACCTTACCCACATAAAAGGGTATACTAGACCATACGTCTTATGGATAAATTCCGTGAAAACACAAACAAACACCGGCGCACAAGCATAGACGGTTTCGTCAAACCCCCCCAAGGTCAAAGGGGTAGTATTGATTTTCGACGCCCACAAAATATACAGCCAGCCCAGCCCATTAATGCCAAAATAGATGATTTCCGGCGCCCGGCTGGCTTCCAGCCGGGTCAGCGACCGGTAATATCCTCTCAGCCGTCTTCCCCTTGGGCACAGCGACAGCCTACACCTCCGGTAAGGATCGAAAATTTACCATCGGCTAAACATCACAAGCATAAATCAAGTAAGAGAAAAGTTTTCGTGCGCGGGTTTGCGACAATGATGGTGCTGGCAATTGTCGGCGGCGGTTTCATTTTCGGCAAAGGCTATCTAAAGGCTCGTAATATATTCAAGGGCGGGGCAGAAGGCGCCGCCGCATTACAAGATAATGTAGATCCGTCACTTTTAAAGGGTGAGGGCGATGGTCGCGTTAATATAATGGTGCTAGGCAAAGGCGGGCCAGGCCATACCGGCGCCGATCTAACAGACACCGTACTCATTGCCAGTATTGACCCGTTGCAAAAAGAGGCCTCTCTGCTAAGTATCCCGAGGGATCTTTACGTTAAGGTGCCCAATTTAGGTTCCATGAGGATTAATTCTGTCTATAGTAATGCCAAAGAGAGGGTGTTATCGGGAGGAAAGCGCAGCAGTGACTTGCAGCAAGAGGCCGAAAAAGCCGGACTGGATGCCATCCAAAAAGCTCTGGAGCAATCTATGGGGATCCCGATACATTATTATTCTATGGTCGATTTTGAGGCTTTCCGTCAGGCCATAGACACTGTGGGCGGTATAACTGTTGATGTTAAAGAGCAATTATATGATCCGTCAGTAGCCTGGGAAAACAACAATAACCCATTAATCGCCGCGAGAGGGCAGCAGACCATGAACGGTAAAAAAGCGCTTATTTATGCCCGCTCCCGCATGGGTAGTGCGAGGGGTGATTTTGACCGCGGGCAGCGGCAGCGTGAGATCATCCTAGCCTTAAAAGAAAAGGTATTAAGTGCCGGTACCTTTGGTAATCCGCTTAAGATTTCCCAGCTAACGGATGCGTTTGGTAATCACGTGCAGACTAACCTGAACGTCAACGAGGTCATGCGAGTCTACAATATAGGCAAAGAGATATCCTCTAGCAAAATCACATCTATTGGACTGGCCGATCCACCCAATAATTTTGTTACCACCGATATGGTAGGCGGCCAATCGGTAGTGATCCCCCGAGCCGGTCTATATAACTTCAAGGAAATTCAGAACTATGTTCGTAACAGCCTAAAGGACGGTTACTTACGCAACGAGAACGCCAATATCATCGTACTTAACGGCACTACGACACCGGGTCTAGCCTCACGCCGAAGTGATGAGCTGAAATCATTCGGCTACAACGTCACGCAGGTAGCGGACGCGCCAACTAAAACCTATAACAATACGATAGTGGTAGATCTACGCAACGGTTCCAAGAAATACACGCGGCGTTACTTAGAGCAGAGACTTGGCGTTACTGCCGTAAATAATTTGCCAGATGCCGCAATCCAACCCGGAACGGCCGACTTTGTGATTATCCTAGGCCGAAACGAGGCATTGTAGTACTGACGCACTATCCGCTTGAAATGCGGATTCTTGGCACATTCTTGGCTGCCAGGCAGCGGTACGCAATCACCGTAGCTTATTGCACGGCTCCCTTGCGCGATCCTCATCTGCGCACCAAAACTGCAAGGGAAGCGCATAAGCCCTAATGACTAAAATAGGGTAAACTAGTAATTGAAATAAACTATGAGTAAAGCTAGACCAATTTCATCCAGGTTAAAGCCCAAAAGCGGATTTTCGCATTTTCTCCATATCGGTATCACTATTTTGCTTCCGACCCTGCTGTTCATATTAGTGCGGATTGGTTTTGTGCAGCTGGGACTAGCATTAATCTTACTCAGTAAGTGGCGCATATTCGCTGTCAAGCCTCGTCATTGGCCTGCGCTCATTCTGGCCAATGCTGTCGATATCATGGTAGGTCTTTCAGCTCTGGTATTCATGGCTAATAGCGGCAGCCAGATGTGGGAGCTTATTTGGGCCCTTGCTTACGCTATCTGGTTATTAATCATTAAACCTGGTTCTAACGTGCTTAAGGTGTCGATGCAAGCCTGGATCGGTCAACTTGCGGCTTTGAGTGCTCTTTTCTTGAGCTTAAGTGATGCTCCTGTGGTCCCGTTAGTAATAGCGGCATGGTTTATATGTTATACGTCGGCCCGGCACTTCTTTAATAGTTTTGACGAAAGTTATTCCAGCCTCCTATCCTATACCTGGGGCTATTTCGGGGCGGCATTGACATGGGTTCTTAGTCATTGGTTGTTGTTTTACGGGGGGATTGCTCAGCCTACAGTCCTGATATCGGTTTTGGCGTCTGGGCTCGCCGCACTATATTACTTAGAAAGCTCTGATCGGTTATCGGCATTACTGCGCCGTCAGTTTATATTCGTCATGGTGGCCGTAGTATTCATCGTCATTGCTTTCTCGGATTGGGGCGATAAGACTATATAAGAGAACCGGGATAGGTTCTCTCATCGCTCAGGGAAATGTGCTCCATTTCTCTGGCTGCTCTTTCCTGACAGAAGAACCAAAAAACGGGAAGTAAATTCCTGTTCTTTGGACATAATTTTTTCAGGGGATTCTCAGCTTTTATGGTTTATACTTATAGGGATGATTTTTGGAAAAGGAATAGTAAAAGAGACGGGTTAGGAAATATGTATGGATACTGAAAATAATAGTGAATTACCACCCCTGAGGGAGTCGACCAACCAGGGGCTTAGCGGAGTTCCAGCTTACAAGAAGTCAAAAGTCATGGGTTTAGCTTTTATGTTGTTAACTGCCGTTAGCGCCGGATTCTTGGGTGGATGGCTTGGGGCGGATAGCCGACAGTCTAATACTAATGACACCAAGGCTCAACAGCAAATTATTTCAAACGAGAGTCAGCTGGTCAGCCAGATTGCAAAAGATGTCGGCCCTAGCGTCGTATCCGTTAATGTTACGTCTCAGACCACACGTGATTCTTTATTCGGGCAAAGCTTACCGGTAGAGCAGGAAAGCGCCGGTACCGGCGTAATTATCAGCACAGAGGGCATTATTGTTACGAACAGGCACGTTGTTCCTAAAGGGACGAATAACGTTACAGTCACTTTGTCCGACGGAACGGAACTAACGGATGTAGAGGTAGTGGGCAGGACCAGCGCAAACGATAGTTTGGACGTCGCTTTCTTGAAGGTCAAGGACAAAAAGGGAAAAGATCTCAAAGCCGCCAAGCTAGGCGACTCTAGCAAGGTACAGGTAGGGGATAGGGCTATCGCTATCGGAAATGCGCTCGGGCAGTTTCAGAACACCGTTACTACTGGTGTAATTTCGGGCTATGGACGCAGCGTCACGGCCAGTGATGAAAGCAGCAGTGAAACTTTGCAGAACCTTTTCCAGACGGATGCCGCCATCAACCAAGGCAACTCCGGTGGCCCGCTTGTAAATATTAACGGAGAAGTTATTGCCATCAATACTGCGGTGGCTGGCCGGGCGGAAAATATCGGTTTTGCCATCCCCATAAATGACTTACAGGGGTTGATAAAGAGCGTGCTCGAGAAAGGAAAGCTAGAGCGTCCGTATCTCGGAGTTCGCTACGTCTCTCTAACAGATGATTATGCCTTCGAGTTTAACCTACCAGTTAAGCGTGGTGCCTATATTGTACCGAATGGTCGTTCCTCCCAAGGAGGAGCCTCAATACTTCCTGGTAGTCCCGCCGAAAAAGCCGGGTTAAAAGAAAAAGATATCATCATCAAGGCTAATAACACCAGCATTGATGAAAACAACAGCCTGACATCCGTCCTGGGACGTTCCGCCGTAGGCGAAACCATAAAACTCACAATCATGCGCGACGGCAAAGAGCAAACGGTAGATATAAGGCTTGAAGCTGCCCCTACAGAGTAATTCGATGTTCCGATCGAATCAACCTTGTTCCAGTCTCCCTAAGTGCACTGAACCTGGGAAGCCCACTGACATTCCAGCTCTTTACGAGCTCATTGTCAAACGGCACAGTGCTTAGGGAATTCACCCCCTCAGGTGGGCTCAGACATCTCCACATTACTAATTGTGTCGTTGACACTCACTCATGAGGAGCGTTGTAATACCATGGAATGCCTTTAAAACCCAATTAACTGACATCAGATGACAGGCATTGTAGTTGACAATATAATAAGCTTGTGCTAAAGTGTGTAATTATTATGAGAGAAGAGCATAGTCAAGACCCATCTCTTGTTCGAGCTGAATCTTTATGGCGCAGAGCTAAAAGATTTGGTAATACTGTGTTAGATGTGCTCTCACCCGACGATCCGCATTCAGCGCCTAATAAGACCCTCTGGCACACTACCAAAAGAGTTGGGAGTGTATTATCGGTTATACTTTCTCCACATTTTACTGAGTACAAGCCAGTTACGGCTGCGGGTAATCCAGAAAAACCCTCTGTAGCTTCCGATGACAGTAGAGCGTCCGTAGGCAATGCTGCTCCGGATGAAAGCCAGTTGTTAAGCCCTCCGACTACCTATGTCCCAGGTACGGTTGGCGTTGATGGATTTGAGCCCCTTCCAGAGCCGTGGCGGCCAAGTCCTGGAACTGGCGCCAATGTTTCTGAGACTAAAAAACCTTAACGCAAGTTTATTTCACGAACTGGAAGCACTGAATAAAATCATTTGCTGAGTTAAGATTGTAGCCATTTTTAGCTGCAATCTTTTTTAGTTCACTATGTTGACTAATAAGGGATTCTGTCAGGACATATTGTGATGGCGCTGATAGATTTTTTATTTGGCCGAAGAGGTTACGGTATAGGTCTAGGCCGTCTAGACCGCCAAAGATTGCTTGATGGGGTTCTTGAGTGGCTGCCTGGTTAATGGGGTGGTTGTCTGGGACGTAGGGAAGATTGGCTAGGACTAAGTTATAGGTTATAGGTTGTAGGTTGTAGATAGGTTGCAATAGGTCCCCTTGCAAAAGCTTAATCTTAACTTCGTGTTTTTTGGCGTTTTTACATGCCACCTGCAAACACTCCTGGGAAATGTCTGTTGCGGTTACTTCTACTTTTGGTACTTCCAGTTTCATAATTATCCCTAGAGCGCCCGATCCAGTACCGACATCAAGAATCTGTAATGACTTATCTGTAACCTGTAACTTGTAACCTGTAACCTTAAGAACCTCAAGCGCTAGCTCAATCATAGCCTCAGACTCAGGCCGGGGAACCAGTACATGCTGGTTTACATAAAATTCCCGGCCGTAAAATTCCGATTTTCTCCTGATAAAGGCCAGCGGCTCATGCCGCGCCCTCCGTTCCACTTTCTTCTGCAAACTGTACAAGGTTGAACCTTCTACATTAATTTCGGGGTGGGCAAGCAGGTAGCTCCTGTCTTTTTTCAGTGCATCCTCTAGAAGTATCAAAACATCGAGCCGACCTGACTCGATTCCGGCCTTATCAAGCGTAATAGTCGCCGAGGATAAAAATTCTTGAATGGTCAATGGGACAATATGTTACGGAGTCGATAATTTGACGCCGGTCTGGTCGGCAATATCGTGAATCCACCGCTCAATTCGGCCAAACTGTTCAATAAGTTCTTTAGTCTCACGGTGATAACTACTTATTTTTCCAACCAAATCTTCGTTCTGGCTCATGGCTATATCTTAGCATGTTCATTATGGACTTGATCTAGGATTAAATGGATGACTTTCTTTAGCGATTCGGTTGCATCAATGACAATGGCACCTGAGGACTTTGTTTTCTCCTGAAAGTCTTTATACCACCCAAGGATTACTTCCATTTCGCCTGGGCGGCGGCCAAATTCATGGTCGCGTTTACTTTGAAGTAACCGATGCTGTAGTGATAGGTCATCGATCTCGAGCAAAAATACCTGGGTAAATAAACTATAAAAATTTTCCTGATTTGCGGAACTGCCACAGAAAAAAAGAGGCTCGTTCTGTGATTCTAATAATTCTCGCAAACATTTCTCGTCCCATAACCAATCGTACCTATCAACCCAATCCTTAGCCGAATTAAACTCTTTAGGCCTTTGTTTGCCGGTAGCTCGTTCAATCCATGCTGCAAGTTTAGGAACTGAATCGGTATCAAATGCAGAATAACCAAGACGCTGCATCTCTTTGGCTATTGTGGTTTTTCCGGTGCCGGAAACTCCAGTTATAAGGTATTTACCCATGATTATTCCTTACTAATAAGTTCGTGTTCGGCAGCTTGAAGGTTTTCCATCAGATCGTCTATTTCGCCGTTTAGGGCGCCGGGGATATTGCTGCGGGAATAGCCGATGCGGTGGTCGGTTATGCGGTCTTGGGGGAAGTTATAGGTACGGATTTTCTCGCTGCGATCGCCGGATCCTATTAATTCGCGGCGTTTGTCGCTCATCTGTATTCGTTCTTGTTCCAGCTTGTGCGCCAGCAAGCGGGAGCGAAGTACGCCCATGGCCTTGGCCTTGTTCTTAATCTGTGATTTTTCGTCCTGGCAGGTCACGACCAGGCCGGACGGCAGGTGCGTGATGCGCACGGCCGAATCCGTGGTGTTGACACTCTGGCCGCCGTGTCCGCTGGCGTGATAAACATCTATTCTTAGGTCGCTCGGGTTGATCTCTATGTCGACTTCCTCTGCCTCCGGTAAAACGGCTACAGTGGTCGTGGAGGTATGGATGCGGCCTTGCGATTCCGTGCTTGGCACGCGTTGCACTCGGTGGACGCCGGCCTCGAATTTCAGACTCTTATAAATCGCGTCACCCCTGACCGCGAATATTATATCTTTGAATCCTCCGACCTCGCTAGGGCTTTCCGAGATGAGCTCCAGCTTGTAGTTATGTCGTTCCGCCCATCGTGCGTACATCCGGTACAGGTCCGCGGCGAACAGGCTGGATTCGTCACCCCCCGCGGCCGCTCTGATTTCCACGATCACGTCCCGCTCATCGTTCGGGTCTTTCTGAGTCAGTAAAGCGGAGAGGTTAGAGGTTAGAGGTTGTAGGTTAGAGTTTAGCTGGGTTAATTCTTCTCTGGCCATAGTGTTAATGTCATCGTCATCCTCTGTGGCGAGCTTTTCAGCTTGAGATATTTGTAATCTTATCTCAGCTATTTGATCGAATGTACTCAGAATTTCCTCAAGTTCACTAATTCGTTTTGCCAATTTGGGATAATTTTTGTCGCTATAAACAGCCGGATCCTGCAATTTTTGTTGCAGGTCTTGGTATTCTTGACGTAACGATTGTTCTTTGGATTCCATTCTATAAGCGTACAGCGTATAGCGTTCAGCGTATAGGTATTAGAGCTTTGTTCTTAGCTCTCTAATAAGCGCATGTAGCATCCTTTGCACCTCATCTAATAACCCTAATACGTGCTCAGGATTTATGGTGGGATAAACTCGACCAACTATTAAGAATTGAGTCTCTAACTCGGCTGCTGAACCGGCTGCAATACCACAGAAATGAATATATTCCTTGAGATTGTGGCGTTTGTATCCTTCGGAGATATTAGATGGGATTGAGGTCGCTGCTCGCTGGATCTGGCTGGCAAGTCCGTATTTTTCTGAAGCAGGTAATTTAGCTGTCAGCTCATAAGCCTGCTCCACTAGATTCATAGATTTTTGCCATACAACAAGATCTTTATAAGAGCTGGTCTTCATACCTATACGCTCGACGCTGTACGCTACACGCTATCTTCCGATTTTCTGCGGTTCTATTTCGTCGGCGGATTTCTTGACACGGACTTTGGTACCTCGCTTCTTGGCTTCATCACGCTTTTTGGCGGCTACTTCGCTACGTGCCTTGAATTTGTCTACACGGCCTTCTATGTCGATCATCTTTTCTTGCCCGGTGAAGAAAGGGTGTGAAGCGCTACTGATGTGTACTTTAACCAAAGGATATTCAACTCCATCAAGCTTGATGGTATCTGCTGTGGCCACCGTAGAGCGCGTCAAAAAGGTCGTATTGTTATTGAGGTCCTGAAATACGACAGGCCGGTAATTATCTGGATGTAGTCCCTTCTTCATATAGTCTTTTAGTATATACCCCTGTTAACGAAGAGTCAACCACCCCTAGCTGGCTAACGCTGCCGGAAATGTCACAGGTACATTAATTGTACCCTCAGCAGCTTGTACTGCTTTGGCTCCTAACTGGAACGGTACCTCTAGTCTTTCCCAATCAACAACCCCTTCGTAGAACCCTGAAACTACAAGCGGCCCCTCGGAATCTCCTGCAGCTTGTATCGCATAAAAACATCCCGCAGGAAGAATCGCTGTGGGATGGGTTCTTGCATCAACTGGAAGGTGGCTAGTTGTCCCGACATTAGGATGACCAACAACTATTTCGCCTTTTCCGCGGTAAATGGTAAGGGTTTTTGAGGGTGCCGCTTCGGTCCAGTACACTGGCTCGGTACGTTTACCCGGTGGAATTGCTGCAACTATTCGTGTGGCTTTTACGTCATCACCATCACAATAATTGATTTCCCAATAACGATAATCAGCACCTTCTGTAGTGACATGATGGGAAGGATTGCCATCATCATCTAATCTTAATCGAACTGTCCAAAGGTCATTTGGTCCTCTATCTGTTACAACATCAATACCAACTTCAGATACGAGTTGGTACGCGGACAGATGTGGATCCAGAACATCACCTTTCATGACTAGAATATAACATATTATTATAATTATACCAATATAACACTTGTAACTCTGTAACCTGTCTGTTAGTGTTAATGGGTCACAATTAAGCAGTGTGGGGCGGTAATCCTCTCTGATTGTTCCGTGCAGGGCATTCAGGGTAAGCACCATACGAAGAGAAAGGATTTACAAATGGCAAGAGTCCATATTGATGGCTCGTTACCTACGCGAGGCAATAAAATGAGCTTGCTGGCGCAAGTATCAGGTGAACACAGCGTATCTACTGATACGCTATGGAGCGGTATGCTTGTGGCGGCTGGTCAATTTATGACGAAGCAGATAGGGGGCCGTTAATATGGGCTCCTCTACTGATGTGGACATTAAGAAATTGCTGGAGGCAGGCGCGCATTTTGGGCACAAGACCAGCCGGTGGCACCCCAAAATGGGCCAGTACATCCATAGCAAACGGGACGGCACACACATCATCGATCTGGTAAAGACGGTCGAGGGTCTGGAAGAGGCTCTAGCTTTTATTAAAAAAACGGTCAGCGAAGGCAAGCAAGTCCTGTTGGTGGGCACAAAGCGCCAGGCCAAAGAACTTGTTAGAAAAACAGCTGATGATACGGGAATGCCATTCGTTACGGAGCGGTGGCTAGGCGGCATGCTGACAAACCAAGTTACCATTGGCGGACGGGTCAAGCACCTGAAGGACTTGGAAGCCAAGATGGAATCCGGGGCGTTAGAAGCCAAGTACAGCAAGTTGGAGGTGCAGCGTTACCAGGAAGAGATTGACGCCATGAACGTCATGTATGGTGGCATAAAAGATATGCAGCCGCGCCCCGGCGCGATATTCGTTACGGATATCGTCCACGATCATCTAGCGGTTCGCGAAGCCCGAAAGATGGGATTGAAAATTATTGGCCTGGTCGACACCAATGCTGACCCAAGCCAAGTAGACTATGTTATCCCTGGAAACGACGATGCCATCAAAACCATCCAACTGGTCTTGGACTATGTTCAGCAGGCAATTGAAGCCGGCAAGTCTAAACAAGCCAAGAAAACCGAAACGGACAAGCCTGAGCCTGAACCTAAAAAGCGGGCCGAAGCTAAGACCGGAGCGACAGCTGAGGGCTAAAGGAGACTCTATATATGGCAGACATTTCAATAGAAGAGATTAGACGACTAAGAGAACTGACAGGTGTGGGTATTACCGACGCTAAAAAGGCTTTGGTAGACAGCGGTGGAGATTTTGACACTGCTTTGGCCGCAATGCGCAAGAAAGGCCTGACCAAGGCCGAAAAGCGGGGTGAACGCGAAGCACGGGCCGGTGTCATCGGCTCATACAATCACGATGGACGCATCGGCGTCCTAGTCGAGGTGAACTGCGAAACAGACTTTGTCGCTAGAAACGAATTATTTACCACTCTAGTCAAAGATATCGCTATGCATATAGCCGCTTCCAGTCCGGAATATGTATCCCGGGAAGATATACCCGAGGCCGAACATGACGCCAAGCTGGCCGAATTCAAGGAAAAGGCAAAGGCCGAAGGCAAACCAGAAAATATGCTGGACAATATAGTCGGCGGCATGCTCCATAAACATTTCGAAGAGCGTTGCCTACTCAATCAGCAGTTCGTGAAAAATCCCGACCAAACCGTAGGCGACTACGTAAAGGAAAACATCGCCAAACTAGGCGAAAACATCGTAATAAGACGTTTTACCCGCATGCAACTAGGCGAAGTCGCAGAATAAACAACATGGAATATTGCAAAGGTTGCAAGGCAAAAACCCCTGATGCAAGAAAAGTAGTTGAGATAGTTTCTGGCACAGAAGACGTAGATTGTGTTACGCCTGAATCTGCTGCGAATCAGTGTGGAGTAGGTGCTTCGGATGCCCAGGCCGCATTAAATTGTCTTTTTAACAGGGAGTTTAACGAATGTATAGGTGAGGAGCTATATACTGGTAATGTAGATGTAATTCAGGGAGAGAACTAATGAATCCTAACCAAGTAGTTGAAAGTATAAAATCCAGGCTGGACCAAGCCGCGGCGCATTTTCAGGAAGAAATTAAAAAGCTACGGACTGGGCGTGCTCATGCCAGCATGCTTGATGGGGTGATGCTGGAGGCCTACGGCACTAGCATGCCGCTCAACCAAGCTGCGAACGTTACAGCACCGGAGGCGCAGCTACTCCAAATCACACCGTTTGACCCGAATAATCTACAAGCTATCAGTACTGCCATCCGGGATAACCAATCACTAGGGTTTAATCCTATGGATGATGGCCGTGTCGTGCGGGTTACGGTTCCTCAGCTGACTACGGAACGTCGCCAACAAATCGTAAAGCAACTGCATGAAAAAGAGGAAGAATGTATGGTCAGTATGCGTGATGCCCGACGCGGCGCCCTAAAGGAAATCGACCAAGCTAAAAAAGATAAACAACTGGGTGAAGATGATGCCAAGCGGTTGGAAAAACAAATAGATGACCTTATGAGCAGCCACAAGATAGAAGTAGAATCCGCCGCACGAAACAAGGAATCCGAAATCCTGAAGATATGAACATTTAACAGACCTACGGATAGCAGTAAGCAGAAATTTAACAGACATCAGATGACAGACGGTCTGCTACATGTAATCTGTAAAGTTTCTGTATTTTGTAATCTGCTCTCTGTAATCTTAGTACCTAGTAGAACTAACATAGGCTATAATAGACCGCAACATGCCAGAAACTGAAACTTTAACTGTCCCGTCGCATCTCGGTCTTATTCTGGATGGGAATCGTCGTTGGGCTAAGGCGCAAGCCCTTTCAACACTGGAAGGGCACCGTAAGGGCGCGGAGGTGCTTAAAGATATTTCAATGGCGGCATTTAGGCGCGGGGTCAAATACGTATCTGCCTATACTTTTTCTACAGAAAACTGGAAGCGTACCGAAAAAGAAGTAGGCTACCTGATGGACTTACTTATAAAGGTAGTCAATGAATACATGGACGAAATTCACGCGGAGGGAATCAAGGTAGTAATGCTCGGTCGGCGCAAGGGCCTGGGGGCAAACGTCCTCAAGTCCATCAAACGCATAGAGGAAAAGACAGCCCAGAATACTAATGGAACTGCCGCTCTTTGTTTTAACTATGGCGGCCAGCAAGAAATAGTTGATGCGGCCAAGCAGCTGATAGGACAAAATGCTGACGGTACAGCCCTAACGCCTGAATTATTTGAAAAACACCTATACCACCCCGAGGTACCGCCAATTGATCTGCTTGTACGCACCTCTGGCGAACAGCGATTGAGCAACTTCATGCTATGGCGAGCAGCCTACGCGGAACTAGCCTTCGTAAGCAAACACTGGCCCGACTTTACTGAAGCCGACCTAGACGCTGCCCTACAAGAATACGCCCACCGCCAGCGTCGTCTAGGCGCCTAAAAAGCAAGTCACAAGTTAGTAGTAGACAGTTAATAGTAAATAGTTAGTGCTGATTATGAACTGTAAGCTGCAAGCTGTCCGCTCTGAATAAGCTATAATAGGCAGATATGTCGATAATTCTATTGGTTTTAGGCCTTATCCTCTTTATAGGCTTGGTGGTTGTTCATGAATACGGGCATTTCATTATGGCCCGCCGCGGCGGGGTAGAAGTAGAAGAATTCGGTATAGGGTTCCCTCCACGTGTTTGGTCCAAACGGATGAAAAGCGGCCTTTTATTCACATTGAACCTGCTGCCGTTAGGTGGATTCGTCCGGCTCAAAGGCGAGCATGACAGCGCACGTGCACCCGGAAGCTTTGGCGCCGCGTCGCTTAAGACCAAAGTAAAAATCATGCTGGCCGGAGTATTAATGAACCTAGCGACTGCTCTGGCACTGCTCACGCTTCTGGCTCTACTCGGCATGCCCAAGTTGTTCGATGACCAATTTTCCGTAGCAAGCGACAATAAGGTCATAAAAAATGAGGTTTTGGTAGGATATGTGGAACCAGAATCGCCGGCTGCACGTGCGGGTCTGAGGACAGCCGATAAACTCCTATTTGTCCGTCCCGCTGACTGCACCGACTGTGAGAAAGAAACCAAGGCCATACCTACAGCTGAGTCACTGCGCCCGGCAACCGAAGGCTATGCTGATAAAAAGGTAGATATAGGTTACGAGCGCGATGGTAAAGCCGTGACCGCCCAGACACAACTACGAAGTGCTCAGGAAGTAGAGGAAAGCCTAAAAACTTCAAACAAAACCGACCGAAAAGGCTATCTTGGTATCGTGCCAGCGGAATACACTTTGCAAACAGCTACTTGGTCCGCACCTATTGTCGCGGCTGGTGTCACCAAACAGTTCACCGAACTGACATTCAAGGGAATCGGTTCCGCTTTGGCTGGCTTGTTCAGTGGCAACGGCGCAAAGGCCAGCGAGCAAGTCTCTGGCCCGGTCGGAATCTTTGTTGTACTCAAGGACGGTAGCCTACTGGGTTATCAGTATGTTCTTATGATCATCGCGGTCATATCCCTGACCCTGGCCATCATGAACGTACTTCCAATACCCGCCCTGGACGGGGGTCGACTGTTTGTCACGCTCATTTTTCGTGCCATCAAAAAGCCCCTCACTAAAAGCAAGGAAGAATGGATTCACGGCACCGGTTTCGCCCTCCTCATGGTATTGTTCGTTCTAATAACAATAGTTGATGTTAAAAGATTCTTCTAACCCGAGCCCAGAACGGGCAGAAAACACACAGCTCAAAAAAGTAAACTGGGGTCCGTTAGCAGCCATCTTCGTTACGATTGGCGTGTATATAGCTGGCCAGATAATTGGTGGGATACTAATTGCTATCATTCCAGTTCTAAAAGGCTGGACCTCGCAGGAGGCAACCAAATGGTTTGATAATTCTATCAGTGCGCGGTTCTTGCTGATATTAGCAGTGGAAGTCGTGACAGTACTGATGCTATATGCATTTTTACGTTATAAAAAATCTGGATTCAGATCGCTCGGCCTTATCCGGCCGAAATTAAGGGATGCAGGCTATGCTCTGGTAGGTTTTGCCTGTTATATACCGTTATATATTTTAGTAGTAACTCTAGTCAGTAATCTTATTCCAGGCCTAGATTTGGATCAAAAACAACAAATTGGATTTGAAAATGCAGCAGGTCCGGAATTGTTCCTGGTATTTATAAGTCTAGTAATATTACCGCCGCTAATCGAAGAGATGTTAATGAGAGGGTTTTTGTACGGCGGACTCAGGTCAAAATTAGCTGTGTGGCCTGCGGCGATTATTGCCAGCATCATATTTGCGGCGGCTCACTTGCAGGCCGGTAGCGGTGAACCTCTCCTATGGGTAGCGGCCATCGACACATTCGTCTTATCACTTGTGCTTATCTATCTGCGTGAACGCACTGGTGGTCTCTGGGCTTCCATTGGCCTGCATTCACTAAAAAATGGGGTGGCCTTCCTGGTTCTTTTCGTCTTCCATCTGGGGTAGGACTTACGGGCTTGGCACATTTTGGGCGAAAAGCTGCGTTCCGATTCTCACGTACCTTAGAGTACGCTCCGCTTCGGTACTCGCTTTTCATCCCAAACTGTACTCAAGCACGTAAGTCCTGAACACGCTACTTAACGTTTAATGCGTGTTTGACAGTATAGAATTATGTGCTATCATTTATATTATGAGTTTAGTCAAATTAACTTTTTTTCTAATCCCGCCAGCCCCTATTAGTCACCGGGGGCTTTGCTAGGTTTAACTAAATAATCCAAGAATCAGCGCAAGGCGGCCTCCGGGCCGTCTTTTTATTTCTTGTGTTGATTCGGGAGAATAACTATGACAAACGAAAGAATATTAGCCGACGCAATGATACTGGACCACCGATGGGCAGATGCGGCGCGGGATGTGGTCGTATGGGGATGGGATATTGACGACCAGGCCCAGCATCACAGCTGGCAGCTTAGACGTGAGGTAACTAGGGAAGAACTGCGAGGCGGGGTTGTTTGGGCAAACGCACTCGATCGTGAAGCTTTTGAGCGATCGGGTGGAGATCTTGCTACGCTAGGTTCAGAAGATCATCTGGAGGCTATTGCTCGCAGGATAGCCCATCATGCCGGTAGGTTTGCCTTAAAGTAGGTGTAGGCTTGAGAGGAGCATCACTACTAGATGTAGCCGCTAGTGAAAAAAGATTTCAGGGTGGGCTGAAATTCCTCAACTATAGATATTTTGTCAGTAATAGATTAACGAGTAGAATAAACGAAAGGAAACAACAATGAGGCTATCGAAATTATTTGGGAAGACGTCAAAAACAGAGGGCTTGGATTACAAAATTCCATCCCACAGGTTACTGACACAGGCCGGCTTTATCCGTGAATCCAGTGCGGGGCGGTATTACCTATTGCCATTGGGATTAAAAGTGCATGACAAAATTGTAGAAATAGTCCGGAGGCACATGGATGCGGCAGATGCCCAAGAGCTAGTTATGCCGGTCTTGCATCCCTTGGAGCTATGGAAGGAGACCAACCGCACTACTACTGCTGGCTTCGAGTTAATGAAAATCAACGACCGGCGGGACGCCGAATTCGCCCTGGGTGGGACGGCAGAGGAAATGGCAGTCGATCTGGTTCGTAAGTTTAATTTGAGTTACAAGGATTTACCTTTTAATATCTACCAATTTTCTATGAAATTCCGGGATGAACTAAGGGCCCGAGGCGGCTTGCTACGGGTTAGGGAATTCATAATGAAGGACGCCTATAGCTTCAGTACCGAAGAACAGTTCAAGGCCATATATCAACAAATGTGGGACACATACTCGGATATCTTCAAAGATGTAGGCCTAAAGATAGATGTAGTAGCTGCTGATAACGGTTATATAGGCGGAGAATATTGTCACGAGTTCGTTACTCCAAGCAGTATTGGGGAAAGTCGTTATTTTGTTGATGAGCAAAACGAGTACGCTGCCCATGAAGACGTGGCAACGTTCGAACTACAAGACATAAACACGTCTGATGAACTAGCTGCCCTAAAGGAAGTGGAAGCCGTTCGTGGCACTACCATGGAAGACGGCGCGAAACTTCACGGCATGCCATTACATTTGCAAATCAAAGACGTGCTCTTTCTGGACGAAAGCAGTAGCCGCTATATTTTGGCTATAATCCGCGGTGACCTAGCGGTTAATGAGACGAAGCTGACCAATATTACAAAGGCTTACGGTCTGCGTGCAGCCACTAATGAAGAAATCCGTGACGATCTAGTTAGCGAGCCAGGATTTATATCGCCTGTAGGTATGGTTAAGAAGGGAAAGAAGAGTGGCAACCCGGTTGTGATTGTGGCAGATAAATCCCTCCGAACCATCCGCAACGCATATGGGGGCGCCAACAAGAAACACCGCGACCTCCTGAATATGAATATCGACCGTGACTACCAGGTTGATATAGAGGCTGATATTGTCATGGCCGAAGCCGATATGTCCAGTGTAAAAGGCGGTAAATTGGTAGAGAAACGGGGGATTGAGGTAGGCAATATTTTCCAGTTAGGATATCACTACACCAATCTGATGAGTAGTGCGGAGTATACTGACGTAAAAGGCAATCGCCAGAAATATTATATGGGTGCTTATGGTATTGGTATCGGTCGCACTATGGCGGCTATTGTAGAGGCACATCATGACGATAAGGGAATTATTTGGCCCGCGTCCGTAGCACCGTTTCAGGTGTATATTGCTCGCTTAGCAGATTCGGAAGAAGTGGTTAAGAAGGCGGATGAGCTTTATGAGCGGCTGACACAAGCTAGTATTGAGGTGTTATACGATGACCGGGACCTTCGGGCGGGTGAGAAATTTGCAGATGCTGACCTCATGGGTATACCATACCGCATCGTTGTTAGCGAAAAGACCCTTGGTTCTGATAAGTTTGAAATCAGGGCTCGCAAAAGTTCAGAAGCCCAGAACCTATCTGTTGAAGAGATAATGAAGATTTTTGCAAAATAGTGCAGTCCGCCTTAGGCGGATGTGTATTTTGCAGAGATCTGGCGATAAAAACTCTAGGTGTTAATAATTTAGCTTGATATAATATAGGCAAATCGGACTAATGGGGATTTTATTACCCCGTTCTGAAGGAGACACTCTCAATTTTTATGAAAAAGCAATTTCACCTTACTAAAGAAGGGGTTGAAGGTTTAAAAGCCGAACATGCGGCTCTGGTCAGCCTGCGTAGTGGTATCGCTGAACGCATCAAGGCTGCCCGCGAGTTTGGTGATCTGGCCGAGAATGCCGAATACACTTCCGCCCGCCAGGAGCAAGAGCGCACAGAGATCCGCATATCCGAGATCGAGCACATTTTGTTGAATGTCGATATCATCCCCCAACCCAAAGGGGGCAGCAATAAAGTCCAGCTAGGGTCACGTGTAACACTAAAGAATGATTCCGGTAAAACAAAGGAATTCAGAGTAGTTGGTACAGTAGAGGCCGATCCATTGAATGGCAAAATCTCAGACGAATCACCGATAGGATGCGCTCTGATGGGCAAAAAATTACATGACGATGTAGAAATAAAAGCCCATACAGAAAACATAACCTACAAAATAACTGCCATCGCCTAAGACCATAAAAACAAATAACTTTGGAATTATGAGTATAATTGGCCCATGAGGTATTTTGTTAAGTTCCTGGATGAGGTAGGCCTTAGCGACAAATCTTTGGTAGGGGGCAAAGCGGCTTCGCTTGGTGAAATGCTGCAGGCAGGCATTAATGTGCCGCCGGGGTTTGTCATAACGACAGATGCATTTAATGGGGGCATGACACCTGAGCTTCAGAAGAACATACTAGAGTGTTTTGATGAACTGGGAACTACCAGGGTAGCCGTCCGTTCATCTGCGGTTGCCGAAGATTCCGATGATGCATCTTGGGCTGGGCAACTTGAGTCATATTTGAATACTACTCGTAACGGACTTATTGAGGCAGTAGAAAAGTGTTGGGAATCTATTAAATCTGAGCGAGCTATTGAATATGCCGATGAACATGGCGTAAATGAAGATCAGCGCGCGGTTGCAGTTGTGGTGCAAGCCATGGTTGACAGCGAAATCTCAGGGGTCTTATTCACAGCCAACCCTGTTACTCAAAATCGCATGGAATGTTTGATTGAGGCCATACATGGACTTGGAGAGCTGTTGGTGCAGGGTGCGGTTACGCCTGAGTCATTTATTACCGATAGGAGCAGCGAAATTAAAAGCCACAGTTCTTCGAAGCAGCGAAAGAAGTTGATTTATAAAGATGGAGCTAATCAGGAGGTAGAGGTCACGCCCAATAACAGGATACTGAATAAACAGCTTCTTAAAAAACTAGTAGCTACAGCCCTAAAAATTGAGAAACATTATGAGGGGGTGCCGCAAGATATTGAATGGGCGGTGAAAAATGACCATCTCTATATTGTGCAATCTCGTCCCATTACGACACTGGGAAACACCATAAAGCCAGATTTACCGGAGTTCTTTAGCCATTGTATTAAAACCATTGCTCGACCAGCCACACTTCAACGTGATGAGCTTTTTCGTTACACCTCCAATGCTATCCTGCCTATAGACGTGGTTACGATCCCCTTAGAGGGTGCCAACCGAGCATATTATTTAGAAGCCGAGAACACCAAAAAACTGTTAGGAATATGTCTGTCTAACACAAATACACAAGAGAAGCACAGACGGCATTTAAAAGATTATGAGATGGTGAAAGTAAAAGCCCAAGAGTTTAAGGAACTGGTTCAGAAAAAACCCAATAACTTCAAGGCTATTTTTAAACAATATTTTAGGTTTCTGGATGGACTAAGCTCGTTTCTGTACGTAGGAGTGGCGATTGATAAGATCCTTTATCCAAAATTTAAAACTACCGTTGAGGAGCTTTACCCTGAGTCAGCAGAAAAAATATTGGAGATTGCCTCAACCCCAAAGGACTTACATGATTACCAAAAGCAACGGCTTGCGATTTGTGAACTGGCGATTCACTACAAACAGGATCAGGATGCAGCCAGGGCAAAAATCACAAATGTGGTGCAAGAATTTCGCCATGTTAATGAATATTCATTCGTGGAGCATCTGAGCACTCCTGAGGACATTAACCGAGAACTTACTAAGCTTACTCTCGAAGAAGCATTTGCGGAGGCAAATGATATTCGCGGAGCCATCGAAAAGGATAAAGACTATAGGGATAGTCTGATAAAGCTACTACCAGACGAAGAACTTCTAGCACAAGCTCTGCTTATTAAGGAATATGCATGGTTGCGAACAGATCGCATTGATCGCCTCAAGTCAGTACAGGTCGCTTTGCGTGATGTTTTTGAGCAGCTAGCTAAAGACTTTTCGAGTTTGGACGGCAACGCGTGGACGAATCACCATCTAGCTAACTTGCTTAATGATGAAATTAATGAGTATATCCGCAACGGACAAATTCCCGACTTTCAACAGGCTGAAAAACGCATAAACCAACAATATCTGTATTACTACACAAATAACAAGACCACAGTAATCACAGACTCAGAAATCGTTGCGGAAGCACAGACGATTATTATAAAGCCTGAAGAAGCCCGAACAGGTTCTCTCATTAGCTTAGGCACTACTGCTTATAGAGGTGTGACGACCGGGCGAGTGGTCAAGATCAGCGATCAGGCTGAC
This sequence comes from uncultured Candidatus Saccharibacteria bacterium, assembly GCA_964633325.1. GTDB lineage: Bacteria > Patescibacteriota > Saccharimonadia > Saccharimonadales > CAZWFS01 > CAZWFS01. The sequence goes on along the minus strand of CAZWFS010000011.1, from coordinate 3,426 downwards.
TTAAAACGAGTACAGCCAGGAGATATTATGGTGGCTCGCGTAACAATGCCGGATTATACTGCTGTCATGAAGCAAGCTGCTGGTTTCATAACAGCAGAGGGTGGTATTACTTCGCACGCTGCAATCGTGGCCCGTGAGCTGGGTAAACCTTGTATCGTAGGCTCCGACAATTGCATGGACACTTTGAATGATGGTGACCTGATTAATCTAGACGCAACCAACCAAACTGTACAATATCAACAACTAAGCACAGTAACATTTGAAAAGACCTTTACCCGAGAAGAATCCCTAATATGGGGTGAGCTTTTACTTAAAGAAGTTGACCAGTGGCTTGCAATAATAAATTCAGCTTATATTCCATCAATGTTCTTCAGAATTAACCAGGGTTTATTGGAGACCTGGTTGTGCGATGAGGCCACACAAGTGCTTATTGATTATGTTTATGATCAGAACATCAAGGACTCAAACTATCTATTGCGTAATGTTAAGCGCTACAAGGAATTAGTCGGTAAATTACATGCGTTTGAGAAACAGAAATACGCTCGTAATTTAAAAGAGCTTAAACAGTATTTGGAGCTATTTCGTCAAGCAATCATTCCGCTTCATACCGTATTCTTTACGCCGTTTAGGGACGACACGCCTAAGCCACTATTTGATCTGGCCGTTAAAACAAGAGGCGAAGACGCCTTATTTGATAATGGAGACCTCTATCTGCGAGATAGTTTGGTGCGTCTGTACCCTGAATGTAATGGAGCTGAAACGTTCATTGGGCTTAAAGAACTTGAGCATCCAGACCTTGCCAAATTAAGAAGCCGGGAAAATGACTTTATCTTATTTGAAGGGCGATATTTGCCGGTAAGTATTTTAGAGTTTCGGGGAGCACATCCTGATTACATCTTTAGGGTTCACGAGGTTGAGTCAGGCCAAAAAACTATAACAGGTTCCGTGGCGTATCGCGGAAGCGTCAAAGGCACGGCACAAATAATAATGCGAAAAAAAGAAGTCGTAGACTTTAAAGAAGGTAATATTTTAGTGGCGCCGATGACAACCCCGCATTATTTACCAGCTATGAGAAAAGCCACGGCATTTATTACGGATGAAGGCGGCATAACAAGTCACGCGGCAATTGTAGCGCGAGAGATGAAGACCCCCTGTATTATCGGTACTAAGGTCGCGACACAGGTTTTGCATGATGGCGACGTTATCGAATTAGACGCCACGTCTGAAGGAGTTGTTACTGTCTTGGAGCCTGCACATAGGAATGAAGCACAAACGAATCTACCTAAATGGGACGACGTAGAACTATTCCGATGGGGACCAATACCAGGTAAATTATTCTATATTTCTGACTATGTTGAGGCTGCTTCTCGTTTATCTAATTATTTAGGGACTGCTTTTCCTGAAACGGTACTTTTATTTAAAAGCGGACAGATGGTTTGGCTCTGTAATCAAGAAGAGATAACCAGAACAGGGAAAGAGATATTCAAGCAATACGTTCTTTCAGACAATGAACTAAAAGCCTGGCATAAACAGTTTGATAAAAACAGTAAAGAGCTACAGACCTATCAGCATGAGCTAAGCGAAAAAGAAATAGGTGAGATGTCGGGCGATGAACTCAAAAATGCTATGAAAATGTTTTTTGATATGGTCGTCGATTTCTGGCTGCCCACTATTCCTGCCGAAATAGCTAATTATGGATCGAGTGATGTGTTACGGAGCAAACTAGCTGAATTTATTGATAGCGAGGAGGGTTTAGGTCATGCTATACAAGTTTTGACGGCTCCGGAAGAACTGTCTTATAACCAGCGCGAAGAGATTGAATTATCGCATGCGAAGGACATTGGGGCACACCAAGGCAAGTACTTCTGGCTACAAAACAATTACGCAGGATCAAAAAACTATCAAAAAAGTTTTTCAGCGACCGCAAAAAAGAACTGAAGCACAATGTCATTGAGCGCGTAGAAAACCAATTAAAACTTAACAAGAAACAAAAGTCTGAATTGATCGCACAGTACGGTCTTCCTGATGAAGTTGTAAAGCTATCTAATGTCATTTGGCAAAATATCGTCTGGCAGGATACTCGTAAGGAGTTATCGTTGCTAACGTTTCACCACAAAACTTTGTTGCTCACACGAGCAGCGGAAGTGCTAAAGGTTGAAAAATCCAGCACAGAGAACTGTAGCTATCAGGAGATTTTAGAGAGCCTTGGTGGCAACGATAGGGTAACAGCGCGAAGATACTCTGGTGTGCGAATCGAAAAAGGTTGGACAACATTAACCGAAGAAGAAGCAGAGGTTGCTTGGAGGGCGTATGCTCAAGAAAAGGTTATTCAATCTGATAAAAAGCGTCTAGTGGGTATGGTTGCTAGTGTTGGTAACCAAAATCCCATGGTTGCAAAGGCAAAAATAGTCATGGACCCAAGTAATCTCAAAGACTTTCCCGAAGGGAGTGTTTTGGTTGCGTCCATGACTAGCCCCGATTATGTGATTTTGATGCGTAAGGCTTCTGCCGTGGTAACGGATACTGGTGGAACTACATCACACGCGGCCATCGTCAGTCGAGAGATAGGGATTCCGTGCATTGTAGGTACGAAATTTGCTACCCAGCTGATTAAGGACAATGATAATGTAGAGATTAATACGTCATCCGGGGTTATTAAAATACTATCCTCAATGGCCTCGGATTAACCCTATGCTTGATACAAAACTCATAATAAAAGATACTAATGCATAATGGCTACACTACAGGAACTGCGAAATGAGCGACTTCGCAAGTTAGAAGAGTTAAAGAAGCTGGGAGTTAATCCTTACCCGGCCGTATCTAAACGCACTCATACTGCGGCAGAAATTTCAGAGAAATTCGCAGACTTGGAAGGGCACAAGGTCAGCGTGGCCGGGAGGATTCAGAATATCCGTAAATTCGGTAAAATTGCCTTTTTTGTCATTAAGGATTCCAGCGGGCAGTTGCAGTTATTTCTAAGCTCCGAAGGCATGGCAGAGGCTAATCCTTCAGAAAGTGAAATTTCCTATACCCTTATCAATTTGCTCGATTCCGGGGATTTCGTGGAAGCTACAGGTAAAGTCATAAAGACCCAGACTGGGGAAACATCCATCGATGTTGAGAGGTTCAGGCTTTTGACCAAGTCATTAAGGCCGTTGCCGACCGAGCAGGACGGTTTTACGGATAAAGAACAACGCCTGCGTCGCCGGTATGTGGACACTAACGTTAATAAAGACGTATACGATCGTTTCATTCGCCGAAGCCGTTTCTGGCAAGCGACCCGGGATTTCCTGAACAAAGAAGGTTTTATCGAGATTAACACCCCTGTTCTGGAACATACTACCGGTGGCGCCGATGCTAATCCGTTTGTAACGCATATGGACGCGCTAGATCAGGATTTCTACTTACGCATCAGCCACGAGCTAC
>CAZWFS010000010.1:37270-40179 GCA_964633325.1 uncultured Candidatus Saccharibacteria bacterium | reverse complement strand
CCTGTTCCCATCCCGAACACAGCAGTTAAGCCTCGCAGCGGTTACAATACTTGGGGGTTCACCCCTGGGAAAATAGCACGGTGCCGAATTATGCATAAAAGCTTCCTTAATCGGAGGCTTTTTGCTTATAAGAGAACCGGGATAGGTTCTCTCATCCTACCCCGTAAAAACAGTTTTTATGGGAACCCCTTTTCACGCAGGGAAACGTGCTCCATTTCTCTGGCTGCTCTTTCCTAATAGCGGAGTCAGAAAACTCGGAATAAATTCGACTTTTCCTCCACTTGATTTTCATCTCTTGTATAATCTTGACAATGGATATTGAAGGGAGGGGAGAGAAAGTGATAATCTCCCTCAAGGAGCGTAGCGACTTCTATTTGGTGCGGTTTATAGCTCCGTACTTAGGTTGGCTTGCCAGGCAGCGCATGAACTTGGGCTTGGCGTGGGAAAGAGATTTGGCCGCTAATCCGGTACAAGTAACCATCCCCGCTGATAGGGTTGCTGGGTTATCGGAAGGTTTTGCTGATAGACGGGCGGAGCTAATACCTCTTATGCTGGGTGGACTTGGGTGCTCTGGAGAGTTCGACGCCCTTTCTTACGCAGGAGCCACCATTACTAGATTTACCGAGCAGAGCAAGCCGGTATACCGGGCAGGAACAGAGCAGCCGATAGGTGGTTCCGCTCTTTATGCCTAGATTAGGCCGAGGCTGGCTAGATTCGTAATCAACCTGGGTTATTATTTAGCTTAGGTTTTTGGTTAGGGGGACGGTATTGGCATTCGGCAGGGAAGCCAGCAGGCTGCTGGGTATCAGCAGTTTTGATTTTCTTATCCCGCTGCCTATGACGGCATGGGAAATATCCTGAATGGATGTTTCTACCAGCACAGGCCAGTCAGCGGGGAGGCCGATGGGGGAGATACCACCGTATTCCATTTTGGTCAGGCTCGTTGCTTGTTCCATTGGGGCGAAGGATATCTTTCTGGCATTTAGCTCCCGGCGCACTATTCCATTAATGTCTGCCCTCATGGTGGCGGGAACCAAACATGCAGCGTACCAGGTACGGCCCGCCCGCTTAGCTTCTACGATGACGCAGTTCACCGAAACCTCAGGCCCTATCCCATACTCTTCACAAAATGCAGCAGTATCTGACAAACCAGAGTCAATCTCTGCCACCAACACATCTTGCAACTGATTGGCCTGGATGCTGTCCCGCACCGGCTCGCCAACCATATCCCAACTATCTTCAACGGGTTCAAAATTTAAATTACCAAGTTTCATTCTTAAAGCTCCTTAGGTTAAATCAATAGTAAACCGGCAAAGCCGGATAGGTGTTGGAGAATTGAGCTATTCAGAAACCTGTGAAAGTCTTCATCTCTTAGATTATAGCAAGGAGTTTCGGCGCCCGCTTCGCAAGGCTACCCCGACATACTTTCTTATGCCAACACGAAAGTATGCGAAGAAGTGGCAGTCAGATGAAAACAATGTTGAACGCGTGGACAAAATTCAGGGTGAAGTTGACAGAATAAGACTATTGTGCTAAGATTATGATTTATAATAACAAGAATAAAAATAAGTAACAAGTCTATGCCTAATACTCCATCACTATCACCAACCCAACTAGAAGTTCACCTTTATGACACCTTAGAGCGGTTAGACACATGGGCACCAGATGCTAATGCGACTGATACCCTTGACGAACTGCGGTCCGAGTATGAGTTTTGGGGCGAAATGGGTGAGTTTACCTCACGCTATGGCGTTTGCTTGGAACGAATGCCTCCTGGCCAACCTGCGCTTAGAATCCCCCCAGCTCTTGGCTACAAACCAGACGGCGACAATTACGTTATACATTTTACCCCTCCTTATTTCTCGGTCCATAATCGTGGCGGAAAACAAGATTTCACATATGAATCAATCGACAGTCCTCGTAAAGATCAAAAATACCTGACGAGCATGAACGGTCTCACGGGCTCTCTCCATTACATAACCCTTGTTGAGTCCGGTCTTTTACCGAAGCCGGATTATATAATCGGCGTCACAAACCCCTCCATGGCGCGATTTGCCCAGCGGGCTGGTTTTAAGACTCTTGCAAGCGTTGTGGAGGAGATGGTCGGTAGCGGAGCTATTGATATAGGGGATAGGAGTGTTGAAAGTATTGATCAAAAAGTTGAGGCCACGGCAGATAAGCTCGATACAAACGGACTAAGTGAAGAAGAGACAAATGAAACCCTGCTGGACATGCTTAAAATTGCTGCTTACGCCAAAGACTCGGGCGACAAAGAGCTGTACAGAGATGCCCTTATCGTGGCGAATAGCCTAGTTCTCAATAAACCACTGAGTGAATCTACGGTTGTATGGGGCAGATACGAGGATTTCCGCGACGGAGTTACGAGGTTTAAGGATAAGTTTGGCAGTAGGATCCTTAAGCTTGCCGATCGCGACTTAGTTGCGCTAGGTGTCTAAGACTTCAGCCAAATAGAGCCTTAGACCTGCCCGCCCTGGCCGGCCTTCTAGTCAGAAAGACAGGGGTTCGGACATAATAGGCCGCGGCATTCAAATATTAAGCCAATCAGAAACCTTTAAAAGTCTTCATCACAACCCCGATAGCTACTAATCAGTTTTGTAGTGGAGTCTCTAATGCAACTTGCTAAGTCTGACGTCCATTAAGCGCTTCCAAGGCTAGGCTCAGGCCTGCTTCATCAATGTGCACAATACCAGTTTCTGTATCGCGAGAAACATGATCGAGGATAACTAAATTCGCTTCTCTTAGTTCATCATCCTCTATCTGCGTAACTTCATACGGCAAGCCGAGTCGTTTAGCTCTTTCAAATATATCTTCATTATGGGCTCTTACCAAACCACGCTCAGCTGCATCATTGCGCGATACCCCAAAAGCAACCAACCAAATGCCCCGCC
>CAZWFS010000010.1:7609-37260 GCA_964633325.1 uncultured Candidatus Saccharibacteria bacterium | reverse complement strand
CTAAGGCCCGGCACGGTTGCAAGCAGATCTTGGCAATTAGTGCATGGTTCAAGGGTTGTTACTAAAGTGTCAGGTTCGCCGCCCATTACGTCAAACTTTACATCATACGCAGCCATAATCTCGGCATGCAATTGTGCGAAACCAAATCTTTTATCGTTAGCGTGGCCGTGCCCAATGATAGTTATGCCTTCCAGTGCTACGGCGCCTACAGGTAAATCTCTCCCATGCGTAAATGCACTCTCAATTGCAAGGGCAGTTGCTTTGTGCCATGCAGCCGCTAAACGAACACGCTCCACCGAAGCAGCGTCACCTTCAACAAAATGACGCTGGGCAGCAACATTCAGCGGGGTACACAGAGGCTCATGCATATTAAAATATTATAGCACTTTTTACGTTATATTTCAATCTCAATAATAACAGACTGCTTTTAAGGGGGATTGGAGGAGGGGTTTTGGGGTGCTTTTATTTCTCGGCTAGTTCTTTAAGTTTTTGTAGTGCTTGTGGCCAGACCTCCTTGAATATATCCACGAATTTATCAGCACTGTCCATATCTACCAATAGCTCACTAGCCCCGTCCACTTCTTTGAATGTGTAATTCTCTAAGGCATTAATCCAATCTTTCGCGACCTTGCTTGCTGTATCCTCCACGCCGTCGCGCACTATGCCCAGATGCTTGATTGAAAAAAATCATAGGGCTTATTCTCGACTATGGTGCTTACCATGCCGCTCATCTTGCCGTTTTCGTCGGGGGCTAGGAACAGGATCTTACTGTCTTTCTCCCAGCTACCTTCATAGTAAGAGCCTGGCATAAAGCCTTCCGTCCACTGGCGATAGGTCTCGGTGTCGAGCATAGTTTGCCAAACCTTCTCCTTGGGCGCATTGATCCGGATTGAAAAATGTAGTTTTTGCATGGTTCTATTATACTGGACTTACGCAAAATCGTCCGTTTCCAGGGTGAGTCAGCTCGATCGAAAACTGTTTTATCTGAAGGAGATATGTCTAACAGGTATATAGAGAGAAGAGAAACTGCTTGCAACGGAAATTAGTCGGTCTGGGGATGGGAGATTTTGCGTAAGTCCGGTATATACGATAGAGATTGTTAATGTTCAGATCAAGGTGTTTAATGTGCTTGGAGGATATAATTATGGCTAAAGCATACAGAAAAACAATGATGCATAAAGGCGGCTCATTCGGCGGATTCTATTGTTTGGGATTTATTGGGGCTGCCGTTCATTTCGTAGGTAACGTAGATGGATTCGGGAATATAATAGCGGCAGTACTGAAGGCGCTCGTTTGGCCAGCGTTCCTGATTAATAAAATATTCGACGTACTGAACGTCTGATACCGTGGTTATTGGTATACTGAGGCATGACTGATCTGCATAAGGTTTGGCCGCACCGATGGGTGAACCCAAACACTACAGAGAAAACCTCTCCTATAAATGGCAACGGCCTTATGGCTACGGCTGATATCCCAAAAGGGGAGACGATAATTGTATACGGTGGAGTAATCATCCCAAAATCAGATATCTTAAGGTATAGGAAAGAGTTTGGGGATTATGACGTGCCTTTTGACGAGGAATTCTCAATCGCTCCAACTTCAAAGGACGAGGTTTTAGCGACAGGTAGTGTCAATCATTCCTGCGAACCCAATATCGGATGGAAAAACGATCTGATGCTGGTAGCTATAAGGGATATACGAAAAGGGGAGGAACTAACTCCAGATTATGCTATGCATGGATGTTATCCTGAACCCATGGACTGTAATTGTGGAAAGCCTAGCTGCAGAAAAGTCATTTCTCCTGACGACTGGAAAAACGATGAGATCCGTGCTAATTATGGAGAATGGTTCATGCCACGTATAAAATCAAAGTTCATGTCCTGATACTCAAATTACTGCTTTAAGTCAGCTGAGCTTGAGCGCGGAAGTAAGCTAACTTTCGCTTAGTTTCTTCACGATGCGGTGGACGGTTTTCCAGGTGCGGCTAGTGATTTGTTTGCCGAATTGCTTCTCTAGCCAAGTCATCAAGTCTGAAGTTGTGATAATGGTATTGTCGGTCGTGCTGAATAAAGCGTTATCTGTAGCGGCTATAAATTTGTATGGCTTGCCTTCGGGTTGAAAGGGAATCTTAAACGGTATTTTAGTGGGGCGCTTAAAGAAAGTTACTAATAGGTAAGAGCCAGGTCCGTGGGTATAACCCCTGTAAGGATCAGTTTTAATCAACTTTTCCAGTTGCTGCTGACTTCTGATGACAGTAGTGCATCTAAAGCCCAACTTTTCCGGAAAAGCCTTCTCGGCTCTTTCCTCGAGGGCAGCTATATTAGTTTCATCTGATTCAAACAAGATATTACCGCTGGAAATCACCGAGCTTACATTCTGGAAACCCAGATCCTCAAAGACACTACGAAGCCTTTCGTTCCTCATATTCGGGTTGCCAGGCCCAATCCCACGCAGCAGGGCAACATATTTCCTCATTTTTTGTTTTTGGGATCGGCAACCCAGCCTTTGGTTTTGAAAACTAGCCAAATTGCCATGGAGTGTCCGTGCCCCAGGTCGTAGTCCTTCTTTAGGAAATTTTTTAAATCCGTAGCGGTCATGTCGTATCGGTAAATGCCGGCTTTCTCCGCCGCCAATTTCAACTCTTCCGGTGTCTTGCCGGTCTTGGCCTTGATGTTATCAATATAAGCCTGAAAACTCATGACAACCTAGGCACCACGCCTTCCAGATCGAGCAAAGCTCGCTCTTGCAAGTCGTTCTTGGCGCCCAGCGCATTTTTCATCTGCGATACGCCCTCACCGTATTCTCGATACGGCTCAGCCCGTTTCTCGCCGAGAAAATGCCCTGTGCACTCAAGTGCGTAAGTTGTATACATACTTTGATTATACAAACTAGTCTCCTTTAGCAAAACATTACAGAGAGGTTTAGTCTTGACAACATGCCATCTATTATGATTAAATATATTAATGAATTTACATGATAGGGCGAGGAATCCTCTGATTGAAGCTACGGAGCAGCTAAGTGTTTATGAACGTGACGCTAGATTAATAAGTGATGTCCAGGCTGGCGAATTGGCCAGACTTTCATTGCAAAATGATTGGGAAAATTTATTGCCCAGGGAGAGAGCGGACACATCAACTACTGTTGCGAATGGTGAGCAGGCCAGAACCGAAATCTTGGGCCTATACCAGGAGTTGCCGGGAACAATAGTGGAACGGATGCAAGACAAACAGCGGTTACCACATAGCGCTCCCAGCGAAGATATGGTTCAGGCCGCCTGGTTGGGACTGTTGGAAGCAATGCACACATGGGATTATGCCTCGGAAATGGCTGGAAGACAGGGATTTAGAACTTATGCCAGTTTACAAATTGCTAAAAAAGTATTGGAGACTTACGGCAACTGCGCGGTTGTAACTAGCGGACTCAGGCCAAGTCATTTCGAAGACCTGGCTCGCATCCAGGCGGCAACTGAGAATGGCGTAACCATAGAAGAAATTGCTGATAAGATTATGGGAGAAGAAGTAAGTATTGCAACAACCGAATGCCGACATGACCAGCCAATTCGTTTAAGTCCGGATCGGTATGTGGCACTTATGGCTGGTTTTGTCCGTCCTGAAAGTTATGTTGGTCATGGTGACGACCTGGAGCCACTGGTTCCAAGCGCATTGACATTCAACGGCCGAGCTATAGACCGTGATGCGCATCCTAGTGCTGTCGAGACTGCAGTTATGGCGAAGTTCCTTAGGCCAGCTATTCTAAGAGCCCTTGAGGATTATTCTGTAGATCCTAGAGGAGCTGAGATCTTACGTCTAAGATTCGGATTTGAAGACGGCCATATGCAGACCCTCGAAGAGGTTGCTAAAAGGTTCAATCTAACTAGAGAAAAGACAAGGCAAATTGAAGCCCGGACTATGTCAAGATTGCGCAGGCAGGATGTTGTGCTGTTCCGTAGTGACTCAATGATTGACCAAGAATTTGCGCAGGAGGACCTTGAAGCGGAAGCGGGGGAGGTGAAACCGCAAGTCGTGCGTGTAATGGAAAAAACCAAAGGTTTGGTAAGCGAAATGTTGCTTGAGGGAGTTAAGCCCGACGAATTAAGTGAAATATTGCGGCGGCTAGACTGGCTTTCCAGACAGCACGGCATGGATGCAGGTGTTTTGAGTAAAATGATTATTGATGATTCAGCACCAAAATTTTGGGGAACCATAGAGTTTAATGGACGTGAGCTAAGGAGCCTGAACGATATTATTCAGAGTGTGGCGAATAATATAGCTTTCTCCAGCATTTCGTTTTACGGCTTTGGCTCGCCACGAAGAAAGCTGGATGGTGCTGCTGGCGGCCTTACTTTAACTCGCGCCATTAAACAGGAAATTGCTAAGGGCACCCCTATGTCTGTCATTCAGAACCGACTGGACGGGCAAATCAACCCCTTTTTGAGTAAATGATTACTATCAACCATATTTTATTCGGGGCTGAAAAGTAACCCTAATAAGTCATCTTGTTTAATCGCTGTTTGACGGCGAAATTCACCATCTTACGGATCAGAGGCAGGGGCAGGGGTTTGTCTAGCGGAAACCTGACTGTGCCTTTCCCGGCTACATATGGCGCCAGCTCTTTTTTGAATGCCTCGTCTCCAGGCGGAATCGGATACAAGCTCACGTGATGAGCGTAACCAGCAATGTAGATAAAATATTTGTCGTTCAAAGTGAACGTCGGAATCCCATAGCTAATTTTCTCACCGGCCTCAGGCACCATTTCTTTTATCAAACCCCGCAAGTTATCTAACTTCTTCCTAGCATCTCCAGAGAAGTTAGCTAGGTATTCATCAATGTTACTGTACGGTTTCATCTTCATCATGGCTTCATGTCCATATTCGTTACTTTATAGACTTTACCTTGTTTATCATAAGTGATCCACTCGCAGACCTGCTTATCATTTTTGAAATAAACAGACCCGCATTTTGGTGCCATCCTCGCCTGTCTGGCCGAGCCCCCGTATTTCTGATGAGAAGGCCACGCAGGACGGGCAGGTTTTCCAAACCATTCCTAGTAACCCTTCATCATGCCACCGACTACTTTACCCATAGTCCAGACGCTCCCAACCTTGTGTGTACTCAGTTTGTTGATCATAGGGGATAGCACCATTATTTATCTGCCAAACGAGTCGTGTAACCAAGCAATTCAAGTCCGCAAAAAAGTCGCTTCAAATTTTTTAGCGAACTCCGTAGCCGTCATAGAAATTAATAGATCGTTAGCTGTTATTTCTTCAAGGGGGTAAGGAATGGCCTGCCTGCGGTAATCAATATAATATTCGGGGTCAACAAGGATAACCTTTAATCCTTGTTCTCTGGCTGCACGCTGAATCAGGCGCCGATCGGCATGATTACCTATGACTAGCAAGGATTTGGCTAGGGGATGGAAGTCGATCTTGGGTACAATGTGGATGCTTTCATAGCGTCGGACGTATTTTTCTGTCAAGCCTACAAGTGAACTTATCCCGTCAAAGTTATTGGTAATAATGTCTCCAACGGTCAGTCCGGCTTCGTGCATTTTCGCTAATACTTGGTAAAAGATATTGGGCTTGGCTAAGAGGCTTTGGGTATAAGCTTCTGCGGCTTTCTTGGTATAAAATGCTTTCGGGTCAGCTATTATTTCCGATATCAATGTATCATCAAGCCCGAAGACAAAGGTTTTCGTTTCTGGATTTATAACATTATAAACCGTGTGCATATGGTTGAGAGGCGGTATGCCGAGTTCTATTGATGCGCCGCCACCCAATTCTACTTGCATAGGCAAAAAAGGTCTCAATTCTTCTAGGTTATTAACCACATGGGCTCGATCGCTTCGATTGCCCTTAAGGCGGATACCCGTGCTAAGGACTGCCCAGGGCGAAGCTTCATTGGCTTTAATGGCGCTACTTTTGTTAGTCAAGCACAGCTCCAAGGTTCTATAGTGACTTGGAAAGACACGACTGGCTTTAAGATCTTCCGGGCAAATAATGTATTCTTTAAGTGACAAGATAAGATCATCCTTGTGGTAAGTTAGCTGTCTTTTTGTCCAACCGCATTTATTAAGGGCCTGAGTGATTCTACTTACATACTGATTCAATTCGACGTTCGGCAAGGTGATGACCAACCATAGGTATATATCGGTTATCACGAAATCATATTTACCCTCATTATTTGGCGTAAGGTCGTAGCGATCCATAAAGTGTAGGATTCGGCGCCGAGCATCTTCAGCTGACTGCCAGCCAGAGTTAGTGCGGGTTTTTTCTTCTTGCGTGCGACGCCACAAGCCCTCGGATACTTGCCGGCCAGGTTTTACAAACTGCCGCTGCCATTTATCGGCGTATAACGGCTCTAGATTGCGCATCACTACAAAAGGCAGTACAGAGTTATCATAGACGCTGCTAGGCTTATGGTACTCAGTGTGTTTTGTCATCTTGACTGGTTCGGATTGTTAAGGCTTAGTGAGGCGCGGACGAGGTCTGTTATAGCGGGCTTGTTTAGCTTGTCGCTACGAGCAAAGTTGATAGAGCGGTGTTCTTTGGAGTCCAGACCGGAATTGAACAGCTTGTTAGGATCGAACAGATAGGCTCCTTTAAAGAAGTTAATCTTCACATGGTCCTTGAACGCACTAATGGCGCAGACTAAACCATTACGAGTCCAAACTGGCACACTCCACTTAAAATCCTCGGTGAGTTCTGGGGCGGACTCGTTTATCATCCGCCGCAACTCATCAAGCCGTTTGCCCCGCCAATCATTAAAACTATTAACATATTCAGTGATTTTTTCCGCTGCATCCATGGATACAATTATACGCTTGGGTGCTGAAAGCGAAACAGAAGGCGGAAGACAGCCTTCTGGGGGTAGTTATTGGTGTCAAGAAGTTAATTGTGTGGAAAAGTCTGAAAAAAATATATGGTGTAATATGATTTTTTATAGTTAACACCGGTAGAATTATTCAGCTGCCGGACGTCTAGTTAAGTCAACGATTCTAAATGAGGACTATGCAAGCTTGACATTAGGCCAGGGAACCCTATAGAGTAAGCTTTAGGATTACAAAAATGAAAATTCAAAAAACAATCAAACAAGCCGGTTACTGCATGCTATGGACATTTGTGCTTAGTTCGGTAGCATTTGCCGCGTCAACCCCTACACTAACGCAGACAATTACGGCTGGCGTATTGAGTACCGACATTCTGGACGCATCCCGTAACCCAGTAGCTTCTCCTTCGGTGTCGATGAGCTCCAAAGCCTTTACATTTGATTGTCAGACCGGTGCTAACGCTTCAACTGGTACGTTAGGTACTAACACCGAGCGTTTATATGTCATCAATCCAGGTGGCGCGAATAATGGCTGGAACCTGACGATCGCCGCCACTGGGGGCGCTACAAACACCTGGGCTAACGGGGGCGCTACCCGGCGGATTGACTTTAATGATCCCACAACCGCTGGCTGTACTGATGGAGGCGATGCCGATTCCGCATCAGGCCAAATGACCATAGACCCATCTGTTAGCACGTTAACTACTGACTGTACTACTTGTACGACCACGGGTGTTACCAAGGGTGCGTCTGCAGCCTTTGCACAAGGTGTTACCGACTCCCTGACACTGTTATCGGCAGCCGCAGGCTCCGATGATGTCTGGCGCGGCTATCAGACAGGCAACTCATTGAGCCAGGTGATTCCTGGCGAGACCCCAGCCGATTCGTATACGCTTAATATGACTCTGACCGCAACGGCCCTATAGGCAGACATCCTGCACCAGCCAGCCCAGCACCGAGCAAAGCTCGTCGCTCTGCTGGCTTCTTGGCTATTTCCGGCCTGCCCCCTTACGATGCGCGCTCACCGTACTACTAGGTACGCCTTGCTTGCGCTTCGCAGGGGCATACCGAAACTAGCTCAAGTGCAGAATGTCTGGTCTGGACGCTAGACTAGTACTGCAGTTACAATATAAGCAGTCATGGTGTCGAGGTTTCGTCGGGGGGTTACAATTTTATTATTCTTGGTGTTGCTGGTGCCAGGGGGTGTTGCTGGTGCTGTCGAATACGGTGGACTTGGAGGCGTACCGGCAAATCCAGACCCCAATAATCCTCGTACCAAATCAATATTTGTCTATTCGTTATCGCCAGGGGCAAGCAAGCAGGATGCCGTCAATATAGTCAACAATACGGCCGAAACAAAAACGGTCGAGGTCTACGCAACTGATTCCGAAGTAGCCAGCGGCGGTTCTTTCGCATGCCGCCAAAAAGTTGACCCCAAAGCAAGCGTAGGCGGGTGGATTCGCTTGACCCAGGAAGAGGTAAAGCTGGCGCCCGCCGCCAGCCAAGTCGTGCCTTTTGAGGTAACTTTACCGAATAGAGTAGATGTAGGCGAGCATAACGGTTGTATTGTCATCCAGGAAAAGGGAGCAGTCCCCCAGCAGTCAGGAAACGGCGTTCAACTAAGTTTCCGTTCAGCCCTGCGGGTAGCCATTACGGTGCCTGGCGACATCGTAAAAGATGTACAGTTTACTGACCTGGAGGTAAAGCGCGAAACCAAAAAATATGTGATTACCGCCCAGCTGAGCAACAAAGGCAACGTTTCGCTCGATACGGACGTGCAGGTAACCGTGCGGAATGGATTCAATCGTCGTGTCTACCAGAACGGCGGAATTTACCCCTTACTCGCCCAAAAGAACCCGGTCGAACTGAATTATGAATTTCCACGGCCGTTTTGGGGGGGTCTGTACCGGGTTAGCGGCAGCGCCGAATATAATGGCGATGCCAATGCGCCCCTAGGTAGCTCAGCCCCAAAGAATGTTCGCCGGCTCTCGCCCGTCCGGACGCTCATCGTCATGCCCCAACCGTTAGCACTCGTGATCTTGCTGCTGATTATTCTTTTGTTAATTGCGATTGCATGGATGGTGAACAGACGGTTGCGGAAACACCGCCAAGCCGCTAAAACCTGGGAAACATACACCGTCCGCAAGGGAGATACTTTAGTAAAGCTGGCAGAGCGCCGTGGTGTGGAATGGAGGACGGTCGCGAAGATAAATAAACTGCGGGCACCGTACGATCTTCGAAAGGGCGGAACTATCAAGCTGCCCGTTAAGCCCAAGGCCGACTAGGCTGGTACTGATTTGGGCAAGGGGCTACTGGTTCGCGGAATAGTAGGGGGATTACTGGTTGCCGAGCTGATTATGCTCTGCAGTTGGTTATTTAACCCTGCCCGTATCCAGGCTGCGACCGGCCTGACCGCTACTAATGGCTCAAGCGCGCTGGGAACGAACGCCTGGACCAATCCCGCTAATGCCCACGGTACGACTGACGATAACGTCTATGCCACTGCCGCCCCGGGCAATAATTCACGAGTAGCAGGTGTTTGGACTACGTACGGCTTTGATTCCAACCTGCCTACCCATGCCGTCATTACTAAGGTGGAAATCCTTTCTCAATATAGGGTGAACACCACAGCCTCGGTGGCCAACCTAGAGGTCCAGGCAGTCGTCAGCGGCACCAACTGTCCGGTCGCCGCACTCATACATAGCGCCGAGCCTACGACGGACACTGTTTTCACTGCTGATGTTACTTCTTGCCGTACCTGGACACGTGCCGATCTGTTGAACGCTAATTTCAGGACCCGTGTAACTGCCCACCGCGGCGCCAGTTTGCTAAATCCTGTAACGTTTTCTATGGATTACGTGCAGGCACGTGTTACCTATAACACCCCAGATTACGAACAGGCCGCCTACCGCTGGTATGACAATGCCGATTCGTTATCCGTAGGTACGCCGTTGGCAAATCAGAACACGGTGCCAACCCTGTACGCCCCGAAGGACCGTATCCGTCTGCGTTTTTTGCTCCACGTAACTACCGCGACTTTATTAACAGGTTCTGAGCAATTCAAGCTGCAGTTCGCTGCCAAGGGAGCCACCTGTAACGGACTGACGTATAACGATGTTACCGCTGGTAGCTTGATAGCCTTTTACAATAATCCGACTCCGGCCAGTGGCGCGGCTCTTAGTAGCGGTGCGACCGACCCCACACACTCGGGGCATACGGTAATCAATCAAGCTTATTACGAGGCCAGCCCCTTCAGTACGCTCAGTAACGTAACGGCAGGCCAGGATGGCATTTGGGACGTTGCATTAGTAGGCAACGGTGCCGATGCCAGTACCAACTATTGCTTGCGGGTGGTCAAGAATGACGGATCGGCGCTCACTACCTATACAGTCTATCCGGAACTAGTCACGTCGCCTGCAGCCACACTGGCAGCCGATATCGTCGACGCAAGCGGTAATTCCGTGGCGTCGCCCTCGTTCGGTTTTAGCGCATTAGTATCGGTTTTCGCCTGTAATGCAGCCACGGCGACGCTTGGCACAAGCACCCAACGAATTCGCCTAAAGAATACGACAGATACCCCCGGCTGGAATCTCACCATCGCTGCTACGGGCGGCAGTACCGCCTTGTGG
Organism: uncultured Candidatus Saccharibacteria bacterium; assembly: GCA_964633325.1. Taxonomy (GTDB): domain Bacteria; phylum Patescibacteriota; class Saccharimonadia; order Saccharimonadales; family CAZWFS01; genus CAZWFS01. Next base: position 26,808 of record CAZWFS010000010.1, on the reverse strand, counting down.
TCGGCTGGCACACCTCAGTATGATTTTAATGACAGTGCCGGCTCGCCGGCTGGATGTTCGGCCGGTCTGGATAGTGATGTCTACGGAGGCCAGATGACCCTAGACCCTTCAGTCGGAACAATTGCCGGGCGGGCGGTATCTATGTGTAATACCACTGGTGTCAGCAAGGGGGCGTCAGCAGCCTTTGTAGAAGGTCTCGTGAATGCCATTACGCTGATGAGCGCTTCAGCCTCCGCGACTACGGGTTGTTACTGGGAACTTACGGATGTTGGCGCGTCCCAGCGTGTACCGGCTGGTCAGAATCCTGGCTCCTACAGCATCAACCTGACTCTGACGGCGGTGGCCAACTGATGCGCGCAGTTAGGTATCTGGTTGCACCTACCTATCTGTTATTAAGCATAGTAAGGATTGACGCAGCGGCAACCGCCAGTAATGCCACGAATCTGCAACTGACCATCACCCCCATGCAGTGCAGCATAGAAAAAACCCACGACGGCACCAAGGAGCTGACACGCATAACCCCAATCTCTTGCCAAAAATACGTCAATATACATCAAGAACAAAAAGGTTTATCTGCACTTAGCGGACAACGATAGCTTCATCGACAGCATCTTATTGACATTAGCAACATCATGTGATAGCATTAGCTTATTCGAAAGAATATAGAGGGTTTTCCGGCGATTGCTGGGAAGCCTTTTTTATTCACTCGAGGAGTAACTAATCAAGGGAGGCCTCACATGGCTGGAACAAAGCTAGGCGGCAAAGCTGCCGCATCAACCAACAAAAATAAATATGGTGCTGATTTTTACGCAAAGATCGGTGCTATGGGTGGCAAAAAGGGCCGAACCGGCGGTTTTTACGCCAACCGTGACCTGGCTCGCATAGCCGGCGCCCGCGGCGGTCGCATTAGTCGTCGCACCAAGAAAAGTGTATAACGCACTCTGTACCACTAAACCCCTGAATCCGCCCAAGGCGGAATAAGGGGTTTAGTTCTTTAGTGCCATGCACGGTTTTCTCCTGCGATACTCCTGAGCAGTACATATCCGTACAGCTCAGTCCGTTTCTCATAGAGAAAACGCACCTATCACCAAAGTACAAAGCGCTATAGCCGCAATAAGACACACCTTTTCACATTTATTTTTTACAAGAGAACTATAATGACGAGAGTAATTAGGAGTTAAGCATGGTAGAACATTCACAAGAATTCGGACCAGCAGAGAGGGAGATACGCGAAAGTCCTCAGCCACCCACTTTAAGAACTGAATTGCTTGCTTTATACCCCCAGGAGTGTTTTATGTCGACTCCAGAGAGTGCTGACGAAAGTGGCGGAACAACGGCCGATAGAGTGCCTTGTACGGCTATTGAAGAGCATGTTGACGACAAGGTAGACAGGGTAAATAATCGCATAATTACCGAACAGTTTGCCGTTGATGCTACCACCGGCCATGCCCGAATTATCAAACGTCGTTGTGCGGGTATTCAACCGGACGGTACCTGTGGTTTTAATACCGATGGATTCATGCCAGGCGTTCGAGTAGTCACTCAAGGTGAATAAATATTACATTAGAGCTCTAGTCTTGAATCTTATTATTGTAAGCTTGGAATTTGTTTAGTATTTAGTGCTTCGGGTTTTGGATTTGCATGCTTTAGCATGCGATATGGGCGGCAGAACAGGGAAGCGCTGACTTGCCACTTAGTTCCGCAGTTGAAGCAGGAATATTGACGGGGGTTTTCTTGCAGGCTTTTGTTACCGCAGGTGGGGCAGGTGCATCGGCGATGCAGCCAGTCGCGGTAGGTGTCCAGGCAGTCCTGGATGTGGTCGTCGTCAATATGATGTCCGTACTTCGTGGCTACTTGTTGGGCAGAATCCCATGCAGCAACTTCCAGACGTAATAGTTCAAAATCCGACGCATAAGTCTTGTGGCCTAGCAAAGCATGACCCACTTCATGCAATAAAGCCCAGCCGCCTTCAATATCATCACTACTCTCAACGGTATATATTATCTGGTTTGTTTGGGGCGACCAGCAGGATTGATCGCCAGCCTTAAAGCTCAACTGGGGGAAGTCAGTCTGCAGCCTACGCAGCAGGTGCTTCATCTAGACTCCTTATTAATTCATAGCAGCCATAAATAACTGCCTCTTCCGGCCGTTTAGCGGGTAATATTGGTGGGATAGACACCATTCCCGGACTAATCTCTTTAAGAATTTGGTCGAGTGCTTGTCCAAACTTATCATAATGACTTCCAACTCCACCACCCAGTACAATTACATCTGGTGTAAGTACAGCCGATACATTAATGATACCCAAGGCCAGATTCCTGGAGATTTTTTGCCATATTGCCGAATCTTTAATTTCACTAGCCCGCATGCCGTAGGCTTCGACGATGGCTTTACCTGACGCGAACTTTTCCCATATCATGAGCTGCCCCTCGTGCTCAAAAAGCATATGGCCAACTTCAGCATCCACGGTATCGGGATCGATCTTTCCGTCAATTATATAACCCCCTCCAATACCCGTACTTATTGTTATGTAAAGCACCTTTCTATACCTATCTTTAATGTGGGCTGCCTCAGATAGTCCAGCTAAATTTGCATCGTTTTCAATGTGTACGGGACAGCCTAAGACTTCCTGTATATCCCCCTGAACTGGAACTTCATGCCAGGGCAAATTGCCAAAGGCTAGGCTAACCCCCCGCATGCGGTCAAGTCGTCCTGGTACAGCCACAGCTGCCATCACAAAATCTTTTGTTGATAAGTTTGCGACATTTTCTGCCAAAGTTTTCAAGAAATCTTGATAATTTTGGGAGGTGGGAAATTTGATTTGTTGCTGAATTTCTCCGCCCTCATCAGAACAAGCAAGCAACGTTTTAGTCCCCCCAATGTCCACGGCCAAATACATGTAGGCAGTTTACCATGAACCATTTACTGTTCACTTTGCATTATCCGTTTTCTGTTTTCCATGGAAAATGGCTAAGGGTAAACGCATGGAAAAAGGTGAAGTGAAAACGGAAAACGTATGCCCATTTTGACTTCTTGAGGTCGAACAGATATACTTTAGCTAATCTAACAAGGGCTGCTTTTGGGCTATGTCAAAAAGACGGTTCTTGTCGGAAATACTATAGGAAGGTTGGAAAAGTTTAGTGGCAGATAATAGTAACATAACAATGGATGATTTACTGACTGGTAGCGATGTAAAACAGCTCAAAGTCGGTGATGTCGTAGAGGGTTTGATTACCTCGGTTAAAAAGCACGAGGTATGGGTGGATCTAGGTCCCAACGGAGTTGGCGTGGTCTTGCGCCGCGAGATCGGACATGGCCAGGAGCTCAACGAGGGCGAGAGCGTGGTAACTAGCGTAGTCGATCCTGAAATGGACGAGGGCTATGCCTTGCTAAGTATGAAACGGGCTGTCAAAGATCGGGGCTGGGACGAACTGCAGCGTATGTTTGAAGATCAGGAAATTATAGAAGTATCTCCATATGACGCTAATCGTGGCGGCTTGCTTGTGGAGCTGGAAGGCATCCGGGGATTCCTGCCAGTCAGCCAGTTGGCAGCCGGACATTACCCGCGTGTTTCCGGGGCTGACAAGGATGAAATACTGCAAAAGCTGAACGCGCTTGCTGGACAGCCAATCCGCGTTCGCATATTGGACGTTTCACGCAAGGATAACAAGCTGATTTTCTCAGAAAAGGAAGCCGTCAAAGACGACATGCAGGCCCGGTTTGCCGAACTCAAGGTGGGCGATGAAGTTGAGGGTGTCGTTACCGGTGTGATTGACTTCGGTGCGTTTGTGAATGTCGCTGGAATTGAAGGCCTTGTGCACATCTCGGAAATATCTTGGGAACGGGTAGAAGATCCGCGTGATTACGTTAAAAACGGGGAAAACATCAAGGCCAAGATTATCGCAATCGACAAAGACCGCCTCTCCTTAAGCCTAAAGCAGATGACAGAAGACCCCTGGGCAAAAGAAGTCAAAGCTTTTAAAAAAGGCGACGTAGTAGAAGGCAAAGTTACGCGTATAACCCCGTTTGGCGCCTTTGTTCAGCTTAGCTCCGCCGTAGAAGCGTTGGTGCATGTATCTGAAATGAGCAATGATGACAGCGTCGATCCAGAGAAGATATTCCGCTTGAATGAGAAGAAACAGTTCAAAGTAATCGATGTAGACACCGAGGCACGAAAAATCGCTCTATCGCTTAAGGATGCTAAGTAAGAGGCTTCCTCAAAATGCACATTTCGGCTAAAAATCTCCGCTACGCTGCTCACCGTACCTTAAAGTACGGCTGTGCTGCGCAGCTTAACCCCACCGAGTATCCTCTCTCGGCGGGGATCCCGGTGCTCGGTTTTCAACCAAACTGCACTATTTTGAGAAAACCTTTTCGCGGACACGATAATGTAACAGTTTAACTCTAGGAAAGGAGTACCGACATTATGGCCAGAACCATTGAAATCGAAGATCCAATAACCGTCGGTACACTTGCCGAACAGCTGGAGTTGCCTGTAACGCAATTGATTACCGAACTCATGAAGAACGGTGTCATGGCGACCGTAAATGAGCGCATTGATTTTGATACTGCCCAAATAATTATAGGCGAGCTGGGGCTTGAGGATGTCGAACTGGCTAAAAAGAGCGCAGAGGCACCTGTCACTAAGCGTGCGGACAAGAACGTTTCCGGTGAACCCCGGCCTCCAGTGGTAGCTGTCATGGGCCATGTTGATCACGGCAAAACTTCACTGCTAGATGCAATTAGGGGTGAGGAAGTAGTCAAGGGGGAGGCTGGCGGTATTACCCAGCACATTGCCGCTTATCAGGTTACACACAATGACCGCGCTATCACTTTTTTGGATACACCAGGACATGAGGCGTTCGCGGCACTTCGGGAACACGGCGCCCAGCTAACTGACTTAGTTATTATAGTGGTGGCGGCCGATGATGGCGTCAAACCGCAGACAATCGAGGCAATTCGTTTTGCCCGACAGGCCGGCGTAAAGATAGTAGTGGCTATCAATAAGATTGACAAAGAAGGTGCCGACGTCAATCGCATCAAGCAGCAACTGTCTGAACAGGAACTGTTAATAGAAGAATGGGGTGGGGACACGGTGGTAGTGGAGGTCTCAGCCAAGACCAAGAAGGGCATTCCTGAGCTACTAGATATGATACTGCTGGTTGCTGACGTAGAAGAACTTAAGGCCGAAGTAAACGTACCAGCCAAGGGTTTGATTATTGAATCTCACATGGAGCAAGGTCGCGGGCCTGTAGCCATAGCTTTGATAGAAGCAGGCACGCTTAAATCCACGGATACGGTGGTGGCTGGCTCTACCTACGCCCGTATCCGAAACCTGGAAGCGCCAGGCGGCAAACGATTACTTAGCGCCGGACCCTCTACTCCTGTACTTATTACTGGATTTAAGAATTTGCCTGAATTCGGCGATGAGTTCAACGTAGCCAAAGATGAAAAAAGCGCCCGCCTGCAAGCCGCGGAAATGTTTCGCAAGCGCGAGGCTGGTTCTGGGGGGCTGGACCTAAGTGGCAGTGAGCTCATCAGCCTGATTAACCGGACTAACAAGCTCAGTGAACTGAATGTGCTTATAAAGGCCGATGTCCGCGGCTCCATGACATCCGTCGCCGATAGCTTAAAATCCCTTAATGGTGAAGAAGTCGCCGTAAGGATTGTTGGCCAGGACGTGGGTGCGGTCAATGAGACCGATATCCACTTGGCGGCTACCTCGGGTGCCATAATTTACGGGTTTCATGTCACTATTCCTCCCAATGTGAAGCAACTGGCCAACCGAGACCGTGTACCTGTACGGATATTCAAAGTTATATATGAACTCATCGATGACGCTCGGGGCGAGCTCACAAAGTTACTGGCTCCGGAAGTTGTAGAAACAGAATTAGGACGCCTAGATGTCAAGGGTATCTTCAAGACCACCAAGACAGAGGTAATTTGCGGCGGAGAAGTAACCAAGGGCAAGCTGACCGTGCCTGCCACTGCCCGCGTTATCCGCGATAAAGAGATTTTGGCCGAGGTAGAGATTACTAACCTCAAGCGCGGCCCCCAAGATACAAAGGAAGTGTTCGAAGGTGATATGTGTGGGCTTAGTTTTAAGACTGTGTCTAAGGTGGAATTACAAGAAGGCGATCATATAGAAGTGTTTACCCGCCAAGCCGTCGCTAGAACCCTTTAAGGGACTTGCGTACTTGGCACATTTTAGGCGAAAGCTTGTGCTCCGATGCTCACGTACCTTAAAGTACGCTCCGCTTCGGTGCTCAGTTTTCATCCCAAACCGCACTCAAGTACGCAAGTCCTCAGCTTTGGGATAACAGATTAGCACTAGAACGGTTAGTATTGTATAATAGTTGTCTGTTATGGAAAAAGAGTCTAATCACGAGCCTGAAGAGGACGACGGGATAGAGACGGCTGCTTCAAATAAGCCTAAGCGTAGGTCCAAGCGCCGCGAGAATTTTGTCGCTGCCCTGCACCGCATTATGGGTGGTGGGGCGGAACGCCAAACAGGGGAGGGCAGTAATCTGTTCGAGCGTTTAAAACATCCGTTTCGTACAATTTTCCCCAAATATGTAGAAAAAGAGCCTATACCGGAAAATCTCGAAACCGAAAACGCCGTAGCCGAGCAAGCGGGGCTGCCTATCCCAGAACCTCTCGCAGCGGAATCCCCACCACCTAAAACATCCGAATTAGATATCACGCTTGATAAAATAAAAAAACCATCGGCTAAAAAAGCTAAAAAGACTGAAAAACTAGACCCTGCAATAGCCGAAACCGGAAAAAAAGAAAAAACGCCCAAAACAGAAAAATTACCAGCAGACGTCGAGCCGGAGTCTGAAAGGGAAAAAACGACGAACCCCGTAGCGGCTCCGGAACGTCGTAGCGTTGCCTCTTCCGGCCTGGTTCCGATAGAGCGTATCGTTTATGAGCGCCAAGCCTCAATGCCAGAAAACATTTATAACATCAATGCGCGTGATCGTAAGGCCCGCGGACTAGCGGCCGTAGGTGTTGTAGGTCTTGAACTGGAACATCACGGACGTAAGAAAGCCGACCGCAAACTAGCGCGTGCTGATCGTAAGATAGACGCCAAGGTATCCGGCCTTAAACAAGAAACTGCTAGTGACCAGAACCGGATCGAGAAGCTGGAGCAAGCAGCCGCCCGCCAGCAGGAAGTCAACCAACAGACAGAAATCTGGCGCAGGGCTTTTGAACATAGCTCCAAAACAGAGGCTAGAAGCAAAAGGCAAGAGGCTAGCCAAGCTGCTGATCGGATTACTGACAACACTCAACACGGCGGGGAAAAGACAGTCTACCTAAATAACCCCTCGCGGCATGAATCAAAGCCAAATCAATCCGCGGGGACACCAGAAAGGACGTCTCTTCCGGAACCGGCAAAGCTGGAAAAAATGACAGTTGAGAAAATTGAGCGCTTGGTTAGGAATAAGGAGCCGATAGAAAAGATTCTTCATCCCGAAAGATTCCTGGCTAGGCCAGAAGCCGCATTGCAATTGGAGCAGATAGAAGCCGCAGCTGATAGTAACATAGCCCTGGAGGGTCTCTACGAACGAAGCCACGAGATCAAAGACGACCCCAGTCGGGGGGCTTATAGCTCGTCGGGACAGCACGGCGGTGCGGCATCCACTATTCCAGCGGCTCCCCCGCCACTCGGTCCGGTACTGGCACGAGCGCAAGCAGCCCAACGCCCTAAGAAATCGCACAGCCCACAGACCTCAATCCCACCCCTGTACCGCCAAGCCGCTCGGAACGGCGCCTGGGGTGCTGGATTTGTGCTGGCCTTCTTGGCGGTTGCTTTCCTTATCTGAAACATTTCGGCAGCAGAATATGTTCTTATATGATTTTATAAAAAGTACTTGCTATTTAATCATCTTTATGCTTAAATGTAATCATTCATAAACAAACAATAAAATAATTCCATTGAAAGGATTCCAAGATTATGACAGGTCCAAATGTATTAATCCGAGAACGTGAAAACGCAGAGGATTTAACCCAAGTAGGGGCTAACAGGCCCGAAAATGAGGCTATTGCTAACCAGCAGCAACAAGTATTTGACCAGGATAGAGGGGAAGCTTCGCAACCACCCGAACCAGCTGTGCAAGCAGCAGAAGCTAATTCTAATTTAGCAAGCCGCCCCAGTGAAGAAGTAGAATCTACAAGCAGAGAAAAAAGAGGAGCAGCTGTAGCAGCACGACAAGCCGAGCGGATGGCTAAGCGGGCTGAAGAAGCGAAAATAGCCGAAGGTATAGCTAAAACGCAAGCTTTAAAAGACCGGTTACTGGAAAGACACGCAGAAAGAAATGACCGAAAGGCTGAAGAAGCTGCGAAGGCAGCCCAAGAAGCGAAGGCCGCAGCAATCCACGAACGCGCCACAAGCCCTGAAGTACAAGCCCTAAATGACAGAGCCGAGCTAGAAATATACGGTTCCCGACATCGTACTTATGTAGAACCCGCATCTGGTAAAGAAATTGCTTCTCCGGATCAGCCAATCAAGGGAAAGCTTGTAAAGATGCTATCCGATCCTAAATATGGAGCAAGCAGGCAGGACCGCGAAGCTTCTGTCCACGAGTACCAGGACGATTTAAGCATCCTGCTAAGTCAAGGTTTTGAACTCTGCCAAGCCAAACTTATCATGGATATGCGTGAAGCTGACTCTGATAGGCGAGACGCTGAAGTCGACAGACTCATAATCGAAGGACGAATAGCTTCAGCTGACCATAAACGAGCACGAGAAATCCACGATCAAGACAAGGTAAAAAAAGAAGACGGTGAACGACAAAGACTGATCCTCGAAGCCGGAGTGTTCACGGCGTCAGAATTTAGCCGTGTACAAAAGGGCGAAGATTTGTACCTAAACATGCAGCCAAATGCAGCACTAGTGGAGCTAACTCCCGAGGCTAGGGCTGAGAAAGAAAAGCAGCACGAGGCTAACGAACAGGAACGGAAAGCAGCTATTATTGCAGCCAGGGAAGCCTACAGGGACAAAGATTGGCCAGCTTTTTATGCAGCCTATGATAAAGGTCTAGCGGCAGTTGCTAAGGTCAAGGATATCTGGGGCGACGCATGGACAGAAGATCAATACACTAAACTCCTGAATACCACAAATTCCAGCCAAGATTTTGATATCGAAGGAGTACGGGCAGCAAAAGGCACGCCTAAAGAAGTAAGCCACAGGATAGAGTTTATAGGCAACGCCCACGAAAGGCTTTATGAAGCAAAAATTGAATTCGATAAAGCCGTAGAAGCGAATGATATGGGGTTAGCCCTCGAAATGTTAACAATTGCCAAAGATGCAACCCTAGAGCTGTCTGAGTTAGCAGGATGGCCAAAAGATCGGATAACACTTGAGGAGAAAAACTTCAAAAACCGCTTCGGAGTAGATCTGTTCGGGGCGACACCAGACCCCAGCGACCTAACGGCAGTCCAAAATAAATTGCCCGTAGACTTAGACAAAGGTGGTAAAGATAAATCGCCCGAGTTAACGGAAGCAGACTTCCAAGATCACGGTAAAATCGCAGCTAAGTTAGCAGAACTGACCTACCAAGCACGTAAGGCACTGAATCGCGATGATGACGCCAAAGAGGCTGAACTAATTGAACAGATAAACACAATTCTAGATAGAGCTGAAACTTTTGGCTGGGAAAAAGGCGAAGTAAAACAACTAAACGATGATATTCAAGCTAACCTTGACAGGCCACTGACACCCCGGCAACGGTTTAAGAGAGCGAAGAGCCGTCTAAAAAACCATCTTAATATAAATACAAATCAGGCTTCTGATGCGGAGCAACGATATAGGCGCAATAGGATGCGTCTGCTTGGAGCAGTCTTCGGTAGCGGTGCGTTCTTGTTATTAGGCCAATACATCTGGGGGGGTGGTGAGGATAGTAGCCCAACACCGTCACAGGACGAAATAGAAGCACCAGCTACAGCCCCGAAGTTTAATATTGAAGACGACCATGGTCCTACCCAAGAGATTCAAGATTTGTTTCCAGGCCAGGATTCTGCTCAGTACGCAGCCGCGCATCATGACGCTGTGAATAAATTCGGTAAAGACTATATCCAAGGTGTCGCCAAGTATGAAGACCCGGCTACCGGTGAGTTACGCTTTGCCCATGGTGGTGAAGCCAACTTGGCGCCTGAGGTTCAGAAGTTCTTCGAGGACCGCTTTAAGATGCAAGCCAAGTTTTGATATTTAGTGTTAAAATAAAACCGTTGTAAGAGGAAAAATCCCGATGTTTAAACTAGATGATAATTTGCTGAAGGAACTGGGGCTGGGTGCTTTACCAGCCGATGAAAAGAATAAGATGTTGACGCACATCTACGAGACGCTGGAGATGCGGGTGGGCATGAAGCTGGCCGAACAGATGACCAACGAACAATTGGACGAATTCGAAAGCTTCATCAACAACAACGACGAGGCCGGCGCCCTCAAATGGCTGGAAACCAACTTCCCAGACTATAAAAAGGTAGTGGCCGACGAGCTGGAAAAACTTAAGGGTGAGATAAAAAACCAAGCTCCTCAAATCTTGGCTGCATCCCAACAGCAGGCCGACCAACCCCCAGCCGCCGCCTAGAAGATTATTAACGATATATGGATAATCAACCATCAAAAGAACCTGATCCGTGGCTAATGCCAAAGGCCCATGCTATCTTTCCGGGTGCTGATGGGACGTACCACCATATCGAAGTTTGTGATGCTCCAGGACCATGGGGTAAGAATTATTCTCAGCGGCATCTCATGAGGTTGAGGCAGGAAACAGACGGAGGCCGAACAACAACACTCGTTCTACCGGCCAGGGAGGAACTTATTCAAGAAGTTCTAAACGCCATAACACAGGATGAGGGTGCGGGAGCAAAACAGGGGTTCAACTTGTGCGAATTACTGGTGTCTACACCAGCATTCAGGCACTTAGTCTCAAATAGCCTCTAATAAATTCTGCTCCGGAAATCGGCTTCTTGCCGGCTACTTGGAGCTTATTAATCTTTAGCGAATCCTGGCCGCATTCTACGTGTAGCTCCCCAGCTACATTACATACGAGCCCAGGGCTTTTCGAATCATACTTTGCTACTTCGGCGTCCAGGATTTTTACGTCTTTGCCGTTCAGGACGGCATAGCTGCTGGGCCATCCCAAGAAGGCACGGATCTCCCGTTCAATCTGTTGGGCGGGCTTGTTCCAGTCTATTTTGCCGTCTTGCTTGGTCAGTTTGCGGGAATAGGTTGCTGGTGCCTCTATATCCTGCGGGTAGGGTTGTACCTGGCCCGCCATATATTTGGGTAAGATTTCGACGAGCGCCGCATGACTCAGTTCGATAAGTGTATCGGTAAGTTCGGGGGTGGTTATGCGGGATGGTAACTCGAGGTCGCTTTGGGCCAGCAACGGCCCCTCGTCTAATTTCTCCACGATCAGCATCAGGCTGACACCGGTACGTTCATCACCATTAAGGATTGCGAATGTAATGGGATCAGCTCCCCGCCATTTAGGCAACAGTGAAAAGTGGCTATTCACTATTCCGAGCGGAAAATAATCTATGATGTCCTTGGGGATGATAATGCCATGATCTATAACAACTCCAACGCGGCTCTTAAAGGGTTGGCCCTTGAAGAGGTCGGATAGCTCCTGCTGGGAACTGGCGTAGTAAGTTTGGAGTCCTGATTTTTCGGCCAGGGCAGGAACGGGGAAGTAACCGCGGTGTTTAACTGGCTTAGGTTTGGTTATCACTGCCTCCACATCAAAATCCTGGTGCAAAAGCTCCAGGGATTTGGCGGCGACAGGCCCACTACCAAAGAATACTATTGGTTCTGACTTCTTTTTCATAATCTAGGGGGGTTAGCTCCTTGCCGCTGGGGTCTAGTCGGAAAAAGGCCTTGGGCTTATCTTTGATGTGGTCGATGAACAATTTGCCGTTCAGGTGGTCTACCTCGTGCTGAAGCAAGCGGGCAACGAAACCTTCGGTCCTGACGCGGAACTCCTTGCCATCCAACCCTTGGGCTTTTACGCGGATCTTATTGTGCCGCGGGACTAGGCCGTAAATAGTTGGGACACTCAGGCAGCCTTCGTGGTCTTCCTCTATTTCGCCCTCATATTTCAGGATTTCCGGGTTGATGAAAACCTGGAACTTTTTATTGCTGTGGTTCTGGAAATCCTCGCGTACTATGACTACTTTGATGAGCCGGTCCACCTGCACAGCGGCCAACCCCACAGCGATCTCGTGCTGACGCGAATTTTCCCAATCAATGGAAGCCTCTATCATATACTGGCAGAGCTGCTTGATCTCCGGAGTAATAAAGCCGACTTTTTTAGACCGCTGCCGCAAATGTTCATGAGGCAGCGTAATAATGCTGTCTTTTGTCATTGGATAACAGTATACAGTCAACAGCTAACAGTGAACAGTTGGCTGCAAGTTTCGCCGCCCGCTAAAGCTGGCTAATGCGCCTTACTTTCTTGTGTCGACAAGAACGTAAGTTGGGATAGCCCTGTGAAGCGGGCGCCGAAGGATGCAGTTTAAAGAAGATTTATTGGATCTAAATCATATGTCCATCCGCTGGGGAGGGCTGGGATGATTTTTAGTAGTTCGGAGCGGTCCTTGGACTTGATTATCAACTGCCAGCGGTATTTGCTGGCTATTTTTTCATAGAAGCTGGGGCTGGGGCCGATTACGGCAATGTGGTTTGGCTGTTTGCGCAATTCGGACGCTAGCTTGTCGGCGGCTTCGTGCGCTGATTTGTCGCTGGCCCTAGCGCAACTAAGTTTAAGGAGATGGCAGAAAGGTGGGAATAGATATGTTCGGCGTTGCTCCAGCTGATACTTATAAAAACCCTGCCAATCACGCTCTACTACGGACTTCAGGGTGGGGTTGTCGGGCGTATAGGACTGGATTATGGCGACGCCGCGCAAGTGGCCACGTCCGACGCGGCCGATGACTTGGTACAGCAGCTGAAAGGTTCGTTCCTCGGCAGTATAATCTGGAAAATACAGGCTGGAATCGGCCGCTACCACGCCGACCAGACCTAGTCTGGGCAAGTCCAGGCCTTTGCTGACCATCTGGGTGCCTACCAGGATGTCTATGTCGCCGGAACGGACCTCTTCAAAATGCTGTTCCAGGCGGTCGGCCTTGTTGCTGTCGGTATCAAACCGCTGGATGCGGGCATGTCGAAAGTGGCTGGCCAATGCCTCCACAATAGCCTTGGTGCCGACGCTTCTGAATATGATGTTGGCGCTGCCGCAGGCCGGACAGCTGGATGAGGCGCGCTCGTGGTAGCCGCAGGTGTGGCATTGCAGGCGGTGATGGTCGCCATGGTAGGTGAGGGGAATGGCGCAGTGCGGGCAAAGGGCCTGCCAGCCGCATTCGTGGCATAGGACCAGTCTGGCGGTGCCACGTCGGTTGAGGAATATCAAAGCTTGTTCCTTGCGATCCAAGGATTGCCCGATGGCCTCAAGCAGGCGGTTAGACAGGTGAGGGTTGCGCTGGAAATTATTCTTGTCGCGATGGTCGATTATCTCCACCGTGCGTTCGGCAGGCATTTCCTGGCTGGCAATTTCCTTCATCCTTAAGATAGGTAGGCCTTTGGCTTCTGCGACGAAATAATCTTGCACGGTGGGCGTGGCCGAACCAAGGATTAACTTGGCATTATGTATTCGCGCCGCTTGGGCGGCCACCCGTACTGCCTGGTAGTAAGGCGCGGACTCTTGCTTATAAGCATTCTCGTGGAATTCGTCCACTACTATCAGACCCAGATTCGTGAGCGGGCTAAACAGAGCCGAACGTGGCCCAATGACGACCAGAGGCTCATTAGCTTGAATTATGCGGAGCCATGACTCCCGCCGGTCGCGTGGCGTAAGATTTGAGTGCAAAAGTATGACTTGGCGATTTCCGAAGTGACCCTGAAAATCTGTTACCAGTTGCGGGGTGAGACCGATTTCCGGCGTCAGCACTAATACGGAACGCTTGGCAGCCAACACGTCTTTAGCTAACTCTAAATACACACGAGTTTTGCCTGTACCCGTATCGCCGTGCAATAAGAATGTCGTATGACTGCTCTTTTTAATCTTGTTTAAGGTTTTGGTTTGTTCAGTGGTCAGCGTAGGGGCGATTTTTAACTGGGATGCCGAGGGTTCGTCCTCTATCCTGCTGCGGCTAGTTTGTTGCAGCGAGCCTGGCAGGAACTGCTGGGTAAAGGTACCTAGCGGCGCGGGATAATATTCCATCAGCCAGTCCATCAGCTTCATGACTTCAGCTGGCAGGGCCTCGCTAATCACCACCTTGTCAATCGGTTTCGTTGCAAATGACGGCTTCGGTACCTTGCGCATGACGATGCCTAGAGCCGATTTGTTGCGGACGGATACGGCCACAATGGTACCGACTTTCACTTGCTCATCACTGCTGTAAGTAAGGAATTCTGACCCGTGATAACTTTGGAGCCGAGCTAAGATTTCATAATGGGACATACGCCTATTATAAGGATTCATTAGAAAAATGGGTTGAAATGGTAGGGTTGGATGGTTATACTAAGCGTTGTCCTTATAACAATAAAAGCTTATGCTGTGTTTAGGCGGAGGATAGTCGGTGCTAGACGTTTTTATAACATCCCGGGTGCGGCGCAAGATAATCGTGGTATATGCTAAATATCCAGATTTCAAGACGCACGTCAGGGGTCTGGCCAAGCTTATAAAGGAAGACGCCGGCAACATCCAACGCGAACTGAAGCGGCTAGAAAAAATCGGATTCTTGATTTCAGAGAAGCAAGGCAACACTAAGATTTATCACACGAACAAGCATTTTGCTATCTTCAAGGAACTCCAAAGCATAGTGTTAAAGGCACAACGCATCAACCAGCGGAAGCAACAAGCCTAGTAGTAGACTTTCGAGCAGTACGCCAAAGGCGGACCAATCATCCCGGCCACTTGGCCGAGATGGTCTCGAAAACTCACTACTAGGCAAGCCTAAGGTTCTTTACCAAAGTAGCAAATGTATTCCTACTTTTGGATGGGCAAAAGTAGGGCAAAAGCCCACAGGCATTCCAGCTCTTTATGACTTCATCGTCAAAGCCCACAATGCTCGGGGAACTCAACCTGCCTTTATTGACTTAAGCCGGGCAGGTCTCAGACATCCCCTCGCTGATTATTGTGGTTTTGAGCATTCACTCATCAGGAGCTTCCAGAGCCTGCCACAAGACCATGGAATGCCCTGGAAGGGCATGATTTTGCTAAGTTAGGGATGTTTACAATAGCTCTGGGAGTTTCTAAATACCTTGTATGCAGCGTTAAGGTGAAGATTGTATACGCGATGCTATTATTAGCATATGCAACCTAAAATACGTATCTGTAATTCTTTGCGGGAATTGGGAGATTTCCTTGGTGAACAGCCGGATAAATACGTTTGTCTTTATCTTGCCCATAAGACCAGTGCTGACTGGGACAGATCCACTAGCCGGGTTTACATGAACCAGCTATGGCAGGACTTTCTATACATCCCGATAGATATAAAGGCAGGCGATAATGAGGCTCTGGCTGAGCTGTATAATCTGGCGGCGCACGAGCCGCGAATCGTGGCCATCAATCAGACTCAACCACACAAAAGTAACCCTGTAGTAATGAAATTAGTTGGCGGGGTTCTGCCTAATGTCGACACCTTGGTTAAGGATAAGTCGAACAATCTTATAGCATTAAACCTCAACGCTCCGTCATTCGTCAGTTGGCTAGAGACCGTAATAACAGATATTCCAAAATACTCTTATATTCTTTTAGGAGTAGGCGGTGTAGGCGAGCCCATTGCCCGCGAACTAGCCAGGTATAGCCCGCTAAACCTCATCCTGATAGACCGTGCGGATAAACAGCTCCTACTAGGGGAGCTTATCGCTAATAACGCTTACTATGACTCACTTGAAAAGGTGCCCATCTTACCCACACGGGTAGTACTTATAAATGCAGCTGGCAAAGAGGGCACCGACAACATGCAGGCCTTAACCTTATTCCTTGATAAGTATGACTCCTCTGACCTCATATATATCGACCTGCGCCCGCAACTGTTCATTACTGAGGTGGAGCTCGCTCAGAAGAGGGGCTATACTGCATACACCGGATATGGGATGAATGCTCGGAACGATTACACTCTTGTGGAGCATATTGCGAAGTTGATTGGTCAGAAACCTCCCAGCTATAAAAACTTCCAAAAGCTGGTAGCCGCTGCCTCATAAGTGTTATTTGTAGCTGAATATATTAATAATAAGCATCCCATGGTTCTAACCAGGCTCGAGAAAACCGGTTGGCTGACATCAGGTCAGGCCGAGTTAAGCCAAAACTCTGCCCGCCCCTCCTTGCCTTTATTGGGCGGGATGCTTGTCATTGTTTTGGCGCGGCCTGTCCTGGTATGACAGTCATCAGTGTTTTCGACTGCCTGTTGCTTCTTTGCTTACTTGCTTGTCAACACAAGAAAGTATGTCGACGCCCTAGCGAAGCGGGGCGGTGAAACTGATTAAAGGGATTATCAAAACAGGGGTGCTTGTAAAAGTGCCTCTGTTGGGGTATTATCTACCTCTATGATACAAGTAACCCGTAAGGATTCTAAGGAGTCGTTGGAGAATCTGCTAAGGCGCTTTACGCGCAAGGTGCAGCAGTCCGGCGTGATTTATGTCGTTAAGGCCAACCAATACTTCGAGAAGCCTATAAGCAAGCGCGACCGCCGCAGCAAGGCCATCATCCGCCGCGAACGGAAGGCCCAAAAACTCAAGCGGATGAAGCTGGGCGAACGCTAGTCCTCGCCACTAACTAAAGAAGGTCATGGTTATGACCCCCAATGAATTAAAGCCGGGTAAAGCATTACTTATACGGTCCTCGCGGCGACATTTATTAGTTGTTTTTGCCATGTGCGTACCCATATGGATATGTATTCAGTATTTAGTCTTTAGTTTATCTGGCGGCAGAGACTACATCTGGCTAGGCACTTTAGTGGCTTTGTTGCTGACTTCTGTAGGTGTTTATTTATCCAGCCGATTCACTGGATTACGATATGACGGCTCGACATTAAGCCGACTCACCCTTTTTTCTAATCAATCAGTTGACCTAACGTCGTTGCAAAAAGCAGAGAAAATATTCTTATTGGGGGGCGGGTATCGGCTTTGGATGTTGCGGCTGGAAGATAGCGCAACCAATACGCTTCAATTTAGTCCCGATTGGTTTAGTGCTCAAAATTTGGAGACAATTTACGAAGTTTTACGCCCTTATATATTCATTACGAGGGTAGAAAAAAATTTTATCAGGCTAGAATTTGATGATAGATATTAATGGAGAGGCTCGCAGGCATCAGGTCTTTGTACGCAATGAAGAGAGGCTTTATAAACATCTTCCCATTGTGATAAATGGGGAGGAGTTTGGTACACTTTAATTTGCATTACTAAAACTGGGAGCGGGCTTTGGGGATTAAGGAAAAGATTGATGCGGATTTAAAGACGGCTATGCTGGCGGGCGAAAAGACGCTTGTTACTACGCTGCGCGGACTGAAAAGCGCGATTTTGTATGTGGAAGTAGCCAAGGGGGTGCGGGATACCGGGGGCTTGAGCGATCCGGAAATTACCGAAATCCTGGCCAAGGAATCTAAAAAACGGCAGGAGAGCGCAGACCTTTACGCCCAAGGTAATGACGAAGAACGTCGGAACGCGGAGCTAGTGGAAAAGGCTGTGATTGACGCCTACTTGCCAGAACAGATGGGCGAAGAAGAATTGAAAGCCGTCATTGATAAGGTCATCGCAGATACAGGCGCGACGGACGTCAAATCCATGGGCCAGGTGATCGGCCAGGTCAAGCAGCAGACGGCCGGCCAAGCCGACGGTGCCTTAATAGCCAGGCTAGTAAAGGAACGATTAGGCCAATGATAAATCCTAAGCACGAATATCTAAATACTAAACAATTCCCAATTCCCAATTCCCAAATTCCAAACAAACCCAACTCAAGCGGGGGTGAATGTTTAGAGAATTGGGATTTGAAGCATTGGAGCTTGTTTAGTATTTCGAATTTAGTATTTCGAATTTGTATTATCAGGCAAGGAGGCCTTGCATGATAATACTGATGGGGGTTGCGGGCAGCGGCAAAAGCCTCCAGGGGCGAATGCTGGCCGATGAGTTGGGCCTGCCGTGGCTCTCCACCGGAGAGTTTTTGCGTATGCTGATTTCGGGGGAACGTCGCAAGGACATGCTGGCCGGTAAGCTGCTGGACGACCAAGAGATAATTGCGTTGGTGCAAAAAATATTCAGGATCATGGACGTGGAACAGGAGTTCCTGCTCGACGGCTTCCCGCGTACTGTGAATCAGGCTGACTGGTTGCTTAACCAGGTCAAGCATGGCCAGTTGCAGATTACGGCAGTCATTCACTTGCAGGCATCAGAGAGCGCAGTGGAGAGCCGACTGCTTAAGAGGGGACGCCCGGATGATCATGCTCAGGCCATACGCGAACGGTTCGAGGAGTACGAGCAATCTATTAAACCGATTCTGGCACATTTCAAAGAGGCCGGAGTGCCCGTACATGATATAAATGCCGAGCAGGATGTGGAAGCCGTCCATCAAGATATAAAACAACTCTTAGGAAAATAGTTCGCACATGGTTACGAGAGTTAAGTCAGATAAAGAACTAAATTACATGCGGGAAGGCGGCAAGATGCTCGCTACGGTGCTGGATGGGTTACGGCGGCAGATGGAGCCAGGACAAAGTACGAAACAATTAGCAGATGTTGCGGCGCGCGAGCTCAAAACTTTAGGAGGTAAGCCAGCCTTCCAAGGATATCAGGGGTTTCCGGACGTCCTTTGCGTGTCGGTCAATAATGAGGTGGTCCACGGTATCCCTAAAGTCCATCGCATCATCCAGAAAGGCGATATCGTAAGCTTGGATTTTGGAGTTCTGTACCATGGGCTTATAACAGACGGGGCGATAAGCGTGATAGCGGGAGGAACCGCGGATGGTGACGTGGAGAGGTTGGTTACGCAGACAGAACGGGCGATGATGGCCGGCATAGAAGCAGTTAGGGGTAATGCGCCGGTCGGGGATATAGCGGCAGCAGTCCAGGCAATTCTGGATAAACAACGCTTCGGCATAGTACGCGACCTGGTTGGGCATGGTGTAGGTGACAGCTTGCACGAGGATCCCAACATCCCGAACTTTGGTAAACCAGGCACAGGATTCCGCCTGCAGAC
>CAZWFS010000010.1:0-7599 GCA_964633325.1 uncultured Candidatus Saccharibacteria bacterium | reverse complement strand
CATGGCCACCCTGGGCAGCCATGAAGTCTACATAGCCCAGGACGGCTGGACCATCCTAACCCGCGACGGCACCACCTCCGCCCACTTCGAACACACCATAGCCGTAACAGAAGACGGCTTCGAAATCCTCACCACTCTCTAAAGAAAACCCGAAACCCGAAGTACTAAATCCTAAACGACCTCCCATGTTTCAAATCCCAAATTTCTAAACCTTTACTTAATATAGGTTTTGGGATTTGTTTAGAGATTAGTCCTTAGAATTTACCTGTCTGGCTTACGGCTTACAACTAACCGCTAACCGCTGTTGTTATGCTATACTGACCTCATGCGCGAACAGCAGAACCCACTGTATGTGGGGTTAGATATAGGGTCGTTTACAGTGCGTTGTGTCGTCGGAATGGTTGACCAAGTCGATGCGAGCAAACCCTCCATCATCGGTCATGGCAGCGCCCCGAACATCGGGATGCGCAAAGGTGTGGTGGTACATGTGGATGATGTGGTAGACGCCATTGCCGCGGCAATTACAGAAGCGGAACGGGTTTCCGGAATCCAGATACAGACGGCCACGGTGAACGTCAATGGCTCGCATGTTACGGGCATGAATTCCAAGGGCGTAATTGCCATAAGTAGCGCGAACCGCGAGATAACCGATGAGGATCGCTATCGCGTAGAAGAAGCGGCTACCATTGTACAGATGCCCCCTAATCGCGAAATCATCCAGGTTTTTGCTAAAAACTATCGGTTGGATGGACAGGATAATATTAAGGATCCGGTTGGGATGAGCGGGGTACGATTAGAGGTGGATACGCATATCGTAACGGCTTCCAGCCCGAATATGCGCAGTTTGAACATGGCGCTGGAAAAGGCCCGCGTGGTTCCAGCCCATCATGTGGTTTCCAGCCTGGCCGCTGCCGAAGCCGTATTGAACCGGCAGCAGAAGGAATCCGGCACTTTGCTATTGGATATCGGAGCTGGCACGACTAACTTGGTAGTTATTGAAGACGGGGAAGTCCAACATGTAGCGGTGCTGCCAATTGGTGGTATCAACATAACCAATGACCTAGCAATCGGGCTCAAGACGGATCTGGATATTGCGGAGGCAGTCAAAATCAAGCATGCTGGCTTTGGAGCCAAGGCGCCTACAGGTTCTGTGAGCGTGGCAACTGATTCCGGCAAACATAGTTTTGACGCTGAAGACATAGTAATGATCACGGAGGCGCGCGTAGAGGAATTATTTGAATACGTTGACAAAGAACTGAAGAAAATTGGCCGCTCGCGCAAATTACCCGGCGGCGTTGTACTGACTGGTGGCACCTCTAAAATCCCAGGACTCAGCGAATTTGCCAAAGAGAAACTGCAGCTAGCCGCCCGACCTGGCAAGCTACAAACTATCAGCGGGCTCATGGACACAGTAGCTGACCCGGCTTATTCCACGGCCGTGGGCCTAATGCTACTGGATATGCTCCTTTTCCCAGGCGCCAGCGGCGGCCCCGGCTATCACGGCACCACCACCCAAGGCAGTGGCGTCTTCGGCCTAGCCGAAGGCCTCCTACGCCGCTTCAAACGCTAGATTAGAATTTATTTCCCCCGTTCACATTATGTACTCGGATTAAAATTGACTTTGCTGGCTGTATAATTTTGTTGAGAATAGGACACTGCCGGTGTAGCTAAAGCTAGTGGTTTGAACTCATAGATTTATTCAGGTATACTGCCAGTGATAAGAGGGAATAGGGGAAAATATGCCACAAGTCGCGCCTGCCATAGAAACGTTTGCCAGAATCAAAGTCGTTGGAGTCGGAGGCGCGGGCGGAGCGGCCGTGAACCGAATGATTGAGGCTGGAATTGAGAGTGTGGAATTTATCGTAGTCAATGCCGATGCCCAGGCACTACACTTCTCTAAAGCTCAGACAAAAATCCACATCGGACAGGATACAACCAGGGGATTAGGTGCAGGTGCGGATCCTGACGTAGGTGAGCGGGCAGCCATGGAATCTAAAGACGAAATAGCTAGAGCGGTTGAAGGCGCCGATATGGTTTTCGTAACAATCGGGGCTGGTGGAGGTACCGGCAGCGGCGCAGGACACATCGTGGCCAAAGCTACCAAAGACGCCGGAGCGCTTGTTGTGGGGTTCGCAACAAAACCGTTCGCTTTCGAGGGAGAAAAACGTCGCAAAAACGCCGAAAGAGCTATTGAAAGCCTGCGTTCTGCGGTAGACACACTCATCATAATTCCAAACGATCGGCTGCTGCAGACCATAGACCGTGACACGCCCTTGCTGGAGGCCTTCAAGGTAGCGGACGATGTATTGCGACAGGGAGTCCAAGGAATTTCGGATTTAATTACAGTACATGGGCTTATCAACTTAGACTTCGCGGACGTTAAGGCGGTGATGGCCAATGCCGGCTCGGCGCTTATGGGCATCGGACGGGCGAGCGGCGAAGACCGAGCAGTCAAGGCTGCTCAGCAGGCTATTGAATCTCCATTATTAGAGGTTTCCATTGATGGTGCCAGAGGGATCTTATTTAACGTCATCGGCGGTAACGATATGGGCATGCACGAGATTAATACGGCTGCAGAGACGATTACTGCCGCAGCCGACCCAGACGCTAACATTATCTTTGGTGCTACCATCAATCCTGAGTTAGAGGGTGAGATGATTATCACGGTAGTGGCTACCGGTTTTGATGCCGCTTACTTTGCTAATCGCTCAGAACCTACCCCCACAAGTAATAGCAAAGTCTATGATGGAGAGCCTGCAACGTATAAGAGCGACGATAAGGCCATGTCTGATATAGATATGGATCTGGATGTTGAAAAGGACCAAGACGAGGCGGTAGATGATCTACATGCCGAACCGACCGTGCCAAATATATGGACCATGGGTAATGATGATAACGGTGATGACCATTCCGCACCAAAGATGTTCGCCAGCACACCCAACGAAGAAGAGGAAATAGACAAGCCGTCCTTTCTGCGGCGCCTGAAAAAACGTGTCAAGAAAGAAGACAATGAGGGCGAAAAGCCCGCTGATGAAGAGGAAAAGCAGGACGACCAGAATATAGAGTAGGTATTTCTGCCTTAACTTAGATTTTCTATATCGATAATACTAGGTTGTGTCATTTTTTACACCACATTTTTCTTGCAAGACCGCTATGCATGGGGGTATCATCTAAAGCATATACGCTATATGTAGGGCATTGTGCTATAGTGTAGTACATTGATAATACACACCCCCTGTCGATACAAAGCTATTCGAACAGGGATAAATAAGGAGAGATAATGAAAGAAAGTAAAGTTCAGGGAGTGGTGAGATGAGATGCAGCCACTGTCATCAGGATGACACCAAGGTAATTGAGTCCCGGGATGTGAGTGAAGGCCAAGCGATCCGACGACGCCGCGCTTGCCTGCACTGCCAACACCGCTTCACTACATACGAGCGTATCGAACGGCCGCAATTGGTTGTCATCAAGAATGACCAGACCCGCGAGCTGTTTGACCGCCAGAAGCTCCTAAGGGGACTTTACCGGGCTTGCGAGAAGACTCCGGTAAGCGCATTACAATTGGAACTTTTGATAGCTGACGTAGAGGCGCAACTCTACAATATAGGCGAGACCGAAGTTCCATCTCGGAAGGTAGGGAAGATGGTGATGGAGAGGCTGGCAGAGTTGAGCGAAGTAGCGTATGTGCGATTTGCCAGCGTCTATCGCGGATTCAAGGATATAAAAGGGTTCGAAAAAGAGCTCTCGCAAATCCGCGAAATCAAAGCCGGGCTAGCAAAAAAGCCAAAAGTCAAGGTTGCTACATGAACCAGTAGGCGGTTAAAATAGGAAAGCTAATGAGGGAACGAGACGGTCCTACTGCGCAACCAGTACAAAAATAAAAACTATAAAAATCATATTCGAACCTCACGGATTAATAATCTAACATTTAAGGGAAGGGACCCTTGTTCAATGCCCCCGGGAGTGGCGGCATGGACGGGCGGACAAAATTATATGGGGCAGACAACGATTTTAGCTAACAGACGAATGTTTACGGACGTAGGTACAAAGGCGTATGACGCGTTGACCTGGGTGAATCGGGATTCAGTCATTATGAACCCGACGACCAAGCAACCGGTATTTGAACAGAAAGATGTTGAGTTCCCTGAGGGCTGGTCCCTCAACTCCATAAATATTGTTGCTCAGAAATACTTTACCGGTACGCCCGGGACCAAAGACCGCGAAAAGTCGCTGCGCGATCTGATTGATCGGGTAGCGGACACAATTACGCGTCAGGGTTTACAGGAGGATTATTTTGAGTCCCAGGCCGAAGCCGAAGATTATCGTGAGGAATTAAAGTATGTGTTGGCCACACAGCGGGCAGCCTTTAACTCGCCGGTGTGGTTTAACATTGGTGCACTAGAGCGGGCTCAGCAGGCCAGTGCCTGTTTTATCTTAGGTATAGAGGACACCATGCAGTCTATTCTCAACTGGTACAAGGAAGAGGGCATGATTTTTAAGGGTGGTAGCGGATCCGGAGTTAATTTAAGCCCAATTCGTGCTTCTGTGGAACCTTTGGGCAAGAGCGCGGGCGCGGCTAGCGGACCTTTGAGCTTTATGCGTGGCGCGGACTCCAGTGCCGGAGCCATAAAGAGCGGTGGCAAGACTCGACGGGCGGCCAAAATGGTCATTCTTAATGCCGACCATCCCGATATAGAAGATTTCATCTGGTGCAAAGCTATCGAGGAGCGTAAGGCCTGGGTGTTACAACAGGCCGGTTTCGATATGAGCCTGGATGGCAAAGATATTCACTCGGTCCAATATCAGAACGCCAATAATTCCGTTCGGGTAACTGACGAGTTCATGCAAGCGGTAGAGGACGACGCGGATTACGACCTAAAATCGGTCAAAACCGGTAAAACAGTACGCACGGTTAAGGCAAAGGAACTATTCCGCCAGATTTCTCAGGCGGCATGGGAATGCGCCGATCCGGGCATGCAGTTCGACACCACCATCAATCGTTGGCACACCTGCCCGGTAGCGGGACGCATCAATGCGTCTAACCCCTGTAGTGAATACATGCACCTGGACAACTCGGCTTGCAACCTGGCCAGCATCAACCTGCTTAAATACTTGCGGAGTGATTACACCTTTGATATAGAAGCTTTCAAGCACACGGTGGAGCTGATGTTCACCGCGCAGGAAATCCTGGTAGGCTACAGCGAATACCCCACAGATAGCATTACAAAGAACGCCCGGGCATATCGAGAGCTTGGGCTTGGCTACGCCAATTTGGGCGCGCTGCTGATGGCACAAGGCCTACCATACGACTCTGACGAAGGCCGGGCCCAAGCGGCTGCCATAACGGCTCTGATGACGGGACACGCCTATGCCACAAGCGCGCGGCTAGCCCGAAGGGTCGGACCATTCGCCGGCTTCAACAAGGACCGTGACGGTATGATAAAGGTTCTAAAAATGCATAGAGACGAAGTATCCAAGATAGACGCCAGCCTAGTCAGCGAGGAGTTACTGAGCGCGGCAGCCAGCGCTTGGGACGAAGCGGTAGAGTTAAGCCAGTTGTACGGTGTACGTAATTCGCAGGCCAGCGTGCTAGCCCCAACCGGTACCATCGGCCTTATGATGGACTGCGACACGACCGGCATCGAGCCGGATCTGGGACTGGTCAAAGTCAAGAAATTAGTCGGCGGCGGGACTATGAGCATAGTCAACCAAACCGTGCCGCGGGCATTAAAGGCTTTGGGCTATACGAAGGTTCAGGTCGACGACATAGTGAACTACATTGATGTTGAGAAAACAATAATTGGCGCACCGCATTTGAAACAAGACCACAAAGCAGTCTTCGCTTGCTCGATGGGAGATAACGCCATCCACTACCTAGGGCACGTAAAAATGATGTCAGCAGTACAACCATTTATTTCCGGTGCCATAAGCAAAACGGTTAATATGCCGGAAGATGTTAGTGTTGAAGATATTGAACAAATTCATATAGACGCTTGGAAAATGGGGCTTAAGGCTGTGGCTATTTACCGCGATAACTGCAAGGTAGGCCAGCCGCTTTCTATGGCAAAGAAAGACATTCCGAAGATAGGCGAATTGCCTGTGGGAGTGCCTGTCGAAGCAGCCAACGAAAAGATCATTGTCCGTGGCGCAGTGCGCCGCGAACTGCCAAGGATGCGTAATGCCAAGACGTTTTCGTTCAAGGTAGCGGATTGCCACGGCTATTTCACCGTAGGTGAGTTCGATGATGGCACGCCCGGAGAGCTGTTCATCAGTATTGCTAAAATAGGCAGCACGTTATCCGGGTTGATGGATTCATTTGGCCGCTCAATCAGCTATGGCTGGCAGTACGGTGTGCCACTTAAGACTTATGTGAAGGGTATGACCAATATGTCATTCGCACCAGCTGGTATAACTGACGACAAAGATATCCGTACGGCTGCTTCGATAGTCGATTACATATTCCGCCGTCTTGCGCTCACATATTTGCCCTTTGATGATCGCCTGGAGCTAGGCCTTGCCTCTTTGGATGATATGCCTACCGAAGCCCAGACGACCCTGCCGGTTACGACATCGGTGGATGAATCGCTACCACCCGTTGAAAAGTATGACGAACCAATGACGGCACAGAGTTCAGCTAAAAAAGAATCAGTGAAAGAGCCTGCCGCGATGACTGTAGAAGTTTCCAGGCCATCAGTATCCGTCAAAATGGATGGCACGGCACCGATGTGCTATAACTGCGGCAACCAAACCCAAAAAGCCGGCAGCTGCTACGTCTGCACTGCGTGCGGTTCAACTACAGGCTGTAGTTAGGTCCTATGTTGAAGAAGTCACATATGCGATAAACTTCTAGCATGTTTAGTAAAAAGTTGAGCAACAAAGAGAAGCTAAAGTATAGATTATTGGCTTTAAATTTGGTGCTAGTAGCCTTCGTGGTTTGGTATCTATGGTTTGTAAACGATGAGCTTAATCGATATGGTTGTGTTAATTTTGATGCGACAACCCAAATGCGAGTTTTTGTGAGCGGTTGTTATGTGCCAAGCTCGCCACTATTTTGGTTAAATAGTCTACCCTTTGTCTTTGCCTTTGCCGTACCACTTGCTCTGTTAGCTGTTAACTTGTTTATGCCTATTAGAAAACCTAAGGTTCAGAGCAAAAGTAAAAAGAAGACGGGTTAAGACCTGAATCTTAGACGACTGCAATTAATAGGTTACCAAGGACTAGCTCTGGAACAAACTGCCTAATTACTAACTTCCAACTACGATATAATGGTAATTATGAAAGTGGTTATTCTTTATAGGCCGGTTTCGGAGCATGCTCGGATGGTTGATGAGTTTGTGCGTGAGTTTGAGAGGCGAGAGCCCAGCCGGAAAGTTGAATTGGTCAGCCTGGATACCAGGGAAGGCGCAGCCATGGCCAGGCTGTATGACGTAACGCAGTATCCAGCTATTGTAGCCCTCAAGGATGATGGTCAGCTACTACAGTTTTGGCAAGGTGAGCAGCTTCCACTGATGAACGAAGTCGCCGTCTACTCCAATTCCTAGAGTTACCCGAATCTAAAAACCCCACAGACATAAAGCACGCATACCCGTAACCTCTTAA
>CAZWFS010000009.1:0-43450 GCA_964633325.1 uncultured Candidatus Saccharibacteria bacterium | reverse complement strand
AGCAAATCTTGCTTCTGCCCTTGTAGGTCGGAACTATCTGAAACATAGCTCATATCTGGCCGGTTCAGATCTATGTAGGACTCAGTCTCCGAGTCCAGATCGTAGCCTGTACTCTGCATGATGGCTTCATGCAGCGTTAGTGTTCGTGTGTCTATTCCGTCTTCTTGGTTCCTGATTACCGTAAAGAACTTATTTTTATATGGCCGGCTTATGGTATAGCCTTCCTTGAATGCGGCTGCCCCGGTCGCAAGCGTCGAAATGTCGAAATCGGAAGGGGTAAAGAGAAAGTATCGTGTATCGCGGGAAGATTCCAGGTTACCCTGATTTATGACGTTAAATTTCACATCCATGCTGACATCTGGACCGAGCTTAAGGTCTGGGATGGTTAAATTGCCGCCATAAGAAGCGATTTCTTCGGCTATTTCGATATCCGACGCAAGCGCGCTCTGCCCTGGGTGCTCAGCATTGTCCAGGACCAGGACCTTTACCAGATCTCCGGAGGCGGTAAATTCCGGGGCGATCCTTAGCCGGTCTTTGTATGCGGACAAGTTCTCAAGACCAGTGATTTCGGTGATGCTGGCTAATTCACTCTCAGTTAGTCGCTTTAGGGACGTATTCTCGGCACTTGTTTCTACTTCGTGGGACTTAGGGGCTACCGACGTGGTAGAGGTCTTATCTGGGACGGGCGTTGCCTCAACAACCGTAGAGTCAGGGGAGGTTACGGCAGGTGATGTTACGGCCTCAGGGGTAGGTGCTGGCCCGGCTGTGGCCTGGGGACGACTACCTAGTGTTGGAGCCTGAGCATCTCCAGGATTGCTCGTCAATAACCATGCTGCTGTCCCAGAACCCACAAACGCAGCTATTGCTATACCGACCCTGATACGCTTACTCCAAGGGGGTCTTAATCTTTCGGAAGCAGATGCGACGGGTACCCTGTTGGGGGTCGTCGGTGGGGTCTCTGTCAAGTCTTGGTCTGGCTCTTTCACTTCATCAAGAGCAGAATTACCTCCGCCCAAGTCCATAGCGGCTTCCCCAGCGCTCTGCGCCGAGGTAGTATCAGTTATGCCGGATCCGGTGTCTCCACCCCAATCATAAGGCGGCGCTTCTACTCCGCCAGTGAATGACTCGGCTATTTGAGTTGGTGTTTGTTTTTCCGGCAGAACCGGATGGTCATCTTGCATGACTCTAATATTAGCATAAGCTTTAATAAAAGTCAACTATAGTGTTTTAACTAAAGTGCTTGAAGCCGACCAGTGGTGTTATCACTGGTAAGACGCTTATATAGGAGTTCAGCACTGATGAGCGTAGCGGGCAAACCGATTCCGGGATTTGTCCCCGCGCCTACATAATAGAGCCCTTTAACTTTCTTGCTTTTGTTGCTGGGACGGAAAATGGACGTCTGGCGCAGGGTGTGGGCCAGTCCCAACGCGCTGCCCTGGTAGCTATGGTATCGGTTAGCAAAATCTTTTACACAAAATAATTTCTTATAAACAACACGAGTTCGCAAGCTAGGAATCTTCATGGTTGTTTCCACCGTTTGCAGTATTGTATCGCTATAGGATTCCAACTCACTTCCCGTATATTCCAGACCCGGTGCTATAGGCACTAATATGAATAGGTTTTCGTGTCCTATGGGCGCGACGGAAGGGTCCGTCTTGCTAGGGTTGCATATGTACAGCGAAGGATCGGAAGGCCATTTGGCTGTTGCCCAGCGCGGCCTAAAGATTTCAGCAAAGTTTCGCCTCCAATCCTTGCTGAAGAGTAGATTATGATGCTCGAGTGAAGGCAGGGAGCCTTTAACGCCAAGGTACATTATGAGTGCTGACGGGGCTAGGGAACGCGACTGCCAATATTTGTGACCATACACCCGATACTCAGGCTTTAGTAGCTTCTGCTCGGTGTGGTGTATATCGGCATTGCTAATAATTATATCGGCCCACATCATTTCGCCGCTTTCCAGTTCTACGCCCGTGGCCTGACCGTTTTTTACGATTATGCGCCGTACCGGGGAACTGACCCGTAAATTAACACTATTTTTGCGGGCGATCCGAGCCAGGGATTCCGTTATTGTATATATACCGCCCTTTGGATAATAGACTCCTAGGCTAAAATCAATATGGCTCATGATGTTATACAGGGCAGGGGTGTTGTGGGGATCGGAGCCCAAGAACAACATGGGGTACTGCATAAGTTTTTGCAGCTGGTCGGTCTTAAAGAATTTCCTCACGTAGCTTTCCATATTACTTAACACGTTAAGTTTTCGGCCTTGAGTTAACATTTTCCATGTAAAGAAATCGCCAAGCGAATCGTAATTCTTGTACATGAAACGATCTTTGGCAATCTCATACTGGTAACTGGCCCGTTCCAGATACACCCGTAGTTTTTCACCAGCGCCTGCTTCCAGCGCCTCAAAAGTTTTACGATCCCGGCTGAAGTCCGAAAAAATATCGACATGTAAATAAGTGTCTTTATAGAAAACCCGGTAACCGGGAGATAGCTTTACAAGCTCCAAGTGATCATGGACGTTTTCGCCCAGCAATCCAAAAAAATGTTCAAAGACATCGGGCATGAGATACCAGGATGGGCCTGTGTCAAATGTAAATCCTTTAGCCTTTAACTGCCCTGCCCTGCCTCCTAGCTGCTCATTTTTTTCCAATAGCGTAACTTCCCAACCCACTTTGCTTAGTAAACAAGCGGATCCCAACCCACCAAATCCTCCGCCTATAATGATCGCTGTCCTCATATAACTCATTGTACAGAGTCGTGATTTGCCGGGTAAGGTTGAGTATATTCAGCTCTCTGGGTCTTTCGCTGTTACAATTATTTCATGTGGCGAATGTATCTACGAGTCTCCAGACCTCGATTTTGGCTATACTTACTGGGACCCTTCATGATTGGTGCCGCAGCCACCCACCAGACCCCGGTTTCTTGGGTTAATATGATTATTTTAGGGCTTTACTTCACGTTTCCGGCCAACTTTTTGCTTTATGGTGTTAATGACTTGTTTGATTACGAGACAGATAAGCATAACCCCAAGAAACAGCATTACGAACTGCTATTGAAACCTGCCGACCAGCGCCGGTTAATCAAAGCAATTTGGCTTTGGAATGTGCCGCTTCTGACTGGCTGGTTAATTAGTGCCATACCAACGCCGGCTCGTTGGGGACTTATTGGCTTTGTATTCTTCGGGGTTTTTTATTCAGCTCCCCCAATTAGGGCCAAGGCCAAGCCGTTAATCGATAGTTTTTTCAACATACTTTACATCTTCCCGGCGATTATCAGTTATGGCCTACTAACCAGCCAATATCCTCCAATGATGTTATTAGTCGCCGCTGCTTTATGGTGCATGGCTATGCATGCTTACTCAGCGGTGCCGGACATAGCGGCCGATAAAAAAGCTGGCTTAAGTACAATAGCCACCCGCTTAGGCCAACGAAATACACTACTATTCTGCCTGGCAGGTTTCATCATATCCGCGGCAGTGGCTTTTAATAGTCTGGGCACATTTAGTATTGCAGCAGGATTAATATATGCAGGAATGGTGGTAGCCTCGTTAGTCAACCCTAACCGCAACCACGTTTTAAAGTTATACAAATGGTTTCCGCTAATAAATATGGTCGTGGGCGCCGCATTGTTCTTTTGGGTAAAATTTACTTGATTAAATTATCTTAATATGTTAAGATATAAATATGAGAGAAGACGCAGAGAGTGCCTTTTGTGAGGAGCAGGGCGGTACGAGCTTTGATGACATTATATTCTACAAAAAGCAGGAAGCGAAAAGAAGGAAAACAAAGCGAGTATCGGAGCCACCCGCTCAAATGGTTGTACCTGGTAAGGACACAAGCGCAGTCGACCCCGAACAGCCAGCATCACAGTTAGCCACGCCAGAGACAACCGAAGCTTCCCTGGCTAGTATTCGTGAGGAAATTGCGCGTATCAAAAGTAGAGAGTAAGTTTAATTATCGAGAATTCTAACAGAGTAACAAATAGATGAGTGGTAGAGTGGGATTATTGCAGAGTGTAATTTGTTAAGGGAGGAGGAATGAGCAAAATGAAAAAGGCTAAGCAAAAGTTGCCAAAAAATGTTGCTGAACGGATGCCGCCGGAGCTCGGCCAAAGCGATACAGGGATTATTATTCATAAAAATGAGCGCGGATTTATAGGCGCCGCTGCCGTCAACCTGGTTTTTGGCATTATTCTGACTTTACTGTCGCTACGGTTCGTATTGCGCCTGCTAGGAGCAAATGGGGAAAACGCTTTTGCTAGTATGGTCTACAACCTAAGCCAGCCGCTAGTTACGCCGTTCTTTGGCCTGTTTAATTACGAGGCTCAGCTGGAAACAGCCCGGTTTGAAGTAGCTACCCTAGTCGCCCTGCTGGTTTACGGTGTGATTGCCGGAGTGCTTGCCCGCGTCCTGGTGGCAAATCGCCATCACGTTTAAGGGCGAAAGAACTGCCATCAATATAGATTTCTAACAGTTAACTTAAATTAACAATGTTATGCTGTATTTGAAAATACTATAAGGAGACTGAACATATGGCCGATCAAATCAGGGAAACAAGGGAAACCGTTGTGCGCGATACCGCGCCAGCAGAAGAGACAGTAACGACTACTACTCCAAGAACAGTGGTTCAAGAAGATGCCAGGGGTCCTGTAAGCCGGGTTGTTTGGTATATAGCCGGGGTCTTATTGACGCTATTGGCGTTCCGTTTTGTTTTGTCGTTGCTTGGTGCTAACCGAGGTAATGGCTTTGCCAGTTTCATATACGGCATTACCTACCCCTTCGTGGCGCCGTTCTTCGGACTGTTCGGGTACGAAATGCAGTACGGTGTCGCCCGTTTCGAAGTAGAGACTTTAGTTGCCATGGCCGTCTACGCCTTGCTTGCCTGGGGAATCGTTAAAATGCTGGATATCCCCCGCCGCAAAGCTTCGGTCTAACAAAATTGGTATCATCAACTACTATAGTAGCTGTATCATTAAACTAATATGATCAAGGTAGCGGGGCTGAGCAAACATTATCGCAAGAAATTGGCGGTGGATGATATATCTTTCGAGGTAAAGACGGGCAAGGTTACCGGATTCTTAGGGCCCAATGGGGCGGGTAAGTCTACTACTATGCGCCTGATGCTGGGGCTTGACGAAGGCGCAGGCAACACAACATTTGACGGTAAACGACTTCATGAGTATTCACAGCCTTCCAAGGTGGTTGGCATTCTGCTTGAGGCCAAAGCTTTTCACCCGACTCGTAGCGCCCGGAACCATTTGCGGATACTGGCGACAGCCGGCAGTGTGCCGAATAAAAGAGTTGATGAGGCTCTGGATATCGTAGGTCTTAGTGATGTCGCCAAGAAAAAACCTGGTAAATTTAGCCTGGGGATGAGCCAGCGGCTCGGTATTGCGGCGGCAATTTTAGGCAGCCCTAAGTATTTGCTACTTGACGAGCCGGCAAATGGGCTGGACCCTGAAGGTATTGCGTGGCTGCGGCAATTTATCAAAGACTATGCCGACAAAGACAATGCCGTTTTTGTTTCGTCCCATCTTTTAAGTGAAATGTCTCAGATGGCTGATAACGTTATTGTAATTGGCAAGGGCAAGCTGATTGCCAGCACCTCTATGAGCGAACTTATTTCCGGTAGCGCCCATTCCACCATTTTTGTGCGGACTCAGCAGATCTCCAAACTAGAAAAAGTCCTGAGCCAGCGTGCCATTAAGTTCGTAAAAGATAATGGCGGGTTGAAGATTTCTGGCGTAAAGACTGACGAGGTCGGACAACTTGCTTTCACCGCTGGCGTGCCGCTATTGGAACTGGCCAACCATTCCGCTTCACTCGAGGAAGCGTTTCTGGAACTCACGGCCGACGCCCAAGAGTATCAGACAAAGAAAGGAAGCAAAAAATCATGACGGCTTCTATAAGGTCTGAATTCCGCAAGCTTTTCAGCGTACGGTCGACCTATATAATTTCTGCCCTGGCTCTCGCTATGGTTGTTTTCTTCGGGTTTTATATTGAGGGTATCAGGGCAAACCCGCAGTCGTTAGCAGACCCCAACCGGCTGGCCAGTGAAGTAACAAGCGCCATTAGCGCTGTTGGCGGGCTGCTTGCCCTAGTGGGTGTGCTGCTTTTCACTCACGAATACCGCTACAACACCATTATGTATACCCTTACGGCTTCTAACAGCCGCACACGAACGCTGCTAGCCAAGATCATCAGCGTATCTTGCTTTGCGCTCCTAGCGTCACTTATAGTTGGAGCGCTAGCGCCAATTATGACGTATTTAGGGGTACATGTTAAAGGGCACCAGCTTGTACATCAGGTTTTTCCGGTGGCGGATTTACTGTGGCGCTGTTTATTCTATGGCTGGGGTTATGCCATGGCAGCACTGCTACTGGCCGCCTTGATCCGGAGCCAGGTCGGCGCAATCGCGGCGGTATTTCTGATACCAACCACCGCAGAGACCCTCTTGAGCCTGCTTTTGAAAAATAACGCTATCTACATGCCATTTACAGCATTGGGGCAAGTCGTAGGTGGGCCACAGGGTCAAGGGGCGCCGCCAATTGGACATTTGACCCCCGGTAAAGGTGCGCTTGTATTCACAGTCTATCTTCTCATTGGTTGGATAGTGGCCTGGATACTATTCCTTCGCCGCGACGCTAACTAAAATGCAAATATGCTCCAAGAATTATTATTTGTAGTAGACGAAAACGACAAGCCTCTTAAACCCCTGCCAAGGTCGCAAGTTATACAAGAAGGCCGTTGGCGGCGAACCGGTGATGTTTTTGTAGTAGACCCCACTACCAAGCAAGTACTATGTCAAAAGCGTTCAGATACTAAGGACGAGCGACCAGGGTTATGGATAGCTTCTTTTGGTGGAAAGTCTGCGCCAGGTGAATTGCCAGAAGAGACAGCTAGCCGCGAGCTGGAAGAAGAACTTAGTATCAAAGTACACCCTAAGAAACTCCGTTATTTTACCAGGGTTAAATCGGCGAAGCATCACCAATTCGAATATCTATTCTGGACAATATGGCAAGGCGACATTTCATCGCTACATTATGACCATAATGAAGTCGCCGAAATCGCATGGTTTCCTATGGATGCAGTAATCAAAAATCTAAATGACGATCCCAAATGGTATTGCTATGAAGGCGACCTGTCCATTCTAAAGCACATAAAAAATGAAATTTATAAATAGGTTGAACTTCATCCGCAGCTACAAAGAAGGAGCCAGCCGAAGCAGTCTGGCATAAAATCACGGAACTAACTAAATGACGTTAATTGGGCTATTATCAATCCAAGCTTGGATATTATCAATCATCATATCGTTACCAGTTCTGTCGGTGACGTCTGTGTTGTAGCCAATATGAGGCGTTGCGTAAACCTTGGGGTGCTTTAGTATTTTTTGATATAAGGCGTCGTTAGTGTCACCAGCCATAAAAGCATCGTGCGCAGCAAGTACAAGCTTACCGCTATCCAGGGCTTTAAACATAGCATCTACATCTAACACATTGCCCGCAGAGACGCTGACAAAGTATACGCCGCCTTTCAATGAATCGAAGAAGTCTGTATTGAGTAGACCTTGAGTTTCTGCCTTTGAACTAAGGGAATCAATAACTACATCTGCGTCCTTTACTGTGTTACGGAGAATATCACCCCGCTTAAAGTAGGTGACATTCATCCCTAGGGCTGTCGCTGCTTCACCTACACATGTCCCGATATTGCCCCTTCCAAGAACTGTCAAGTTTTTACCCGCAATCCCAAAAGCGGCGGGAGGCATCGTATTAAAAGGCATATCTTTAATGTTTAGGTATTTATCGAGCTGACGTGTCATCATAAGCAACATTCCAATAATCCATTCTGCGACAGCGTGTTTATTACATCCAGGGCTGTTAGATATAGTCACGTTATTGGCTTTTAAAATTGCCGGGTCTGCCCAACCAACACCAACAAACGGCAGAGATACGAACACATCATGAAGTTCGTTCCACATTTTAGTGATACCAAAAACACCAGTACAAATGACATCATGGCCTTTGGTTCGTTCAAGCCATTCCTCTGGGCTGCCCGCGCGCTCATCGTAATATGTGACTTCACCGAGCTTCTCCAGCCTTGCCTTTTGGTCGGGGAAAAGTTGTAAGGGCTGGACGGCTACAATTTTTGTCATGACTAAATCATACCAAACCAAATTAACAATGAACTATTAATGGTGGGGGCGGTTGGAATCGAACCAACTACCAAGTGGTTATGAGCCGCCTGCTCTAACCGATGAGCTACGCCCCCTCGTCAGCATGTGATGGTAAGATAGCCGCGCCTGCGGTAAAATAAATTTCCCGCTGTCTCTGGCTATCTTGCCAAGCTGCTTCCTCTCAAAATCCCAAACATCCACCTGAGGCGGATTGGATTGGAATTTTGGCGAACCTCAAAGAACAACAGGGATGAGTATAACATTTTTGTGTCGGTCATTTAAGCCAGTCTTCTAAAAGGGCTACTTGAAGATTGGCATCCTTGAGGGCGCGATCAAATGCTTGCAAATCCTGCAGCATTTCGGCGCGGAAGTGCATGAGGACGATATCACCAGGCAGTAACCTGTCACCTTCCTGATATTGTACGGCTTTATTATTTACTTTGGCATGCCACATTACCAGGGCTTTCATGCCGCAATCATGAGCGGCTTGGCGGGTAGAGATATCGTAGAAACCGCCGGGAGGCCGAAATAAGGTGGGTCTACGGCCGTAGGTTTTAGCAAAAATATCTGCATTGGCGCATATCTCACGCTTCTGCTCTTCATAACTTAGCTTCGGTAGAATGGCATGGTTGAGCGTGTGGTTCTCTATAACGGATCCCATGCGCTGCAGCTGCCTGAAATAATCATAGTTGTCGTTTATAGCGCTATTATTTAGGAACAGGGAAGCGACCATGCCGTGGTATTGCAAGAAACGCAGGCCTTCAACATTTTTGTGCTCTCCATCATCTATAGTCAGAAATACTACTGGCTGGTTGGTTGGAATTCGAGAATAAACCGGAGCCGGTTGGTTGGGATCCGGTGGCATCTGAAAATCAGGTTTGATAACTCGCGCGGCTAAAACGGAAGGGAGGTTTGTGGGCCTGGCCATTCTGTCCGGATTTAGCGCCGTATCATATAAAGAGATACTGGTCGTTCCGGGGTTTTCTATATCTTGACTGCGAGATTGGTTTTTTGACTCACTGCTAGTGGACGGTAACAGTAGCGCTGGGCGAGGACGCGAAATCGATGACATTACAATTAGACTTATCAGTAAACCCAAACTGAAACCGAACCTTATGCTTTTCGCGGTATGAACACTCATTTATGCCTCCACACGCCCTCATCCCAAGGCGATGCGACAGAGAAGAGTATAACATTTCCAAGAGAACTTGTATGGGATCAGTATTTTAAGCGCAGATAGGCAATCTGCTTACCTAAGTTTTGCACTTGAGTAGAGTGCAAGGAAGAAGCGAGAAACAGAGGGAGTCGTACAGTAAGTACGGTGAGTGAGTATCGGAGATTCTAACGTAGCAATTTGCCAAGAACAATGGCGGTGTCACTGGCTCCACCAGAGAGCAGGCCAGTGTGGTGCATAGCTTAGGACTTGATTTTTTGGCAGGCCAGTCTGACGGCCTCACTCCACGTAGGGAAGGCGTGGATGGTCTCGGCAACTGTCTTAGCCTTCATGCGTTGATGAATAGCCAAAGTTAGTTCGTGGATCATTTCGCCGGCGCGCGGGCTGGCAATGCTGGCGCCTAAAAGGAAACCACGCTTGTCGGCTATAACTTTCACGAAACCCGTATCATAATCGCTGGTGTTGGAGCGACCGATGACGCTAATTGGAACACCTGCCGTTTGGTATCGTACGCCTGCATTCTGAAGCTGCTGCTCGGTGGCGCCAACGCAAGCGATTTCTGGTTCCACAAAGACGCAACGCGGCACGGCATTATAGCGAGCGCCGTATTTAATCTTGGTATGAAACATATTATGGGCTGCCAGACGGCTCTGGTAGGACGCGGTATGGGTGAAGCGGTAAGGACCTACAACATCCCCGGCGGCATATATGTGTTTGCTGGTAGTCTGCATGAAGCGGTTGACGTCAATTCCTAGCCGGCTGTACTCTACGCCGGCGTTTTCCAGGCCCAGCTCAGTATTTGGTGCCTTGCCGGTTGATAGCATGATTTCATCTACAACAACATGATTGGTCTGCCCATCTTTTTCAAAATAGACGATCTTATTAGAGCCTTGTTTGGCTACGCGAGTGATGCGTACGCCTGTGTGTACACCCATACCGCGTACTTCAAATAGAGCACCTAATAATTCACCGACTTCTGGATCTTCCAGTCCAATCAAACGGGGAAACATTTCGCCCACATGGACTTGCGCGCCGAACGTGCTGAACAATTGTGCAAACTCGCAACCGATGGCTCCCCCGCCAATAATAAATATAGATTTGGGTAGGCTGGTTAGGTCAATAGCCTGGCGGGACGTTATGAATCCCGTATCTTCAAGCCCAGGAATTGGAGGCACAATCTGCTTGGTGCCTGTCGCTATTAGGAATTTCCGTGCCGTATAGCGTTTACCGTGGACCGATACCGTCCAAGGGTTAATGAAATGAGCCATTCCCCTGATAAGTTCTATACCTTCCTCTTCATAGATACCTGCGCCTTCGCTGGTACCGGTGCGCCTGACAGCCCGGTCCTTCCAGGCTTTTATGAATTTATAGTCAAAGCTAACCTTACCGGTTTGGACACCAAAATGCTCACTGTCTTTAGCTCTCCCGTAGGTTTCGGCCGCATGTAATAAAGCTTTAGTTGGCACACATCCATAGTTAGGGCATTCACCACCAACTTTATCTGGCTCTATGACCGCTACCTTCTTTCCGGCTCGTGCCGCTATGTGAGAGGCAACCCCGCCGCCTGCTCCCGTGCCCAGCACAATAAGATCAAAATCTACTTCCAAAGGGCGTTTATCGGCTCCCTTACCCATTACCAAACTACCCTATGGTGCTTATACTGAAAAGCGGCATCAGGATTAATAGCATGCAAATGTTTGGCTGCCTGCACGCGTATATCGCTGGAGGTAACTTCGTGTTTCGCTTCCAGCCAGCCCTCTACTTGCTCCACTACATCCTTAGCAATCAGCTCAGCCGAACCCATCGGCTCCCTTACGGCCAGCGCCGATGCGTATACGCTCGCGTATAACTTGCGATTATCATAAGCTTCGGTATGGCCCGCCCGTTTCACAATGTGTTTCATATTCTTTCTCCTGAGGTTTTTTGTAGGTAAGTGCATAACAAGGAAGCGTTACAAAACGGAGCGAGACATATCTGTGGAATACGTTGAGTTAGTATTTGTGCTGGTGACGCAGTTAGGTGCCGCATACAAAAAGCCTAACCAAAATTTATGGTTCCGTTAGCTATAAGTATCAATATCCACCCTAACCCAGCCAGCAGCAAACCCATGAACAAGCGCATGGTGCCCTTGCTTTCCTCTTTCCACTTGGACACGGTACTTATCTTGGCCCCGCCGGCTACCATTATCAGAATGACTATCAGCGGTGCTACGAAAATAAGGTTGTAAAGCACCATCAGCAGAAAGGCGGTGAAGTTAAAGTCGATTCTAAGGATGGTGATTATAGCCAGATACGGCGCTCCGGTGCAAGGAAGTTCCACGGCTGCTACGAAAGCACCCAGGAACATTACTCCCCATAATGACGTCTTGGTGGTGGAGTATTTATGTATCTTATTGGCAAAATACTTCGGTATTTGTAAGCTAAAGCCCTTACCATAGAAGAAGTAATCTTTTATCTCAAAGACAGCCGCCAGTATTACTAATGATGCAACCGCCAACGACAGGTATTCCGCGACTACGATCGGTATCGTTGTGAATGCATACACCAACCCGAGACCAGCCAGTAGGTAGGTCGCAAAGATAGCAAAAATATAGGCAAAACCGTTCAGCAAAAGCCTTTTAGTGCCGCCGCCCTGGCCCAAGATGACCGATACCATTAGGATCAACACGCCGATAGCGCATGGGTTTATGGAGTCAATTGCGGCAGAAGCTAGTACCAGGCCAATGGTAGGGAGATCAAGCATTATTCAGACCCCTCCCCTGTTTCGTACTGGCTAAAACAAGACTTAATTTCTGCCGAGCTAAGACTGGTACTGTGCCGGGGGTTGCCGATATTTATAATGTATTCTTGGCAGGCTTTGTTGAATTCATTAATAGTCGATGAAGAGTTGTCTTCCTCTAATTCAACAGGCACTAAATCCTGGCGGATATTGCATAGTTCCGGGGTGAATTTTTCAACTCCAAATTCAGTACAACGCCGTTCGTCGCGTATGCCGTATTGCCGACAAAGCTTGTCGGTGGCTGCTTTGCGGACATCGAACTCGACAATCACGCAGTCGGAAGGCGGTCCTAGTGAAGATTCATCCCGAATTACATAATCTGCTGGGTTATTTACCTTAGTCTGAGTATAGGTCTTGGATTCCTTATCAAACTTATAGGCGAATACCTGAAGCTCGGCAGGCCGGTCATTACACTGCCTGCCGTTAATCAGTTGCAGCACAGTGCCCTTACCATCACTTTTCACATAGTCACTGAAACTGCCAGGATCCGTTCGTCCCTGCTTGTCGCCATCAAGCGTGTCACTGGCTTCATTCGCAAACCAGGTACTGGGATCCGCATTGAGTGGGATACTTACGGATTGGTCCGATATGGAGCCGCCCACGACATCCATGAATTTTCCGAGTGATGCGTCGTGAGACCTTTTGACTACAACTCCTTCTAGGTGGATGTGTTTATCATTATGCTCATGGTAGGTGGCGGTGCCGATCTTATTGGATAGGGTTCCGGTTGGATCACGAAGTTCAAGTTCTGTGCCGCAGGCCCAGAACTCAATCTCGCTGTGCCAGTGTACCGGCCCACCGGATTCGGCCTTGGTATTCAGGTAAATTGTGCTGCCGAATAAAATGACGGTAGAGATTATCAAGGTGCCTGCCATCATAATGAACAGCGGAAGCTTGAGCTTAGCGTAGTGATTCTTCAGCAGCGCGGCGATAATGGTGCAACCTAAGAGTACCAGGCCGGCAATCATAACCGTCTTCATGCCTAAGCTTGTAATCTGTTGCTCCAGGTCCACTGTTTCTGCGAAATGGTGTAACATCAACCCACCGTTAATTTATTTTGCTTATGCCTAGTAAACACTATAACATTATCAGTAACTAGCAGGAAGCAAAAAGTGGCATGAACCTAAGATGAAAGCTCCGATATTCAAATATGTAGACTGCCTCTTACTGTTCCCTGGTTTTGAAGTCTCAAAAACATACGGAGGTTTGCGGTGAAGTGGTATCGGCTATCGGCTGGCGATGCTTTAAAGGAACTGGAGGTTAGTGCGGAGCAAGGCTTATCCTCTGATAATGTTACCAACCGATTACAAAAATACGGCCGAAACGAACTCCAGGCCGGCAAAAAGCTTAATCCTTTTAAATTATTTTTAAGCCAGTTCAATGACGCATTAGTGGTTGTCCTGTTAATTGCCGCCGCTGTATCATTCGGCCTAGCGTTCGTAGAAAAAGAGGGCAGCGTCAAAGAGTCACTGCTGATTTTCGCAATTGTATTCGCCATTGCGCTGGTTGGATTTTTTAATGAATACAAGGCCGAAAAAACGGTGGAGGCACTCAAAAAATTGGTTGGCTACAAAGCGCGTGTGCGCCGGAACGGGCAGATCATTGATGTAGATGCCGCCGAGCTGGTACCGGGCGATATCGTGCTGCTGGAAGCAGGGCAAAAGATACCGGCGGATATTCGTCTGCTGGAAGTGAACGAGCTTTCGGCAAACGAGGCCAGCCTGACCGGCGAATCATTGCCGGTTTCCAAGAGGATAGACCAAATTAACCGAGACGTTTCCTTGGGCGATCAAAAATGCATGCTGTTCGCGGGGACGTTCATAACCAGCGGCAGCGGGCTGGGGGTAGTCGCTAGCACCCGACAACTAACAGAGATAGGTAAGATCGCTACGTTGGTAGAAGGGGTGGAAGCTGACGCTACGCCTATGCAGCAGAAGTTGGACGACCTTGGCAAGAAGCTAGGTTATTTCATTGCCGCTATCTGTGCGGTAGTCTTTGTGATTGTGTTCCTTTTGGTGCCGGAGGCGAGGCACGCCACTATGGTGCACCGTTTGATTTTCGCTTTCACTGCTGCTGTGGCACTGGCAGTGGCGGCTATTCCGGAAGGCTTGGCTTTTGTCGTGCGTATCAGCTTGGCCTTGGGGGCACGCCGGATGGCCGGCAAAAACGCCCTGGTGCGTAAACTATCGGCGGTAGAGGCTCTGGGTAGCACGGATACTATCTGTTCTGACAAAACCGGTACCCTCACTAAGGGGGAGATGACCGTCCGTGCATTACTGGTGGGTGGGCAGAAGGGTACAGTCAGCGGAAGCGGCTACTCGGCAGACGGGACTATAGAGTTCGCTGGTGGGCAGCAGCCAGTGCTTCAACGCCTGCTGGAGATTGGCGCCCTCTGCAATAATTCCACTCTGCGTGACGAAACGATATTGGGCGACCCCACCGAAGGCGCATTGCTAGTGTCGGCGCTAAAGGGCAAGATACCACGAGAGGATTCGCTCAAACAATACCCGCGGCTCAGTGAGGTCCCGTTCACCTCCGAGCGCAAGCTTATGAGCACCGTCCATAAGACGCCGAAAGGTGAATACTTGGTTGCTAGCAAGGGCGCCGTAGAGGTAATGCTGGAAAAATGTGGCCACTACATCGGAAAAGACGGCAAGCCGCAGAAGCTGGATCAAGCTGCTAGAGATGTTATTTTGAATGCCAATCAAGAATTCTCCGCCCAGGCGTTGCGGGTCCTAGCGTTTGCCTACAAGGACTCCAAGACCATGGTCAAGGGTGCGGCCGAAGTGGAAGAAAATCTGATCTTTGTCGGGCTTCAGGCCATGATGGATCCGCCACGCGAAGAAGTGATAGAAGTCATCCACCGCGTCCAGTCTGAGGCCGGTATGCGCGTCATAATGATTACTGGCGATTACGTCGAGACAGCCAAGGCTGTCGCCAAAGAGATCGGCTTGTCCGGGGAGGCTATCTCAGGCACCGACCTGGAGCAGCTAAGCCAGGCAGAGTTCGAGGAGCGCGTGGAACATATTAGCGTCTATGCCAGGGTCAATCCGGAGCACAAGATACGCATCGTCCAGGCGCTAAAAAAGCATGGTCACCAGGTGGCCATGACCGGTGACGGCGTCAATGACGCGCCAGCCATAAAAGCGGCAGATATTGGCATCGCCATGGGACTTACCGGCACCGATGTGGCCAAGGAAGCCGCGGATCTTATCCTGCTGGATGACCAATTCTTGACCATAGTCATGGCCATAGAAGAAGGCCGGGGAATCTTCGACAATGTCCGCAAGTTCGTCAACTTCCTGATCAGCTGTAACATCGCCGAGGTGATTACTATCGTGCTTGGCATCATCTTATTCAACGACCTGCTATTAACGGCCGCCCAGCTGTTATTCATCAATATAGTCACAGATGGTTTGCCGGCGGTTGCCCTTGGCAGCGACCCGGCTCAAAAGAACGTCCTGCGGGCCAAACCGGCCAGATTCCAGGAAGCCATAGTCAGTAAGCGGGTCTGGACAGAAATATTCATCTTCGGGACGCTCATGAGCATATTCTTAGTTGGACAGTTCTGGTACAACCATAGCCATGAAGGGAAAGTGGCCGCTGTCTCAGCTGCTTTTACGGCCATGGTGGTTTATGAACTTGTCCGGCTAATCGATATCCGCACAGACTACAAAATCCGCTGGTTTGCCAACCCGTGGCTCAGCATAGCTCTGGCATCCTCATTTGCCCTCCAGATAGCCGTACTATACTTTGCACCATTAGCCCGTTATTTTGACGTAGGCCCACTAGCATCCCATGACTGGATAATTATGATTGTAGGCTCGCTAATGCTGCTTGTTATAATGAAAGGCCTCAACCCCGTATTAAATAGAATCATTAAAAGTGAAGTCCCAGCTTAGCTTGACAATAGTATATAATGGTGTATAATGTAACATATTGCTTTAACAGCAAAAACATAAAATAAATAGCAAAAATAAGGAGTTAGATATCATGGCAATATTTGGATTAGGTTCTAAAGTACAAACAGTTAAAAAAGACGAGCAGAAGCAAGAAGACAAGACCGGTAAGCCGGCAGCGTCCGCCAGCCAGTCGGATGAAGCTAAAGCTATGCTCGCTAAGATGCAGGCCAAGAAAGACGCCGGCGACTGTCCCTTCTGCTAGCGGTTGATAAAATTATTTTGATAAATCCTAAAAATAGGAACAGAAAATAAAATATGGCTATAACTTCACCTGGACTTGCCGAGCAATATGACGAAGCATGGAGAACTGACGGCGTCGAATATAATAGGGGACACCCCTTAGTGGGAATGATAAATGACATTTTGGCGCCAGGCAGTAAAGCTAGAGAACTTGGAGTATTAGACCTGGGATCCGGTCCAGGCGCATATACTGTTCCTCTGGCGGAGACGGGGCTTCCGGTTGACGCCGTCGATTTCTCTCCTTGGGCTATTAACCACCTTAAAGAAACCTCTAAACGACTAGGTCTTGGCATAGTAGCTGTTAGGGGTGATGTACGGGCCTATCCAAAGCCAGGCGTTATGCACGGTGGGATATTAGCCTCATTCATGCTTCACCATTTATCCCCTGACGACGCCACTCAGTTACAGGCTCGGATGCGTGCCCATACTACCCCGGGAGGCGTAATCGCCGTATCAGCTCATACTAGTGACAGCGATTTGCGTAGAGCAAATCCGACCGCAGAAGAATATTTCCCAGACGGTGTCCATGAGCTTCTCGGTTCATATGTAGCAGATGGATGGAGCACCGTGGCATGCTTGACAGATGAGGCAGAGTTACCCCCTAGTTACCAAGGTACAAGCAATGTGGTGCATTTTGTTGTGCAGCGCCCGGACTAAGCTCGTTTCACTTACGTTTAATCTTTAGCGAAGTTAGCTAAGGGGTTACATCGTGAACACTCGGTATTCACTAATTCGTGATGATGCCAATAGATGACTCTAAAATCATTTGATTTGTTACAATTAGGGTATGTTTACGTATTTTGGGCATGGCGGTGAGGTGCATGAGCTTGAAACGCAGGAGACTAGCCTTGTTACGGCTTTGACGCACCAGCCTACCTGGTTGTCCTTGCTGATCATAGTTTTCTTCTTGTTCGCTGTTTATGCATTGCTGGAAAAACTGAAGGTCAAGCCGCTCAATAGGCTGCTGGCACTTATTCCTATCACAATCCTAATCGCTATTATTTATCTGCAGCACAACCCAGCGGTAACTACGGTGGTGCTGATCGGCGGGTTTATAGCTACGTTCGTGCTGGCTTTCACGCTAATGAAAGGGCAGGCAAAAACGCCTAGCAAGGATGAGCCGAAAGATACGGCTGCATAAGGTATAATTACCTTAGCGATGTTCGAAAAAATTAAAAGTTATCAAGACAAACCTTCAGTTAGGCAGCTTCGT
This sequence comes from uncultured Candidatus Saccharibacteria bacterium, assembly GCA_964633325.1. Lineage (GTDB taxonomy): Bacteria > Patescibacteriota > Saccharimonadia > Saccharimonadales > CAZWFS01 > CAZWFS01. The sequence goes on along the minus strand of CAZWFS010000009.1, from coordinate 25,906 downwards.
GACGTAAGAGTGCTTGGGCTGTTGATTTTTGGCTTTCTGGTATTACTGGTCAGCTGGAGTGGTGTAAAAGTCATCCAAGTAAATTATGGTCTAGAGCAGAGGATATCCAAATTACAGCAAGAAAACGAAGTCCGAGAGCTAGAGAATTCCAACCTCAAGCTTCGTAACCAGTACTACAATACAAAGGAGTTCCTGGAGTTGGCCGCCCGGCGCCAGTTTGGCAAGGCCGCACCCGGAGAAACGCTGATCCTAGTGCCCAAACAAGTCGCTCTGGCCCATGCCACAAGTATACCGGGCCAAACTACCGAGCCCGACACTGAACCAACCATCGAAAGACCTCAACACCAAAAAAATTTTGAAGCCTGGATAAACTTTTTCCTACATCGCCAGACTAAGCAGTAAAGGTGTTGACCTTTGGTTCGGAAGTGTTATAAATAATTTATGCCCGCCGAAGAGCCAAGCATAGGAGCCGAGTCAAGATCCCTGCCTGCTGATTGCGGTGATACTATGGAAAGTTTAAGCGCCGCCCGTGAGCGTGCGGCTCCTGCCCCGGCCATTGCGGAGTATGTATCCGTACCTTGGGCTGCAGAGGAACCTTCCGCGCAGGAAGTATTATATGCAAATAAAAAGAAATGGCGTTGCTTAGGTTCAGTAAGTGTATTATTTGGACCACCAAATGAGAAAAAAGATGTTCGGGAAGCCAGAGAGGCGGAAGCAAAAAGACTATGCGGCTCATGTCCAGTTAAGGGGCCATGTCTAGAGGTAGCGCTCAGTTTTCCTGGCAGACAACAGCATGGTGTCCAGGGAGGTATGACCGCGGAAGAACGCAAGGCCATATTGAAGGATCGGGCACACAAGCCTCAATAAGCAACCCTTCGTTCAGGTACATTCTAAGTGACAGTAACAAATTGCCTTAAATGCTAATGGTTGCATAAAAGGACGCAAAGCATATACTAAAGACAATTTAGCGCAAGGGAAAATTTATGCCGATTGCAGGAGAAGAGAATACATTTACGTCGCGACTATTTGCAGATCAACTACGACAAGTTGAACTTGCCGGTTCGACCGAAACGGTACTAGAAGGGGGTCGTCGGTTTGATCTAATGGCCGAAGCATTGGATCCCGTTGGTCAAATAGCAGTGGTTGGATGGAGTTCTCAAGGACCAGCCCAAGCACAAAATCTAAGAGATTCCCTACGTGAAGCTGGGAGTGATACAAGAGTAGTTGTGGGGTTGCGTGATGGTTCAGCTTCGCGAACAAAGGCCGAAGCTGCCGGATTTAGCCTAGAAGGTGGAACACTTATGACCCCTGAAGAGGCAATTAGTAGATCTGGCATGTCTTTACTTTTGATTGCTGACGCGGCACTGGTTCGTGAAGGAAGGCGTCTTATCGGGCATGCGCGACCAGGAACTGACATTGGTTTATCGCATGGTTTTTTTCTCGGGCATCTTGGAGCTAATGGTAAGTCGGTTCGAGATGATGTTAATGTGCACGGCGTATGCCCTAAGGGTATGGGACCCTCAGTCAGATATCTCTACGAGCAAGGTAGTGGTATAAATAACAGCTACGCGTTAGAACAGGGTGATGAGGCTGCTAGGGACCGTGCACTAGCATGGTCTCTAGGGTTAGGCGCACCATATACATTTCAAACTACTCTGGATATGGAATGGCGATCAGATATCTTTGGCGAACGAGCTATTTTACTAGGCGAAGTACACGGAATAGTAGAGGCGATGTATGGCTGGAAACGAGAAAATGCCGTAGAACCTCACCAAGCGTACCTAGAAACTGTTGAATCATTAGTCGGACCAATCTCATCCACTATTTCTCACGAAGGCTTGATGGGTGTCTACGAAAAGCTGGATGGCTCAGATCGTGAGCGTTTTATTGTTGCATATAATGCTGCATACCCAGAACTGAAGAAGTTAACAGAGAAAGTATATAGAGACGTAGCCAGCGGACGAGAGTTAGCTGAGGTTGTATCTGACAATGACGACGACTTTGAGATGACCAAGGTAGATGGAACGGATATGTGGCGAGCAGGAGAACGAGTACGCAGCGGCGAACACTACGAGGGTCACGTTAGTCGGCTTGAAATAGACCCAGAAGTTGCCGGTGTGTATATTGCCGGTATGATGGCCCAAGTTGACGTGCTGCGTTCTAAAGGTCATTACTGGTCAGAAGTTGTTAACGAGTCAATTATAGAAGCTGTCGATTCGCTTAACCCGTTCATGCGAGCTAGAGGTGTTGCGTTCATGGTAGATAATTGTTCCATGACGGCCCGTCGCGGTAGTCGCAAGTGGGCACCTGCTTTCCAGGCACGAATAGTCCAGGGAGTATTACCTGTGATTGATGGCGTTCGCCAAACAGGGGATACACGAGATTATTTCGGTGATTTCTTGAGCCACGATGTTCATGATGTCTTGTCCGTACTTAGTAAAATGCGTCCTCCAATAGATATAACAGTTCCGTAAGCAAACCAATCTTCATTATTGACAAAAGCACCTCTGTTTGGTACTATATTTTGAGCTTTTCCTGTCCTCTTTGTGTTCCTGAAGCTGAACCCAAATTCGTGAGGAGGCGGCTTTCCTAAGGGAAAAGAGCAGCCCGACAAAATGTATTCCATTTTGCCGGCGCGATGAGAAAAACCGTAGGTTTGTCTCATTACTGACGCGGGGTAGAGCAGTGGCAGCTCGTGTGGCTCATAACCACAAGGTCGCAGGTTCGAGTCCTGCCCCCGCTACCATGGCAAATTTGGAACCACCCGAGCAGGGGTGGTTTTTAATTTGCCATCATAAAGGTCAGTAGGCAGGACTCGAACCCTTGGGTCGAAAAACACCAGTGGTGTTTTGAGTTTTCCTTGCTTGGCCGCCTTGGCATTCGCTTTAGCGAATGTTTGCCAGGCGCAGAATAAGTCCTGCCCCCGCTACCATATAGCTTATGCTAAAGTCTCTCAGTGAATCGGAGGCTTTTTGTTTTGGCTTGTACTTGCATCTGTCACGTAAAGAGCGTTCAATTAATTATATGACAGCATTACCTCAGCCTCGACCAAAAGGTGAAAGTGACGAGATGCACTTCGAGTGCGGAGTTAACTACCTAGAAGTTCATGGTGTTCTGGTCTGCCCATCATGTGGCTCAATCGCCGTAAATTCTTTGGTCGAAGTAGATACTCCGTCAATTACTAATCTCACTGAGTAGTAGATTCCAGTTCGAATGTACAAGGGCTATCACAAGCACTTTGACCTCTGCAATAAGGAGTTAGTTTTGAATATGTCCTAATATGAGATTAGGTAATTGTCAATAAAATTTACTATTGATGAAAGATATAAAGCTTTCATAAATGCACTCCATAATGACAAAAAGCACTAGTGTCACAACATATATTCGGTAAAAATCCTAAAGAGAGAAATATTGTTTCACACAACCAAATAAACTGAGACAGTTAGGGACATTAATTAAGATGGAGATCAAAATGGCGACAGACGACTACGGAAACGGTAACGAAATGCATCATCTGAGGCGTGATGCAAGAGATGCACACAGTAATTCCCAGCTGGCAAAATGGCTGTCAATTCTTGCGCTGATTGGTACTGCTATTGCATTATGGGTTGCATCTAGTGCTATGAATAAGGCTGGCGAAGCACAAAGTAGCGCTAATAGAAACTCTGAGCGTATCAACCAACAAGTAAGTCAGTAGGCTTACACACTTGGCTAATTCACTTAATTCATCTGGTAAGGTCTTTGTTAAATTCCTGCTTTGGCCGAGTATCATTATCAGTATTATATTGACGATAGTTTTGAATATAATCTTTTGAGGTGGTACAGGGGAAATCTATTAAGTTAGGTTCTAGTCTGCTGCGGTAGAGTAAGCAACCCCCATCTCGCCTCTTGATAACGTTCTCCACCCGCTAATACACCATGCTTCGGTCTTGCGGGGGATTATCTTAAATTAGTTTGGTGCGTATTAACCACGGCTAAGGCTTTTTTGGATAATCGAATCGGCCAGTAAGGCGCTAACTGTATGATCGCGAACTTTTACATGAAGTCTTTCGCTGACTGGAACCGAAACAAAACTTAGGTGCCCCCGTGATCCCCGCCTAGTAACTGGCAACCCCCTTTGGGCAGATATTTCTTCTACTGCTTCAGGACTTGTCACTATATGTATTTGATTGAGTCCTGTCACAGGATCTTTCTCGTCTGAGGCAGCTTCGATGACTTCAACCTGATGTACGGAGTCTCCTATAACCGGACCCCTAAAGCCTACAACTGCAAATCGACGTACGCCCCCCAGAGCCATTAGCCAGTCTGCAGTTGGGGCCCAGAGTTCGAATGCTCTACTGTAAGCTGTCCCGTTTTCATATCTGACGCCAACCGACGAAGGAGCATCGCCTAACTGATCAAGCCCGGCAAAGGTTGTTAAATCTTGAAAATTAGACTCGTCCACATCGCTAATTAGTCCGTGTGCCCTTAAACGGTCAATCATATAAATATATTATACATTTAATATTAGTAAATTACAAATTGGTATAAATAGTACACCTAGCTCTGTCCTGTCGCAGAAACGTGATTCGACGCCGCGGGATGTAGCTGTGGCAGCTCGTATGGCTCTTACGATGCAAGCGAGGATTTTGGGGTTAGTGTAGGGCAGCAATAGTTCCACTACTGCTCGGTATAGTAAGTTAACGGCATAGCCTTCCTTGTGAGTGACTTCCAGCGGCTCAGCTTCCCAAGGAGTAGATTCTAATTCGAATGTAATAGGGTGTTTTCACGCCTATAAAATGAACAGAAATTTCGTTGACTACGAATAAAGATTATGCTATGATAACTAGAAGTTAAGTGACATAGTTGGTATATATTATGAATACTGTTCCCGTAGAAGCTGGCATAGTCTTAGGTTTTGGTGGAACTAATGCGCGTGTAGGTAACGCTGTTGAGGGAGATATAAGTGGTTTTACCTCTGTCTCTACTCCTGACCAGCCTGGAGAGTTCTTTGGCTGGATGGCTCGCCAAGTGTTAAGCGCAGCAGACGATGGCAGCAACTGGCTGGTGGGCGGTTTCCCAGGACCTGTCAGCCCGGACGGCCAGTTGGTAGGCCCGATGGCCAATGTAGCAGGACTGGCTAATGAGCGATATGACCTTGTTGCAGAACTGGCTGCCGCGGATCCGGCAGTACGCAGGCTTTTGGATGAGGATTTTACACTCATCGCGGTTAATGACGGTGAATTAGCGGCGCAAGCAGCAGCTTCTAGAGTGGGCGCTCATCAATATGACAGAGTGGCCGCTTTAATCTTAGGTTCAGGCGTAGGAAGCGGTATAGTTGATCGCGATTCTGCATATGCTAACGTCTATCGTGCCGACAGAAGGAATCCTTTAGAGATTGGCCATGTCGTATTAAGTGCCGATCCTTATGATTCGGTTGAGAATGCCGTTTCAGGACGGGCATTGGAACGAATATATGGGATGGATGCGCGTGACTTACCCGCTGACCACCCAGCTTGGAAACGAGTTGGTGAAACTGCCGGGCAACTGGCAACTATGTTGGGTCTCATGAACGGGGTAGAGCTAGTGGTGCCTACTGGTGGCGTGGGTGCGGGGGCTTCTGAAAAATACGTCGCCCACCTTCGAAGAATGATTGAAGCGTACGGTCAGCATTGTAACGCCACTCAAAGGCTGCTCTTACCTGCAATTGACCTTGTGCCAAGCTCTGAAAGCCAAATTTTTGAAATGTATGGCGGCGAAGGCGTGATGCGCGACTTTAGCACACGCGGCGAATGAGCTGATCTCCAACCCAATGGACTCCACTACTGCGCGGTAGAGTTAGCTAACTACTCTCTGTTATGATACGGGAGTGAAAGCCATATTTCTTGATCGAGACGGCACGATTAACGCGGGCATACCCAAATATGAAAGAATCGATAGCATCGACAAGGTTGAGTTACTACCAAAAGTGCTCGAAGGATTAAGCCTGCTCGCAACACTTGACTTTACCCATTTCTTTGTAACCAATCAGGCCGGGTTAGCTGAGGGTCTTATAACTGATACTGATTTTGATGCCATCAACAAAGAGATAATAAGGCTGATTACACCCAGTGGCATACACATAAAAGAAACCTATGTATGCCCCCATGGTGAGCTAGACAGCTGTGATTGCCGCAAGCCGAAACCAAAGTTACTCCATGACGCGGCCATTAAATATGATATAGACCTGGCCAGTTCCTGGATGATTGGTGACCGCCTAACAGATATCAATACAGGTATAAACGCGGGCACTAAAACGATATTGGTGCAGACCGGAACAATTCAAGAAGCCAAGGAAGCAACATACATCGCACCCGACCTGCTAGACGCTGCCCAATATCTCGCACGCCTAAATTAATTCCACAACCGTCCGGAAGCAAACCAATTCTCATACCCCAATCCGCTCTTGCTTAATTTGCCTTCCAAGCTATCAAACTCATGATCTACCAAGCATATGCGCAATAACCCCTGTATATTTAAGGGGATTTATCTTATACTCAGGGTAATTAACTTAGGATTGAAATGAAAAAGAATGAAAATGGTTTCGGGGCGGTAGGGGCACTGCTGGTGCTGGCAGTTGTCGGTATAATTGGCGGAGCGGGCTGGTACGTTTGGCAAAGTAGGCAATCCAAATCACAAAGCATAGCTACCAACCAGGAAAACAGCCAAACTCAGCAACAAACTGAGCAAAAACCAGCGGATAACTGCGAGGCTTCCTTTAAGAGCATGAGCAATGAGAAGATTGGTATTGCGTTCTGCTATCCGGATGGTTGGGCGACTGAAGTTACTGACAAGCCTATCAATCATATTGTCGGCTCTATTACCCTTACTTCGCCAGACTACAAGCTAGAAGAAAGCGGCTTTGGTGGCAGTAAAAATGGTAGCAAAGTGTATGTTTCGGTTCATAAAATTGACCAGCTCGGTGCTACTTACACCTCTGTAAAAAGTATTTTAGACGGTACGGAGCAAGGCAAGATGGCTTATTCTGATGTCAAGGCTGCAAAAATAGCAGGTAGAGACGGAGCTTCGTTCGTATCAGCTTATGAAGGTCCTCGTTTTCGTTCGAACCAATTTGAGCACAATGGTAACGAGTATTCTATTGTTTTGGAAGAAGACCTTGACGGACCAAAGTTTAATGACAACCAGGACGCATACCAGAAAATTGTTAATTCTTTCAAACTTTTATCTGAATAGCAGGTAGCTCCAACCCGAGAAACAACCAAATTTAATAATTAATACTCTATTTGGCTAGGTCTAAGCAGCTGATTATAATTGTCAACTTCTTCAGAAAGCTGCGCTGTATGCACTCGATCCGAACTGACTAGGTTCCAATCCGAACGTACTTGGGCCTATCACTCTGTTTGTGCTGGAGCCTTTAATCCTATGTGGGCTTTTAGCAATATTTATTCGTAATTAATATAATATGCGTATCTATTGGGTGGGTATATCTACTAGGGCTGGGTACTTGTAGAAATGCCGTCCTGCCGTGGCACCTGCCAGATCACCAGGAATATAAATTGGGAACCACTCTTCTCCAATTTTAACCCGAAAAGCGCTAACCCGTGGGTCGTACCAGGCCACTTCACCGGGTCGCAGTACTACACCTTCGTGATGCACGGATCCTAGTTCATCCCTGAGTACCACAATCGCAAGATCTGGAGCACCGAATACAATTTCTGCCCTCTCACGCAGTAAATCAGTTCTTTCTCCTTGACAGGCCCGTCCCAACTCCATAGCAATAACAGCGCGCTCCAAATGCGGTACGGGTGTAATAGGTTCTGCGCCTTTTGTTGGTTCCATGTTTGTAAGTGATACATTACAGTGTTTAAGCAATTTGTCAACTGTAGCGCCCCTAGAACTGAATAGCAGTTAGCTGTTACGTTAAATTTAATTATTTGCCACCTCTGTTAATTTGGTTCAAGGCTTCCTGACCTCATGTTACTATTATCCGATGACACAATTTCCAAAACTGGCTCTCGGCACTTGGCTTATGGGTGGAACAAAAGACCCTGACCCAGAAAATGATGACAGCAAAGACAGTGCAGCAATTAAGCTGGCGATTGAAAATGGCGTTACCTTAATAGATACTGCCCAGAACTATGCAAATGGTCGGTGCGAGGAAATTATTGGTGAAGCGGTAGCAGCGTTACCAAGAGATAGTTTCCAGATCTTAACAAAACAAAACAAGGAAAGGTTAAGTTATCAAAATGTGCTAGAAGATTTTGCGGCAAGTCAGAAACGATTAGGCGTTGACGTAATTGACTATTTCCTATGCCATGCCCCAAACACGCAGTTTGATATAAAAGATTTTTTTCGAGTAACCAACAAGCTTTATGCACAGGGTAAGATTAGAAACGTAGGCGTAAGCAATTTCGGCCCAAACATGCTAAAGATTGCAGTAAAGATATCCGAAACTCCAATTATTGTTAACCAGGTTCACTTTGCGTTAGATGATGACGATGTATTATCTACTGGAACATATGATTTTTGCAGGGAACATAATATAACAGTTCAAGCCTATAGAACCTTGGTGGATCTAGAAGTAAACAGGCCGGCGTTAAAGATTTTGGACGATATAGCACGAACAAGACGCATTACACGCCAACAAGTCGCGATAGCTTATATAAACAGTTATGAGGGGTTAACTTTTACTATTAAAGCTAGCTCAAAAGAACACTGGGGCGCAGTAAAAGAGGCTTTGGGTATAATTCTTGAGACAGAAGAAATAGTCATGCTGCGTAATTCCCATAAAGGCCTGAAGGGCAGTTTGAGACATTTTCTAGAGATTTAAGTGTTAGAATTGGTTCGCCACTTGACGAAACGCTTCAGTTCGGTTGCATTTGGGCATGATAGAATTCATTCTATGAGTACGGCCGAAGCTCGCAAGCTTGCATTAATAATTGACATTGGTTTGGAGATTGGGCTGGCGGCAAATACTGCAGCGGTTTTAACCTTATCCGTAGGAGCACAACACCCTGAGCTTATTGGTGAAGATCTAATGGATGGCAGTGGCCAGGCTCACATTGGCATTACAAACATACCAATACCTATCTTGGGTGCTGCCGGCTCAACCCTAACAAGCCTTGTGCAAAAACTTAAGGATACGGATATAGAGTTGGTAAGTTTCAGCAAAATTGCACAGTCAATCCACACATACGAAGAATACGCAGTTCGACTAAAATCTACGCCTGGTGAAAAGGTTGAGTATAGTGGCATTGCTCTTTTTGGTCCGTCAAAGGCAGTCAATAGTTTAGTAGGCAGCCTACCCCGCCTTAAGTAGGGTAGAAATCTAGTCCCGAAGTGGGAGCTACGGCGACTTACTGTCCTTGAGCCATTTGTTATGATGGGGGCAGATGATTAAAGCGGTTCTTTTTGATGCTGATGGTGTTCTTACCCTTCCCGAGGAAGTCTTCTCGATAGTCTATGCGCGTTCACGGGGTCTTGATTTAAAGCCATTTGAGCAGTTTTTTCGTAATGATTGGCCGGCAATAGTTACTGGCAAAAAGGATCTCAAACAGTCCATCGTTGAAAAACCGGAGCTGTGGCAATGGAGCGGAAGTATTGACGGCTTACTTACCTAATGGTTCAAAACCGAAGATGTCCGAAACGAAGAACTGCTACAGTCGATTCGTGAAATTAGAGCCCAAGGTGTACCATGCTTTCTCGCCACCGATCAAGAAAAATATCGTGGTGAGTATATGCAAAACGTTATGTTTAAAGGCTTGTTTGATGGATACTTCATTTCCGCATCCTTAGGCGTCACAAAAACTGACCCAAAGTTTTTTGAAATGATAATTAATAAACTGAAGCATGCTTACCCTGGGATTCAGCCTCAGGACATTATCTTCTTCGATGACAGTCAGTCAAAGATTGACATCGCTCGCACGCTCGGTATTAACGGGCAACTATATGGTACTCCCAAACAGGTTCAGTCTATACTTATCAATTAAGACAGCATGATTAGCCTAGGAGTATATAATTTCCCCTACGGAGCGGTAGGGGTAACTAGAGCTAGATATTCTAGATACTTTTTATGGGCCTCACCCGATTTTAGTGTTGCTGCTGCTTTTTGTGTTCCCGACTTTAGTGAATCAGCTAAACCGGCCAGGCATAATCCGGCAGCTGCGTTGACAGCGACCAGGTTCATCAGTGACCCAGTTTCTTCACCGGATAAAACACTTCTCGCTTTTGCGACAGCTTCTTCTGCGTCTTTGACTTGGATTGCTCCCATAGTGGATGTCTCTACCCCAAAGTCTTCAGGTGTGGTTTCGAACTCTTTAATGCCCGCAGCGGAAAATTCCGCTACTTTAGTTGGGCCAACAATTGATACTTCGTCTAGTCCGCCGGCTCCATGCACTACCCAACCTTTCTTTATGCCTTGGCGCTGGAATGCTTGAGCTACTTCAACCAGGTACTTATCGTTACTCATGCCGTAAAGACGGTAGAGCATACGCATTTCAAAGATTTTCCAGCGGACACCCCACGGGGCTATGGCATGGAGATTACAGTGCCAGTGAGTGATGTGAAAGGCTTATGGGAGCGCGTAGTCGAGCAGCTCGTAGATAAAGCTATATCACAGCCCCTGACCATGAAACGGTGGGGCAAACAAGATTTTCGGGTTATCGACCCCTTTGGCCTCTACGTTCGTTTTACTGAACTTGTAGACTGGGGACAAGAAGCATGAAAAGCGCAATAATCTTTCATGGGACAGACGATAACCCGGACCGCTATTGGTATGGCTGGCTAGGCGGGGAGCTTGAAAAGTCAGGTTACGACGTAGCAATACCTAGCAACCCGGAAATCAACAAGGAGACGATCGCCACGTTCTTACCAAAAGTACTTGAAAGGCATGACTTTGGCAAAGACACGGTTCTGATTGGACATTCCGCAGGCGGCCCCCTCATCCTGAGTATCCTTGAGCATATTGATGTGCAGATAGACACGGCAGTGTTGGTGGCAGGCTATAGTGAGCACCCCGACGATCAGATGGAAGATCCTATTCTGCAAAACACCTATAACTGGAATAAGATAAAGCAAAATGCCAAGGAATTCATATTCATCAACTCAGTAAATGATCCATGGAATTGTAATGATAAACAAGGCCGCATTATGTTTGACCATCTCGGCGGTACTCAAGTCATACTGAACGACGGCCACTTCGGGTCGGTGCCTAAAGGCGAAGAATATGATGAGTTCCCATTGCTAAAAACGTTGGTACTTGGAACTACTAAGCAAGCTACTTGATAAGCCGAATATTTTAGCCAATTAGCCTAGGCCCGTTTGGTGGTTACAGGAGTTCAGGGATGGGACGTGAACGTGGAATAGGGGGCCTTAGGGAAATATCACAGATTAAAGTAATTCAAAAGGGTAAGGGCATAACGAGTGCTTAATTTACAGACATGGCCTTTTAATTCATCGTCTGGGTGAAACGGTAATCAGGTTTGCTTATGCTTGCATAGATCTTGCGGTTAATACAGAATTCGCTCCATGAATCCACCTAGCATTTCGGACGCCATTCCTGCATTGCCCATAGATGCCGATGTGCTAAAGAGAGCGCTTATTGACGCGCGGTCTCAGTATCCCGACCAATTTATAGGAACCGAGTTGACTTGGCTGGAAGAACATAGCATTTTGGCCTTTCTTGCAATCACGGGATTTTTTAGCCGTGAAATGCAAGGTAAGAGGACAGAATTAGCGGAGCCAGGACGCCAAGGGGGCTTATTGGGCAGCTTAGTTGTTCGCATGCACAGTGAAGAGGGCCTAGCCGATGTTGAACAGGTTAAGGCAAACCATAGAATTCATTTTGCCAATACTGAGCTGGTCTATGATCATGAAATCGGGCCAGCGGGCTTAGCAGTTCTTTTTGGGGCTGATGCGACGGCTGCCTTAGGGGGTGTTAGGCATCCTGTGGCCCGAACCATGTGTGCGGTAATGCTATGGGCCTCATTTGATGGGAACCAACGATCACAGTTAGAAGCGGCTTCTTTTATTCAAACTGTTAATACCATGCGTATTCCTCGCCCCAGAGGCAGAAGGCGGGGGGCGGGTGGATCCCGCTAATATGACCCTTTTGTTTGCTTAATCTGTTGGCTAACCTAGAATTAAGTCATGTCTACGCATTCAACACAAAAACGCAGGACTTTATATGTAACGGGCTTTAACTGGTTTATACGACTTTTTCGGATAATAGTTGTGGGGCTGGTTGGTTTTGAAGTATATGACAGGTTGTTGGCTGACATCATAGATAGTGGGCGTTCTAGGCTTCCAGCACTTCTATTGCTCTGGCTGTTCAGCGCCTATTTAGTCTTGCCGCGCGTACATCGTCAGTTGAGCACACTTTATCTGCCTAATTATTTCATAGGACGAGTACGTACAGGGGACGGCCTGCTAGGCGATCCTGTAAATTTGGCAATTAACGGGACTAAACAGCAACTGATTTCAGCGATGAGGCAAGCTGGTTGGAACCGGGCGGATGAACTTAATCTGAAATCAAGTATAAAGATGACCATATCAAGTATTCGCAAGACAAGTTACCCCACTGCCCCTGTTAGTTCGTTATTCTTGTTTCATGATAAGCAAGATCTGGCTTTTCAGCAGCAAGTAGATGGTAACCCTCGCAAGCGCCATCATGTGCGCTTTTGGAAAACACCGCCAGGTTGGTGGCTGCCGGGTGGGCATAAGGCCGCATGGCTGGGCGCGGCCACTTTTGACAAGCATGTGGGACTGTCACTGTTTACAGGTCAGATAACTCATAAAATTGATGAACGGATAGATATGGAACGTGATTTTGTGGTCAAATCATTGGTGGACGCCGGAATAGCTGAAGATACCCAGGTGGTTGAACACTTTGTTAGCGGCTATCATAGCCGTAACGGTGGGGGCGACCGCATAATGACAGATGGTTCCTTGCCATTTATCACTTTGAAATGACCGTTTGTTAGACAGGCTTAACGGGCAGCACGATACATAGCCCTTTCAAGTCCGCTTATATGATAGGCTAAAGGGGTGAAAAAGCTTAGGTACGACAGGGTTATAATCATCACTGTCTTAGTGGCATTACTCAGCATATTCATAGCTTTAGCAGTACTGTCCAATGTCAAAAATCAGCTGGTTAAGGTTACGGCCGAAGATTATAAGAAACAACAGACACTATTGGCCAACCAGGTCGCCGAGACCTTGAGCAATAACCTGGTGAATGTGCAGAACCAGTTGAGAATTATGGCGACTATGCCAGAAGTCAAGAATATTGATGACCAGGCACAATGTAACAATAAGTTGGACGAACTGCTTAGGATCAACCAGAAGCAGCTTGGTAACCTGGCCAGGACGGATCCCAGCGGAAGATTCGTCTGCTCAGTCAACAGGGCGATAATCGGGCAAGATTCCTCGCAGTACGGCAGCTATATAAGTGATTTGATCAAAGACCCGGCACATATGCCAGCATTGAGCCGGTTGACCAAGCCGACCGGCGTCGAATCGTTCGCGGCCGGTCTGCATGTTCCTGTAATAGATGGAAGCACATTCCGCGGCACATTAGGCGGCGCTCTTTACTTCGATAAGTTCCAAGATGTATACCTACGGGGAATAAAATTTGGCAATAGCGGTCATGTAGTCATACTGGATGATAATGGCGATATTTTGTATCACCCAGATAGCGATCTAAACGGCAAAAACTTATTAGATCCTAGGATTTTGTCGCTGTTTGAACCGCAGGACACTATGCGGAGTCTGCAGAAAAGTATTAAAGTTGGAAATTCAGGCGCCTACGACTACAGCCTAAAGGGTACCCGTAAACATGGCATCCTTAAATCATTTAAGGTGCCAGATGTAAACCGGCATTGGGGCGTATTAGTAACCATCCCGGTAGAAGATATAGAGCATGTCGTGAATCAGGCGGGCATAAATAAGATTTTTATAGTATTAGTGACATTATTTACGTTCTCGACCGCATTGCTGACGTTTGTCAGTCTGCGTAATATCATTAAAAATCGGGAAGTTCAGCGGATGAAAGACGAATTTATCTCCATAACTTCCCACCAATTACGTACGCCCGCCACAATCGTGAAGCAATATTTAGGCATGCTAAAAGGCGGCTTCGTAACCAGCAAGAGTGATACCAAAAAATTCCTGGAGTCTGCCTATGAAAGCAATGAAGACCAACTGGGGATTATTGAAAATATCTTGAGCGTGTCGCGTTTGGGAGCTGGGCATTTGGAGCTACAAAAAGAATCAGTGGTGTTGCAAGAGCTGATTAATAAGGTCACAGCGTCACTAAAAACAGAGGTAGACTCTAAAAATCATAAGCTAAAATTGAAGATGCCGGCTAAGCCTCTGCGGCTGCAGGCGGATTCAACTAAGTTGACTATGGCAATAGAAAACCTAATCGGTAACGCGATTAAGTACACCCCAGCAAAAGGCGCCATTATCGTTAAGGCTAGTCGACAAAAGGACATTGTAGTGATAGCCGTGAAGGATAACGGCAATGGCATCCAGCGCAAAGAAATAAGAAAACTTTTCAAACGATTCAATAGGCTGGATAGCGCCGTTGCTGATCAAGTACCCGGCACAGGACTCGGTTTGTATCTGACAAAAAAAGTAGTCGATTTGCATGGAGGCAAAATCACGGTGGAATCCAAAGAAAACTCGGGTAGCACCTTTACCATTACCTTGCCCATCGCGTAACTTATTAATCCTAAACCGAAGCGTAAACGTAGGCCCACTGACTTGTCACTTAGCAAACCCTTAGTTATTTTACTTATGCTTGCGTAACTATGTATTTTTATCAATAATTTAATTATGGCCGATAAACTTTCTGCTGCCCACTTTGATAGTTTGCGGCTAACCAGAATGGATGAAAGAGCTCCCTCGCGATCTGTCAGGCTCACCGGCAACCTTGCTAATTTAATCACTGTCGCTACGCACGCATTACCCGTCCTGGACTCTAGCTTAATGGATAAGCCTGAGGAAGATAGGGATTATGAAGTAAGGTTAATGGTGGCAAGATTAGAGGCTGGCGAACAAGTAACACCAGCTATGGGGCAATTCAAAATTTCTTTGCGCCCGCGTGAGTTTGGAGAAAGTCCTATGGCTAACAGCGGAGACTTGTACATAGAGGTTAGAAAAAGCCCCCTTATGTCCTTAGTCCACGCGGCGCTTGAAGCTTCTGTTGACCGCGCAGCATGAGCGACTATACAAAAATCCTAGCAACTTAGTATACGAACTTGGAAAGAGCGAAATGTTTCCTCTCATGGTTGTCTTATTTGTTAAGCCAATGGAGAATAACTAGGAAGAAAAAATGGAAATAATTAAACAACACCGATCTAGAAGAATAGTCGCAGGTATCTGTGGCCTGCTGGCTTTGGCTACGTTTGTCACCAGTTCATCCGGGTGCTCAGCAGAAGGACCAAAACAGCCTACTATGAATTGCACCGCAATAATGCCGGAAGCATGGGAGGCTTTCATCCAAGAGGATGATGTGGAAGGAATAGCCCGGCAATTAAGGATGGATGAGGAGATAGTTCGCGACGGTTCATTCGGAGAAGCCCATTGTGATCGCGGCGTTAATGTAAAGGATGTAAGTCGGGGTATACATGTAGCCGTTGGCGGGATTGGCTCCCACTGTCTTATACTTTCGCCCATTTTTGAGTATGAACAAGAAATTACTGAAAGAACGCAGAGTGTTGTGGTAGCCTGCCCTTCCAATTACATCTAGAAAATATTTGCTTGTTAACGACGTCCTTGGCGGCGGAACAGCCAAGTAGCTAGTGGGGCACCGACCGCTATAATACCGACGCACCAAATGAAGGCCATCCAGCCAGAATTACCCAGAGGCGTGCCAACCAGCCAGGAACGTATGGCGTCAATCACGTGAGTCAATGGCTGATTACGTACAAACGCCTGCAGCACCGGCGGCAGTGTATTGACAGGCACGAAGGCACTAGAAATAAATGTCAACGGGAATATGAAAATGAAGCCAATCCATTGTGCTGCCTCAATACTTTTTACTAGTAACCCGGCGATAGCCGATAGCCACGATATAGCTAGTGTGAAAAGCAGCGCTAAACCAATTACCATCAGCCACTCCTGGAAAGAGGCGGTAGGCCGGAAGCCTACGATAAAGCCGACCCCCACGATGATAACGCCAGACATAGTGTTACGCACCAAATCCGCCGTGATATGCCCTACCAATAAGGCGCTGGTAGCCATTGGTAATGAACGGAAACGGTCTACGATACCTTCCTTCATATCAGCAGCCAGGTTAATGGTGGTAGTGTTAGCCCCGAAGGCTAGCATCTGTACCAACACTCCCGCGAATAAGTAGTTGGCATAGTTTATGCCAGTATTTATGGCCCCACCGAACACATAACGGTTGAGCAGCATAAACATAATCGGGAATAGTGCGACAGACACAAGTTGATCCATGCTCCTGGTAATATGACGGATGCTGCGCCGGGTCATTTCCCACGAGTCGTTGAACATCCAATAGAGGTTGGAGTGGCTCTCTGGAGTAACGCTGGAGACTGAGCGATGGTTACTGTCCATTACTTCTTCCCTTTCGGTTTGTCCTGTTCATTTCCTGCCGTTTCCTTACTAGCCGTATGGCCAGTTAGTGTCATGAAGACGTCATCCAGTGTAGGACGATGGAGTGAGATGGTTTCTACGTCTATCTTGGCCTCTTCAAGGTTTTGTAAGGCCTCCTTGAGTTTACGTACGCCACCCTTGCTGGCAATACTGATAATGCGGTGTTCGCGGTCAGCCTGAAGCCCTTCGCCGTCAATGGAGCTTACAGCACTATCGAAATCGCTATTTTTATTGATTGTGATCTGAAGCCGGTCAGAACCCACTTTTGCTTTGAGTTGGTTGGCCGTGCCCTCCGCTATAACTTTACCTTCGTCTATCACCACAATATTATCCGCAAGGTGATCGGCCTCGTCCATATATTGGGTGGTCAAAAGTATAGCCGTCCCGTTTTTAACCAGTTGCTTGATAGCACCCCACATACTTAAGCGCGAGCGGGGGTCAAGCCCGGTTGTGGGTTCATCTAAAAAGATAACCGGAGGAGAGGCGATAGCCAAATCAATCCGGCGCTTCATACCGCCAGAATATTGTTTGACCGGTCGGGTTGAGTCTTGTTCGAGATCAACTAGTTTTAGTAGTTCGCCAGTGCGGCGCTTTGCATCCGCAATGCTAAGCCGGTATAGACGTGCCATCATATGCAAGTTCTCGGCACCAGTAAGATATTCGTCCACAGCGGCATATTGCCCTGTCATACCTATACTGGCCCGTACTTTCGCCGCGTCTTTTACTACATCATGCCCGTTAATTAGAGCCTGGCCGCCATCGGGTTGGAGTAGTGTACTAAGTATACGGATGGTCGTGGTTTTGCCGGCGCCATTAGGACCCAGCAATGCCAGAATGGTGCCAGGTTTGACTGCAAAATCAATGCCGTCCAGCACTTTAAGCTGCCCATAAGACTTCTGCAAACCTCTTACCACGATAGCTGCTTTTGCCACCGAAGACTTCTTCATGAGGTTATAATATCAGATATTTCAACCTTCGGGTTATTGTTGGGAAAAATCTCACTTAATTAAAGCGACCTACTTTTACACCTGAAGTCTTTTTCATTTGGTATGATTACTGGAAGATGGATTATCGAAAAATCAAACAATTATTCTATACTTATGCCTTTTTTGACGATTTTATTCTGATTTATCCGCTTTATGCGGTGATGTTCGCCGACAAGGGGCTGAATCCGGCGCAAATATCGAGTTTATTTATCGTTTGGTCAATTACTACATTCATACTAGAGGTCCCATCTGGTTCTGTGGCGGATAAATACCCCCGTAAAAACGTACTACTCTTTGCCACGGCTATAAGGGCGCTTGCTTTCGCAAGCTGGCTATTCATTCCGAACTATTTTGGCTATTTACTGGGTTTTCTGCTGTGGGGAATCAATTCGGCTTTTAGCTCGGGGACGGAAGAAGCCTTGGTCTATGATGAAATGAAGCGCGTAAATCAGACCGGCGGTTACGCTAAAGTCACAGGTACTATGCAGAGCCTAAGGCTTATATCTATGATACTGGGAGGCTTCGTGGCAAGCGCGTTCGCACGGTCCGGATACGGAATACTCCTGGGACTTAGCGTAACCTCAATATTACTAGCCGCTATTCCAATATATCTGTTGCCAAAGGCTAGAGCGATTAAATCCACTGAGGAGACAAGGTACTGGGACTACTTAAAAGAAGGGGTTGGT
The DNA here is from genome assembly GCA_964633325.1 of uncultured Candidatus Saccharibacteria bacterium. Taxonomy (GTDB): domain Bacteria; phylum Patescibacteriota; class Saccharimonadia; order Saccharimonadales; family CAZWFS01; genus CAZWFS01. The sequence continues at coordinate 7,635 of CAZWFS010000009.1, read as the reverse complement.
CTAGTACGGCGCAACACGAAACTGCTGTTTATTATAGGCTTTGCTGCGATTGTTGTAGGCCTAAGTGCGGCCGATGAATATTATGATTTATTCTTTCGGGAAAAAGGATTCTCTAATAGTTGGATAGCATTTCTGATAGGCATTGTGTGCCTGTTTGGGGCGATTGGGAGTGCTATTGCGTACAAATTACAAGACAAGCGGATCCCCTTGACCGCTTCAATGTTTCTAGGCGCCGTATTGTTGGTGGCAGCGACTCTTGTTCCCCCCGTCCTAAGTCCTGTATTGATTGGGCTTTATGCGGGCTATATATGTATCGTTGGCGTGCTATTTGACGCCTACGCACAACGAGAGATTCTAGACAAGAATCGGGCAACCATGACTTCAGTAAAAAGCTTGGTCACGGAAGTTTTTGTGCTGATTTCGTTTGGGTTGTTCGCTGTAACCAGCCAAATTAGAAGTTATACTTTTGGCTTTCAGGCGACAGCCTTTGTCGTTACCATTATGGCTGCGGCTTATAGACTGCTAAGAGTCAAGTACGAGCCGTCGTGAGAGGAAATTATAAATTCCAGCTTAACCGGGAAGGTCAGCGGCCGTGCAGTCACGAATCCGAACTATATCTTCCTGAGGCACTATATAGCCGTAATTTTCTGTTGCGAACTCGTTTACTCCAATCTGACCCGTAATCAAAAACCATAACCTTGACTCATAAGGAGATTCACCTACCGACAGATCTGAGCTAACGCTTCGCCCATCAGGTACCTTACATATGACATCTTCAGAGTCGCCGTCGTAATAAGTGCCGGTTTCTATTTTATCCGTAGATGTTTCCCCTGGGCCACAATAAACTTTTATAACCGGCGAACCACCTCCGCGATCATAGAATGTAAACTTTACGCCTTCTACGGATGGCGTAGGCGATTCTTGGCAAGCCCCTGGAACCATAGGCCGCAAAGACGGGTCTTGTTCTGATCCGCTTCCTCTGGAGCATGAAACTAACGCCAAGCCGGCTAGAGTGGGGGCGACCACCCACCGCATTACAAAGGACATTTGTTCTCTACTGCGATCCATCATAACTCCTCTACGACAAAACTATTATACATACTAAGGTAGAGTTTGCGACAAACCAGAGAAGCACTTTTATTAAATTCGTTGGCGGGCGAAGTGTTCGGAGTAGACAGCGCCTTCCATGGTGGTTAGGTGTGTAGTCGCCGGCGAGTGTTAGACCTGCCAGCCCAGCCCCAACAATTATTACGTCTTGCAGGACATCTCCCAGTTACACGATATACTAACCAGCTGTGGTTGATGCAAGCTGTTAGATGATAAGCTGGTTTTAGTTTTTTTGATAAGTCAGTAGACATAAACCTATAAAAACTGAGAGGGATAATTATGAGAGCAGCGCAGTACAGGGATTATGGAGGACCGGAAGTTATAGAGATAGTGGAGATTGAGAAGCCAGAGCTTAAGGAGGGGCAAATACTGGTAACAGTGTATGCGGCCGCATTGAACGCCTTTGATAGGAAGCTCCGAGCGGGTTACTTGAAGGAGATGGTGTCACTACCATTTCCGATAACAATCGGAGCTGATTTCTCTGGTGTGGTCAGTGAGGTAGCGGAAGGCGTAATGGAGTTTACGCTCGGGGACGAAGTGTACGGCTCTGCCATAGTCCTCAATGGAGGTTCGGGGGCTTTAGCGGAATATGCGGCCGTCAATACTGGCAGTATTGCCAAAAAACCACCAGGTCTGAGTCACCAGCATTCAGCAGCTATAGTACTGGCGGGTGTCAGCACTTTTCAAGCGCTTGACCAATTGGATCTTGTTAGTGGTAGTAAGTTGTTGGTCCATGGTGGAGCTGGCGGTATTGGCTCTACCGCCATACAGTATGCTAAGCACTTGGGTGCGTACGTAGCTACTACCGTCAGGGAGGAGGACAAGGAATTTGTAAACGGGCTTGGCGCCGACGAAGCTATTGATTATGAAAAACAGAGCTTCGATGACATATTGGCTGACTATGATGCAGTGTTTGATACAGTTGGTAGCGAAGTCTATTTAAAATCTTTTAGAGTACTTAAGCAGGGCGGAGCCATTATATCCATGGTGGAGCGGCCTAAAGATGGTATGGACGTTAAACATGACGTAAGGGCATTATTTGTTAGCACGCAGGTCAATACCGAAAGCCTTAATCGGCTGAGGGAACTTGTTGACGGGGGTGTAATAAATCCGCAGATTGACGCGGAATATACCCTGGAGCAAGCACAAGATGCCTTCAGGCATTTTGAAACCGATCATCCAAGAGGCAAGGTAGTCGTCAAGTTAAAATCTTAGGCAGTTAGTAAAACTTAATACCGTACTTGAGGCTAATTGGAACAAGATTATTCCAGCTGCAAACGGGCGATTTTTTATAAGTCCAGTATAGTTAAAATATGAGCGGTGTTGACTTGTTTATATTGCTGTGGATATTGAGTGCAATTATTCGAGGATTCGATAAGGGTTTCTTGCGCATGGCATTTTCTTTTGGTGGTTTTTTGGGCGGTTTACTGTTGGGTTCATGGCTGGCACCGTATATATCTAGGCTCGGTAATAGCGGTGCATCTCGAATAGGCCTGACTTTGCTGGTTACGCTTGTTATCGCCGTCATGGCCGCATCAATATCTGAAAGGGCGGCGTTACGATTGCAGGCGGCAGTTAAATTTGGGCCAGCCCATACGATAAATAAAATAATGGGCATTGGGTTCAGTGCATGTTCAGTACTTGTTTCCGCTTGGCTGATTGCCGCGGCATTAGAGAGATTACCTATTGCCGGCTTAGGGCTGAGTCTCAAGCAGTCCCGACTGATTGCCGCCACGGATAGAGTTCTACCGCCGGCGCCGGCAGTCATAGAGAGGCTGGGAAGGATAATAAGTCCCCACGGTTTCCCAGACGTTTTCGTAGCCGGTGAGCCACGTTTTGATCCTACCGGCCCCGCAGCCACTCCGGAAGTTGAAGCAGCTGCGGCCAAAGCGATTGCCTCCACGGTAAAGATTGAGGGTTTTGGTTGCGGCGGTGTTGTTTCGGGATCGGGCTTCGTGGCTGGAACTAACTATGTAGTAACCAATGCCCATGTGGTGGCGGGTATCCGGAGCCCATCAGTTATTGATAAGGCAGGGCAGCATGAGGCGACCGTCGTTTGGTTTGACCCCAAGGTTGATTTTGCGGTACTAAAAACGGAAGGTTTGAGCGGCCCGCCACTGCCTCTAGCGAGCGCTCCTGTGGCCAGAGGCACCAGCGGGGCAGTGCTTGGCTATCCGGGGGGCGGCAGTTTGATTATTGATCCGGCAGTGGTACTTGCGGTACAGAAGGCGGTTGGCCGAGACATATATGACCGTGGCTTAAGCGCACGCGAAGTGTACATATTGCAGGCTGATATTGACCATGGTAACTCGGGGGGGCCTTTAGTATTACCGGACGGCAGCGTCGCAGGCGTAATATTCGGCGAATCAATTACAAACGATGGCCGTAGCTATGCGTTGACCTCGGCTGAAATAGCCGATGATTTGAAGGCCGCTATTTCGAATTCTGCTCCTGTTAATACTGGTCCATGCGCCATGTAGGTAGCAAAAAGTCGATTAACTTTATGCTCATGCTTGCATTGGCAACAGGTTTAGTTAATAATCTTACCTATAGGGGGAGGCCCTAATAATTTAAAGGAGGTGTTATGTTTGAGATATTAGCATGGATTATATTCGGTGCGCTCGCCGGATGGATCGCGTCTATCATCATGAAGACTGATGCGGAACAGGGAGCTGTAGCCAACATTATCGTGGGCATAGTCGGCGCTGTAATTGGCGGTTTCATCGTGCGCACATTGGGTGGCAGCGGTGTTACTGGTTTTAACTTCGGTAGCCTGCTAGTAGCCATATTGGGCGCAGTGGTATTGCTGGCAGTTGTAAGAGCCTTTAGATCAAGGGGTCCAAAAGTTTAAACAAAAACAATTTTAAAGAATTAAGGCTCCTCAACCATGAGGAGTCTTTTTACTTATCGCCTGATTTTGAGGCAGTGTATGCTGTATGGGAGATGAGAGTATATAAAGTTGATTCGGTAGAGCCAGTTGTTTCGTATATAACTGAGGCAATAAGATGCAAACAGGGGCAAGGGCATGGGGTGGTTTGGCTGGTGTCAGGCGGTTCGGTTATACCGGTGGCCGTGGAGATAAGAAGACGCCTAGGGACGCCCAAAAATCTGACTGTCGGTCTTATAGATGAGCGTTATGGCGTCCCTGGACATATGGATTCTAATTGGACGCAACTTTTGGCAGCAGGTTTTGATATGAATAACGTGGTTGCACTACCGACTCTTAGCGGCAAATCTTTTGAGGAAACAACTTCTGACTACGGGAAACAACTTTCAAATGCATTAGCTAGTAGCGACTACAGTCTAGGACTATTCGGAATGGGGACAGATGGCCATACGTCAGGTATTCTGCCGGGCAGCCCCGCTACAGAAGAAACTGATAAATTGGTCATAGGTTATCGAGGGCCGGATTATCTGAGGATTACTACAACCGCAACGGCCATCAAACAGCTCGACGAGGCGGTCTTGTACGCCATCGGAGTAGCCAAGCATCTGGCATTAAGCTCATTGATAGCGACGGAGTTACCGATTTCCCGACAGCCTGTGCAGGTCCTGAAAGCGATTAAGTCATTTACGATATATAATGACTATAAAGGAGAACCATTATGAAAATAGCAGTTGTCGGCCTGGGGCGAATGGGCATGCAGATTGTACGTAAACTTTTAGAAGATGGTTATGAAGTGATTGCCTATAACCGTACGCATGATGCTATCGATGAGGCTAAAGGTTACGGTGCGATAGCTGCCTATGACAGGGAAGATGTCATTAAGGCTTTTGCAGGTGGCGAAAAACTAGTATTATGGCTGATGATTCCCTCTGATGTGGTTGATGCGGAGATTGATGAGTGGCTGAAACTAGTTCCCAAGAATAGCATCATTGTTGACGGTGGTAATTCAAATTTCCGACTCACGCAGTCGCGCGCGGAGCGTATACAGGCAAAAGGTTCGTTGCTGATTGACGTTGGCACAAGCGGAGGCATTTGGGGTTACGAGAGAGGTTTTTGCATGATGGCCGGAGGCGATGAAGAGACTTTTAGGATAGTCGAGCCGGCCTTGAAAACCTTATCGCACCCTAGCGGAGGATATCAGTACTTCGGATCGAGTGGCAGCGGGCATTACGTCAAGATGATTCATAACGCTATTGAGTACGGGATGATGCAAAGTCTTGCCGAGGGTTACCGTATGCTCAAAGACGGCCCATACGAAAAGTTGGATTTAGCGGCTGCTGCAAAGGTTTGGCAGCAGAGCAGCGTAATAACTTCATGGCTCAATGAACTGTGCCAGCAAATTTTAGAAGAGAGTCCCGAGCTGGAAGGCGTTGATGGCTACGTGGCGGAATTAGGAGAAGCACGCTGGACATTGGAGACCGCCAAAGAAATGAATATACCGTTGCCCGCCATCCAGTCCGCTTTAGAGGTACGGTGGGCCTCTCAAAAAGGGGAAACAAGCTTTGCGACCAAGGTGCTTGCTGCCATGCGCAATAAGTTCGGTGGACATTCCTTAAATAAGTAAACTACTGGTAAAGAACATAGTTAGATGACTGATATTAACAAAATTACAAAGCCTACAACTCTTATTATCGTTGGTATATCCGGTGACTTAGCCAAGCGTAAATTACTGCCGGCTATACGGGAAATAGCCGCCGCTGGTGTCCTGCCTGATACTTTTCGGATAATAGGCGTTACCCGTCGGGATTTACGGCTTGAGGATGTCTTGCCCGAAGATGATAAAGAGTTTTTGCGTGCGAAAATGGAGCTCTATCAGATGGATTTGACCGATCTATCTGCTTATCGGTCTCTAGCTGTGCACTTGAACGAAGTAGAGCGGAGCTTCAGTACAAAAGCACAGAGATTGTTTTACCTCTCTATTCCCCCTCAAGCTTCACAGTCTGTAGTAGAGCTTCTAGGGGAATCAGGCCTAGCGGATATTCCTGACACCAAGTTATTACTGGAAAAACCTTTCGGTACAGATCTGGCTTCCGCAGAAAATCTAGTGTCTCGTTTAAAAGCCCATTTTAAGGAAGAACAAGTCTACAGGATTGATCACTTCATGGCCAAAGAGATGGCCCAAAACCTGGTCGTATTCCGTGCCAGTAATTCCCTGTTCAAGCGTACTTGGAATAATGAATTTATTGAGCGGATCGACATAATAGCCCCTGAAACTATAGGCATAGAAGGACGGGCTGATTTCTACGAACAAACAGGCGCGTTGCGTGACATCATACAAAGCCACTTGCTGCAGCTAGCTGCGCTCACTCTCATGGAATTGCCGGCGCCAGATGACTGGCAATCTATTCCGGCCAAGCGTCTGCAGGCACTTCAGTCGATTCAGCCTCCGAGCGATATATCAAAACAGGTCAAGAGAGGCCAGTATGCGGGGTATCGTGAAGAAGTCCAAAACCCCGGTAGCTCTGTTGAAACTTTTGTATTCCTTACTGTTTTCTCTGAAGACTCCCGGTGGCAAAATGTTCCGATTACGTTGATGACTGGCAAAGCGCTAGACAAAACTACTACCGAAATACGAATAAAGTATCGCCAGGAAGATACTTACGAAGCAAACGAACTCGTACTCCGCATACAGCCTAATGAAGGAGTCGAATTTGACCTATGGGTCAAAAAGCCTGGCTTTGACTGGGAGTTGCGTAAACTTCCCTTAGAGTTTACTTATAAACAGCACTTTGACGACTTACCGGAGGCTTATGAGCGGGTATTTGTTGACGCCATGCGCTCAGACCATCGTCTGTTTACCACCAGCGAGGAAGTACTGGCCTCCTGGCATATACTGGAGCCTATCCAACAAGCCTGGAGGGTCTCTAATAATAATGACCTGCTGATTTATGAAAAAGGTAGCTCCGGACCTGCGGCGGCAAGGGATTAGATCGCTCATTACGCATGAAAAGACTCCCTTTTTACGGGGAGCCTTTTGCTAAACTGCTAGTTTCTAAGCCCTAATTAAAGGGAAAGTTATTTACCAGCTGCGGTTGCCGCCACCGCCACCACCACCGCCGCCACCGAAGTCTCGGCGGGGGCGATCTTCTCTGGGGCGAGCTTCGTTGACCGTAATGCTACGGCCACCCATGTCGCTACCATTCAGAGCTTTTTCGGCTGCCTTGCCTTCGTCGTCGTTTTCAAATTCGACAAAGCCAAAGCCTTTGCTGCGTCCGGTGTCGCGGTCTTTGACCACGGTAGCGGAAGCTACTTTACCATGTGCAGCAAATAGATCTTGCAGTTCATCATCGGTGGTGCTGAAAGGCAATCCACCTACAAATAATTTATACATTTATTGTCCCTTGCTTATTAACCATTTAGGCACGACCCCTTACAGTCTCTTGCTACCCGGCGGAATCTGACTATTCTGATGGCTAAATAACCTTATGGAACAATCTAACTTTGCCTCGAGCTTCGAACAGATAAGAACCTACGCGCCGCATTTAAACACACATTAATATAAAAAGCAACCAGAAGGGGAATAATAACCCGAATCTAAAAACCCCACAGACATAAAGCACGCATACCCGTAACCTCTTAAG
>CAZWFS010000008.1:22972-57616 GCA_964633325.1 uncultured Candidatus Saccharibacteria bacterium | reverse complement strand
ATTACGGGATGCGTACCATATAACCGTTATTAAGATCAGCATAATGGCGGCCATAGTCCATCGTTGGGATAGTGATTCAGGTGTAATCAGGTTCCACGAATCAAAGATAATGATGGATAAAACGTATGCTAGAACGTAATAAAAATGCACCCGGGTAAGACCTAAAATGCTATTTTTAAGTTTTTTTGTCTGGGGGTTGAGTTTATGAGCCATGGCTTTCATTCATATAACCATGACGCTTATGCGTGTGTCAATCTAATGACTATACGCCAGTAGCTTCGCGTCCTAACTCATTTAACATTTTGATAAGCTCCCTTCTCTCTATCTGCGAACAGTCCACCTCTTTATGCCGGGCGATAATATATCCTTGTAATAGCCTTTTTATAGCTAGCGCGTCCCTATTCTTGAGGTTGCCAACTGAAATTTGAGGATTCTGCGGCTCATTCGGCAGGAATCGGCTCCAAAACTTAACCGATCCTAAGAATGGTCCAGAGGTAGCCTCAACATTTAAAATATCATCAATCTGGATGCTAGTTACTTGAGAGGCATTAAAGAACGAGCGTCGTTTGACGGTGATTTTTACTCGATCCATAGTGATGGTTGTGGGAAATAACGTAAACGGAAATACTGTTTCAACCCGTATAAGAATATCTTGGGCATTTTCCGCTATATGCTCAAGTTGCCGGCTGCTAGTTTGAGCATTCGTCACGTTAGCCATCACTCAAGTCCCCCTACTATATATTATTTTATGCACAGGAGGAGGGTGCTTGCGGCAAAATATCTCGCAGTAACAGAGTTCCTATTTGTCGCTACCTTTAATGATGGACTCAATAAGGTCTCGCGGCAGCGCTGCGGCCGAGAGTAGTGCGTCACGGACAGTTTGGGCGGCACTTCCACCGATAGTTGTGGTTGCGTCTAAAGCCCCGCCAACGGCGGCCTTGGTAGCTTCAGAAGTATCGGTTCCAACCTCGCCAGCTGATTTGATAGCTCCCTGTACTGCGGATACGGCTGCTGTGCCGACATCTTTCCCTGTTTCCGCTGTAGCAGTAACTACGCCCTGTACGCCGCCACGTATAGCAGAAATGACATCTCCGCCTACTTGACTGGCTCCCTTAACCACGCCGCTCATGGTGTTATAGGCCGCGTCAGTTATGGATGCACCTACCTGTCCTGCTCCCTTTATAGCACCGCTGGCTACGGCTGCAACTGCTTCCACGGCCGTGCCGGAAATCTCGCCGGTGCCCTTCAGTACATTAATAACTTGATCTTTAACCGTGCCGGTAATGGCGTCTAAAATGTTATCCACGCCCTTTACTGCTGCTACTACAGCACCTGTAGTTTCGTCTATGATTGTCTTAAGTATCATTTCCCCTCCTTAAGGTTTTAGAACTATTCCCACTCTGCATAATACCATAACATATTTAGTTAGAAACCATTCGAATAACGGATAAATTTCCGCAGAATTCTGAAATTAAACTACTATGTATAGCGATTCTCAGAATGTTTGAAATCTAACAGAATTCAAGAGCCATAAGCGGGATACTGTTATGTACTTAACGAGGGTTTTATATGGTGAATGGTGGCGATACGCTAACGTATAGCGGAGGAGGAGGTAACAGTTTTACTAGTTCCCGGACAACTTTCGCAGATGGCGAGGGTGATAATATTGTACCAGGAACCGACATAAGACACACGGCAGGCTCTGAGAGAAGGCACCTCCCCGATATTACTGACACGTCATTGTTAAAAACATTGGGCGGTTGTACAGTTCAGGATTCGGTTCTTAGGCTTGATGTTAGAGCAGACGGAAGTGTGTATAGAGACCCGTTGGCGACAAGGCTCAACTAGTTAAATATTAGTAATCTCAAAATTATCTTTTAAGGTGACCTTTACTGAATATGCGCTAACTTTCGAGTATAGCCAAAATGTTTCCAGATGAGTCTTTGAACCAGGCTATATTAGGGCCTTTGCCGTCGCGTGAAATACCTTTTTCGTCTTGGTCGAAGCCATTATAAATCTCAAAACTCACGCCTTTTGCGACTAGGCTGTCAACAACCTGCTCAATATTCTCCACTAAAAAATTAAGTATCGTAAACGTGGCTGGCGCATGATCGTCCTTGGGGTAAACCACAATTGTTCCGCTGGGTAGATTTAGGTTAAGAATCCCAGGCACATTTGGGTCATCGGAAACTCTAAGGCCTAGGGTTTGACTATAAAATTCTCTGGTTTGTGCTATGTCTTTTACAGCAAAGCTACTGAATGATTGCGCTTCTTTTAGCATTTGTTCCCTCCTATTTACTGGCTATTACGATAGTATACTAGTATTTATGACGGAACTTTTTCTCACTTCTGAAGTTAACTTGGTAGCTAAGGATATTTTTCAAAGAATAAATCAGGGGAAAGATAAACTGCGTACAGCATTTATTACTACTCCGATTGAAAAAGAGAACGAGGGTGATGACCTGAGTTGGCATCAGCAGAATAAAACATCGATGATTAGTGCTGGATTCGAAATATTTGAGTATACAATCACCGGGAAACGCTACGAAGACTTAGTTAAGGATTTAACCGACGTTGATGTCGTTTATGTAGAAGGAGGTAGCCTGGTCCATATGCTGAATCAAGCCAGATTGTCAGGATTCGACGTGTTTATCCGTGAATTTATAGGAAACGGTGGTAAATACATCGGAACAAGCACGGGAAGCTTCATTATGGCTGAGGATACAGCCCCGGCACTTTCCTTAGAGACTTATTTTGAGGATGATTTTGATACCAAGGGTATTGGCCTTACGAATTTTCTAGTGATGCCGCATTGGGGCAGTGATGAATTTCGAAAAAATTACGAAAGTATGCCTAGCCATGCCTATGATATGACTACGCCAATGATCATACTGACTGACACTCAGTACATATGGGTAAAAGATAGCTCTGCTCAAATAGTCGATGTATTCAACCAGTTAACCAATATTCAGCTTAGTTCGAGCTCTGTACAACTGCCCTTCTCGACCTGAAAATCCCAAGCTTGTTCGTCTGTCAGCCCCTTCAGTAGGCCGCAAAAAAACTGGACTATGACCTTGGATGTAATTACCAAGACTGACTGGTATTCTTGTACCCTTAACTCATCGATAAAGCTTTTCACTCGGTTTTTTACGTCTATCAATGATTCTCCGTCATTAAAACTCACGATCCACTTGTTGCCTGCCCGTTCAAGGGCTGAGTAATAATTACTAGCTGGCCTACCTTCATATCCTGAGCGGTTGTCATTTAGCCTAGAATCAACCTGGATTGGCAAATTATGGAACTTATTAATAATATCTGCAGTTTGCTTTGTGCGTCTTAGCTCGGAAACAAATATATGTTCGATACTGATATTCTTTAGCTTCTCAGCAAGAACACGCGCTTGCTGTAAGCCTTTTTCAGTAAGGTGAACATTCTTGGCAGGATCGGCATTGCATAATCCAAGAACGTTGTAATTAGACTGCCCATGCCGCGCTAAATATATTTTCATTTCTTTATTATAACAACGTAATTAATGTTTACTTTTAGCTCATATAAGCGAAGGATTGCTCTTGTTAAATAATATTTCTTATGCTACAATAAATTTAGGTAAGCGCTGTTAAGGGCGCTTTTTATTATGATTCAAGACCCGAACAAGATACGAAATATAGCTATAATTGCCCATGTGGACCACGGCAAGACGACTCTTGTGGATGGTCTGCTCAAGCAGTCCAGTACATTTAGGGATAATCAGGCAGAAATGAGTCAAGAGCTGATAATGGATAGTGGCGACCAGGAGCGTGAGCGAGGCATAACCATCACAGCCAAGGTCACTGCTGTGACGCACGGCGAGCATCGAATAAATATCATTGACACTCCAGGGCACGCTGATTTTAGCGGCGAAGTGGAGCGTACGCTGAATATGGCTGACGGCTGCCTATTGATTGTTGATGCGCAAGAAGGCCCCATGCCTCAGACCAAGTTCGTCCTTAGTAAGGCACTCGCCGCCGAGCTTAAGCCCATAGTAGTGATTAACAAAATAGATAAAGCTGGTTCAAGAATAGCTGAAGTCGAGGACGAACTGGCGGATTTATTCCTGGAACTGGCTGTTCACGAAGATCAGCTGCACTATCCTGCTTACTATGCCGAAGGCAGGGCCGGCAAGGCTTGGTCAAGCTTTCCTGAAGACATGGAAGTTCCTGGTGACTTGGAAGTTTTATTCAGCGCCATAATTAACGAAGTGCCACCGCCAAAAGTCGAGCCCGAAAAGCCCTTCCAAATGTTGGTTACTGCGCTGGCATGGGATAATTTTAAAGGTAAATATGCCGTGGGCCGCATTAGCCGCGGGCAAATCAAGCCGGGCGACGCCGTAGTCTTATGTAAAAAGGACGGCAGCCAGACGAAAACTAAGATTGACAAAGTTTTCACTACCCAGGGCGTTAGCCGACTAGACGCCGAGGTTGGTGTGGCCGGAGATATTGTGCAGCTTACCGGAATCGCAGAGGCTCAAATTGGCGAAACAATTGCTGATGTGCAGTCACCCGAAGCCCTACCGATTATAGAAGTTGAAGCGCCAACGCTTAAAATTTATTTAGGACCGAACACCAGCCCATTCAAAGGCCAAGAAGGAGAATTTACCACCGGAAGACAAATTGGTGACCGGCTACATAAAGAGCTAGAAACCAATGTCGGGCTTCAGGTAGAAGATGGGGGCTTGGGTTTTTTGGTCTCTGGCCGCGGCGAACTACACCTGAGCGTCCTTATAGAGACTATGCGCCGCGAGGGCTATGAGTTTGAGGTAGGCAGACCGCAAGTTGTAACAAAGGAAGAGAACGGCAAGGTTATGGAGCCTGTTGAGGAGCTAATAATCGAGGTGCCGATGGAACATGTCGGTTCTGTACAGATGGAACTTGGCAAACGCCGCGCGGAGTTAATCGAACAATTCTCTTCATCGTCAAAAAACATCACAAAGCTAGTATACAAGCTCCCAACTAGGGCTTTGCTAGGACTGCGCGGGATACTTATCACTAATACCAAGGGTACAATTGTTATGAACAGTCTTTTGGGCGGCTACCAGCCTAAGGGCTCTGAATTGGAGCGTCTTAGGAATGGTGTACTTTTGGCGTTCGAAGCCGGCGTTACCACCCCTTATTCCTTGCAAAATGTAGAAGAACGGGGCTTGTGTTTCGTCGGCCCAGCTGAAAAAGTATACGCCGCGCAGATAATAGGACTCAATAAGCGCCAGGAAGATATGGAAATCAACGTATGTAAGGCCAAACAATTGACCAACATGCGCAGCAGCTCCAGCGACGGCGTTGTCCAGCTCACACCGCCCATACGATTCAGCTTAGAAGAAAGCCTAGATTTTATTGAAAACGATGAACTGCTAGAAGTAACACCTAAAAGTTTACGGCTTAGGAAGAAAGAACTTGACCACAACAAGCGCAAACGTTTCTCTAAGTAACTCACTTTTACCTAAAAACCTAGCGTTGCGCTGTCATTTAAAGATTACTCATCCGGAAGTTTTTACCTTAACAGTTAAGTACTACGGAATATTATGTTGTCGATGACATATGGCTTTATGGCGACCATATTTTGATTTGTTGGCGTACCAAATCGTAGATTATTGTGTTATAGTTAATGCAGCAAGTGGTAACTGTTGTTTCTCTATTTATATAATTCGACTCCACAATCGCTCAGCATCGTCTCGGTCCGATTAACACTCGGGTGATATGAAAAGTATATAAAACTGATTTAGGGTGAAGCCTAGATTTCTTAATTAGAGTTGTAGGCAATAATGAAAATTAACAAGCATATTGAAATTGTGAGTTCGAGCGAAAGCTGGCTTAGCTCGATGAGCAAAATATCGCGTGACGCAGTGCATGCTGTTTTGTCAAAGCATTACGCAAAGGTTGGAATCACACTAGTTAATAGTTGCTCTGATCTTGTCGCTTTAACTTACACCAAGCCCGATTTAGTTTTTTTAGGAATGAAATTTGTGCCGATGAATCACGCCTTGGGTATGGAAGATCCAGATAAAGTATGGATTACTAAGTATCTGGATGAACATGACATAACGTATACAGGCTCAAATCGAATAGCTCACGAACTTGAGCTCAACAAACCGTTAGCCAAGCAACGAGTGATTGACGCTGGTCTTGATACTTCCCGGTACATAGTCGCTAAGCAGAATTCATTACTGGCAAGAGAAGAGATATCCCTTAGATTCCCGGTGTTTATTAAGCCCACGAACCGGGGTGGTGGCCAAGGCGTTGACGCCAATTCCCTAGCCCATGACTTCGACCAATTAAGTTCAAAAGTCCAGTCAATTACTTCCGAAGTTCGGTCTGATTCACTAATAGAAGAATATTTGCCTGGGCGTGAGTTCAGTGTGGCCGTTCTAAAAAACGAGCACACGGGAAAGTATTCGGTTATGCCGCTAGAACGGATAGTCCCAGCTGACGATCAAGGGGTACGTATATTAAGCGTACAAGCAAAACATGCTGATGCGGGGCGTAGCGTAAAAGTACTGGATAAAAATATTAAGACACAGGTTATCGACCTTGCTATAAGCGCCTTCCACGCTCTAGGGGCTCGTGATTACGGACGCATAGATATTCGTTTAGATGAAGCCGGTACTCCGCATTTTCTTGAAGCTAATCTCATTCCTAGTTTAATTGGTGGTTATGGAAATTTTCCTAAAGCTTGTGTGCTAAATGTTAATTTAAACTACGAACCTATGATTTTAAACATAGTAAGGCTGGCTTTGGCGCGCAAAGTGAAAGTAAGTAAAGCTATCAAGAAACCGGTTTCTATCAGAAATGTTATTTTGCCCTCTATTGAAACGGTATTCGATTCTGTATAATCCAACTAGTTAAGATTTTATAAGAGGCCATTTCCCAAAACATTCTGCTAAATTAGGATGTGGTGACTTAACAAAGGAGCAATACAAGATGCAAAAGATTACGCCATTTTTATGGTTTGATAAAAATGCCGAAGAAGCAATTAATTTTTATACTTCTATATTTAAAGACTCGAGAATAGTAAGTATCAAGCGCTATCCTGATGGACCTCTGGAGGGGCCAATGAAAGGGATGGAAGGCAAGATTTTAACTGCTGTGTTTGAACTGGCAGGCCAACAATATATGGCGCTTGATGGTGGGCCCGTTTTTCAGTTTAACGAAGCCGTATCTTTTTATGTGGAATGCGAGGACCAAAACGAAGTCGATTATTATTGGGATAAACTGTCCGCTCATCCGGAGTCAGAACAATGCGGTTGGCTGAAGGATAAGTTTGGCCTGTCATGGCAAATCATTCCCAAGGCTATGGGCGAGATGCTAAGCGACCCTGATCCTGATAAATCCGGTAGAGTACTGCAGGTCATGCTCCAAATGAAAAAAATCGATATAGACGGTCTAAAACAAGCCTATGACAGGCAACCATAGTCGTCTAAATAAATGATAACCCTATCTTTTCTAAGAAAACAAGATTAACGCTAAAGCCATTAAGCCCATACCTACATCTTCTACTAGGCTTACAGTGCTTAATGGTAATTTTATTACGTTGCCTAAACAAGCACAGTGGATGCCACTACGACGTTTGATTTCTTGGAGTACCCCGACTGAACCTACGCCCATGACAACTACAGCTACCCAATCTCTAGCGTTAGGAAGTATATTTGCTACGTACATCACGCCTAGACCTAGCTCAATGAACGGATAGGCGTATGCATATGCCATTACTTTTTTGGCCACAACGTCATATTCGGCAAACATCATTGCAAACATTTTATAACCTATAAGCTTAAATGATGCGAATACCACAAAGAAAACACCCATATACCAGCGCAGAAACTCTATAAAGCTTGCCTGTCCATAGATGCTATTCAGGAGCCAAGACATAACTGCTATAGATGCAATAACCAAAATAAACTTTGCTAGTTCTTGACGGGAATGCTCACCCTTAACCATTGAGCCGTGACTTGTTATTTGTTTCTCCATTTAACTCTTCTCCCTATTTAGATCTTCTCTTAATGATGTATTGGAACCCTATCATAAAAGCTTCAACTTAATGGAGACGATAACAGCGAGAAGGCTCGAGCTCCTAAGGTTTCTATCTTTTGCCTACATACCGTGCATATCGTGGGACTGGGGTGTTGTTTTATAGCCCCACCCAGTCTGCCAGGTTTGCATCATGTCAATTTCTTTAGACTGAGCCGATATAATATCTTGGCCGAGTTGCTTTAACTCATCGTGCTTGGCGTTGGTTTCGATAAGCTTAGTCATATCAATTGCACCCTGGTGGTGCGTAATCATCTCTTCAATAAATGCTTTATCGAAACCATCACCTTTAAGGTCTTTTAGCTTTGCAGTCGCCTGAGCATTATGATCGGTAGTTGAGGTAGGAGTTTGCGTGCTCGTAGCATTGTTTTGTTTGTTTGCGCCACTGACTGCGTAAACGCCGCCTCCACCTATAACTAACCCTATTACTAAGGCGACGATTGTTTGCTTATTCATTGCTTACTCCTTACTTCTGACATTATTTAATTCGTACAAACTCAATAATTCAGTAACTGCTTTCTCTTGAGACTTTTCATCACCATCTTCAAACATTTCTGTAACATGAGTCCGCAAATGATTCTCAAGCACTAACTTATTTAGGGAAGCCAATGACTTCTGAATGGCAAGGCTCTGCGTAAGTATGTCCATGCAATAAGCCTCACTGTTTATCATCTTTTGCAAGCCTTTGAATTGTCCCTCGATAATCTTTGAGCGGTGAGACGCACGCTTTTTAATGTCTGCTATCATGCATACATCTAATACCCCCTAGGGGTATTAGTCAAGCAATATGTTAGTTTATAGTACCAGTAACGGGGTCAGGACTGCGTAGTTAGCTCAGCAAGCTGCTTCTTGACTTGGCCTGTGTCATGAAAAAGGATGCCGTGTATACCTAATGCCTCAGCCCCAACTATGTTTTTTTCTTGGTCATCAACTAGCACAGCCTCGTCGGGGTTAACCCCTGCTTTTTGCAACGCATGCTGATAAATCACCGGGTCAGGCTTCCAGCTGCCAACCTCAAACGACAGTATCCTTAAATCAAATGGGTCGTAATGGCCATTACGCTCCAATACTTCAGCATAGTGCTCGGTAACATTGGTTAAAAGCAATATTTTAATGCCTTGGGCTTTTAGTTCATCAATCAGCTCATAAATTCCTGGCATTTTCCGAAGCGTCGTTACGAAAGATCTAGTAAACAGGTGTTCATCAACGCTAACTTCGCGAGCCCCAAATTCTTTACTGACTGCTTTCCAGAGTTCTTCCTCGGTTAGCTTGCCGGTACCCAGGAGAGGAATGTAGTGCGAGTACAGTTTTTTGATTTGGTCATCCGTCAGGCCAAGCTCGTTGCGTAAATCATCACCCACGGCCGTATTAGAAACATGCAAAACACCACCCGCATCAAACATCACAACTTTAATCACGAACATACTATAACAAACAGATAAGTACATTTTCTATTTGAAGGGAATGTGTATGAGCATATAGATCTGGAACCCATGTCGATTTAAACCAAGTTTACCCTAGCATACATGGCAAGAATCTTATGCCAACTATCTTTTGGACCAAGTTGTAAGTAAAGTCCTGAAAAGCCGTCCCAACCCATATTTTTATTGATATCATTTAGTAAAACAGTCTTGTTCTTATCGGCGTATTTATCATTAAGGGTAAGATTACACTTCCAGCATGCGGTTACGTAATTGTTGAGAATATTTTGTCCACCGTGTGACACTGGGATTACGTGGTCAACTGAAGCCCACTTCCATTGGAAAACGTCGAGCATCGATCCAGTCTTTCCGTGCGCATGGTAATAACCATGGCCTGGATTAATCTTATCTAAAACTTTCAGAGCCGGACTAAAAAAAACGGCATCATTACAATATCGGCATGTCCAGGCATCGCGCGCAAAAATGGCGATTGAGTCTGCTTTTGTTACGGGTACTCTTATACTCACTTAAATCCTTAGACTGAGAGGTTAGATTTATGCCATCTGATGTCGTATCTGGCTGGGGAGGAGGGATTCGAACCCCCGAATGCCAGTACCAAAAACTGGTGCCTTACCACTTGGCCACTCCCCACTATGAACATTGGAATTATAGCCTGACGGAGGGTGATGATCCAAGGAATCGATATTCATTTAGCATTCGACTCCCAAATTACAGGTAAAGATATTAAAGGGGTTCTTAGTGGTTAAGGTATAATGTATGCAAAATGCGTATCATTGAGCCGAAGCACTTACGAGAGCACCATAGGGAGCGTAAACCTCAGAAAAAACGATGGCCATTACTGGTTATAGCCTTGATTTTAGGGGTGGCCATCTGGCAGATAGTAAGAATTAAGTTTGATGCTAAACCGTCGGCTTCCAAATCCGATTCCACACAATCCCATGAACCAGTAAATAATACTGCGGTAGAAACAAAACCGCGGCGCCTAAAAACCTTTACTAGCGAGGAATTCCGGAATCTATATAATACTGCAGCGTATCCTAATACCGTGGAAATTACCTCTGCACCGCCTATTAGCGGGAATTCGGCTGCTGACCAGAGAATTCAGGCCTTGGCCTTTCGGCGCGGTTATCGTCTGCGGAGCGCACCTGTCGCACCACTCTCTCAGACACCAGAAGGCTTTCAGTTGCAGGAGAAGGCTGTACAACCATGGCAAGAACTGAAAACAGCAGCGGCAAAGGACGGGGTGCCGCTTGGCTTAACTTCTGCGTTCCGATCTGTAGAGGAGCAACGCCTACTTTTTATGCAAAGACTGAACGCAACGGGGGCGTCTCCAGCAGAAATAGCAGCCGGTGAGTCAGAACCAGCGGTAGCGCAGATACTTAACACTACATCGATTCCTGGCGCTTCACGTCATCATACTGGTTATACCGTAGACCTTAAATGCACTAACCAGGAGTCTAGGTTTTTTGAAAATACACCTTGTTTTACCTGGCTAAGCAAGAATAATTACGAGAATGCCAAAAAATTCGGATGGATTCCCAGCTATCCGTCTGGTACTGCGGAACAAGGGCCAGAACCAGAGGCCTGGGAGTATGTGTGGGTAGGGGTTGACATCCTAATCGATAAATAAAGGGCTTTCCCGCTATGCGCATTTCGGGCTAAAAGTTCTGTTCCGCACTTGCCGCAGGTTCCTATACGGTTCCTTTTCGGTATTCACTTTTCGTCCTAAACTGCACTATCGTGTAAGACCTCTTGTAGCAGATCGATGTTGGCGGTTGCTGAGGGGAGGTTTTTAGGGTACATTTCCATGTAACAATGGCTGAACATAAGGCAAAAAATCCGGCTGATTACATCATGCCCTTGTATATGAACAAATTGCAGGGGCGTATGTTACGTATGCCGGCGCCCAAAGGACGTAAACGGGAGATTCTGTTTGTTTATGGACATCATTCAAGCTTGGAGAGATGGTGGGGTGTTGTACAGGACCTAAACCAGTATGGAGCCGTAACGATGCCTGATTTGCCAGGATTTGGGGGCATGGACAGTTTTTATAGAATTGGCGACCGTCCCACAATCGATAACTTAGCTGACTATTTGGCTGCATTTGTGAAGCTGCACTATCGACGTAAAAAAGTTACAATAGCCGGGCTAAGCTTAGGTTTTGTCATAGTTACTCGGATGTTGCAGAGATTTCCGGAACTTACCCGTAATGTCGATATGCTGGTAAGTGTCGTGGGCTTTACCCATAAGGATGATTTCACGCTAAGCCCCTTCCAACACTCTCTTTATTACCATTCTGCTAAGTTCTTTTCCGGTAAGTTACGCTCAAAATTTTTCCGCAGAGTCTGTTTGCATTCTTTGCCTCTTCGTATTATCTATAAGCGGACGCTTCGTGCCAAACAAAAATACGGATCATTAACGACTGAAGAACGGCGTAAAATAATGGATTTTGAAACGTATTTGTGGCATTGTAACGATGCCCGCACATGGTTATTTACCTCTACAGAGTTCCTAAATCTGAATAATTGCGAGAAGCAGATAGATCTGCCCGTTTGGCATGTTTCAGTCGCGGATGACCGATACTTCGATAAGCACGTTGTTGAGCAGCATATGAGGGTAGTTTTTAGTGATTTTCATGAAGCCCAGTCTGGCCTGGCAACCCATGCGCCCAGCATCATAGCCGATGTAGAAACGGCTGCTCCTTTGCTCCCCCAGGAGTTACGAGATATTCTGTCCAAAGACTCATAGTTAGCTTTTATGCTGCTTTCAACCATATAACTCCAAGTTTTAAGTAAAGTACTGGATGTTTAATACGATATACTGATATTTATGCGTATTGGGTTGGTTTGTCCCTATAACCTTTTCCATGGAGGTGGTGTCCAGGAATGTATCTTTGCTATGCAGAAGGAGCTTAAGAGACGAGGCCATACTGCCAAAATTATTACGCCTTTGCCGCGGGGATATGAGGATAGCAAGACCGAGGACATCATATTTATCGGCAACGCTACTTCTATTAAGTCATTCCATACAACTCCTCAGATATCAGTTTCGGTCAGCGCAGAAGCCGTGGAAGCAATGTTAGGGCGCGAGCATTTTGATGTATTGCACTTTCATGAGCCGTGGATGCCTGTGCTTAGCCGTCAGATTCTTAGCCGCTCCAACTGTATAAACATCGCCACGTTCCACGCCAAACTACCGGAAACTGTTATGACATCTACTATCGAGCGGGTCATCACGCCATACACAAAATCAATTATGAAGTATCTACATACGCTGACGGCCGTATCCGAAGCTGCAGCAACTTATGTGTACAGCCTTACTAATAAGCCAGTTGAAATTATACCCAATGGTATAGATCTAAAGAAGTATAAAAAAAAGAGGATGTCTTCCGGCGTACCCGATGCCGGACTCTCAGCCCAGAACCTGCCAAAGACAATTTTATTTATAGGCAGGTTAGAAAGGCGAAAAGGCCTGACTTATCTCATAGATGCCTATGAACTATTCACTAGGAAGTATCCGGGAGCTGAGTTGATAATAGCCGGTGACGGGGTTGATAGAGAAAAGTTAGAAAAATACGCAGCTGAAAAGCATACCCCGAATGTCCACTTCAGGGGTTATATTTCAGAAGAGGAGAAACTGCAGTTATTGCGTACAAGCGACCTTTTCTGCTCGCCAGCCCCTTACGGCGAAAGTTTTGGTATTGTCTTACTTGAAGCAATGGCCATGGGATTGGTTACGGTTGCTGGTAATAACTCGGGTTACTCGACGGTTTTGAAGGAGCGTGGAACTATTTCTTTAGTCAATCCCAAAGACACAGATGATTTTGTGCGCAGATTGGAACTTCTTTTGTATGATGAACCGATAAGGAATTTATGGCGAACATGGGCGCGCGAGTACGCAAAACAATTTGACTACCCCAAAATAGTCGACAGATATGAAGAGCTCTACGTGAATTCAAAAAGAAGTACAAGGCATTAAACCTTTATGAAAATTGGCTTTGTGTTGGATGATAGCCTGGATAAGACAGATGGTGTGCAGCAATACGTTTTGACGCTGGGTAGATGGTTGGTAAAAAACGGTCATGAGGTTCATTACCTAGTTGGAGAAACAAAGCGTAGTGACTTACCTAATGTCCATAGCCTTAGCCGTAATATTGCTGTCCGTTTTAATCAGAACCGGATGTCTATGCCTATAGGCGGCAACAGCAGGGCAATCAGGGCCCTGTTGGAACGTAAGCAATTTGATATTCTACATGTGCAGGTACCTTACAGCCCATTGCTTGCCGCCCGCGTTATCCGGCTGGCACCAACCAGGACAGCTATAGTAGGGACTTTTCACGTTATTCCCTATTCTGCTATACAAAGTATTGCCAGTAGTTTACTGGCCACATGGCTTAAGAAAAGTCTGAGCCGCTTTGATCTCATGCTGAGCGTATCCGAGCCAGCCAGTGACTTTGCGGCCTCGGCCTATGGTTTACATAGCAAAATCTTGCCGAATGTTATCGATTATAGCAGTATGAGAATTGGTCGCGTAAAATTTCTAGATGACAACAGCTTCCATATTGTTTTTTTGGGTCGGCTTGTCCCTCGCAAAGGAGTTTGGCAGTTATTGCGGGCATTGAACTATATGCAGCAAAATTCCGATTTATCTAAAAATTTACGAGTAACTATAGCGGGATCCGGCCACTTGATGCCTAGACTAAAGAATTATTGCGAAGCAACCGGGCTTGAGTGTGTGAAATTTATCGGACATATCCCAGAAAAAGACAAAGCGGGTTTGCTAAAAAGCGCCGACATAGCAGTTTACCCATCACTGGGCGGTGAGAGTTTTGGTATAGTCTTGATAGAAGCAATGACAGCTGGGGCGGGAGTGGTACTGGGTGGAAATAATTCTGGATATTCAAGCGTTTTAAACAAGTGGCCAGAAACTTTAATAGATCCTAACGATACACAGCAGTTAGCCAAAAGCTTACAACTATTCATTAACGATAAGGCCTTAAGGGAACGCATCGGTGAACTACAGCACAAGGCTGTGCAATCCTATGATGTTAATAAGGTAGGCCTGAAATTGGTATCACTTTATGAATCGACGATTGCAAATAAACGTTAGTATAGGATAATACAGGTATGAGCCTGATAAAACCAAAAGT
This sequence comes from uncultured Candidatus Saccharibacteria bacterium, assembly GCA_964633325.1. Taxonomy (GTDB): domain Bacteria; phylum Patescibacteriota; class Saccharimonadia; order Saccharimonadales; family CAZWFS01; genus CAZWFS01. The sequence goes on along the minus strand of CAZWFS010000008.1, from coordinate 42,968 downwards.
AACGGTTACAGTTAGCAACCGAACCGTAATTAGGGTTATTGCACTTGTGCTGGCGTCATACTTAGCCCTACAATTTATTAGTAATGTGAGTAATATTCTGACGCTCATAGGTACATCTTTTTTCCTTGCTGTCGCACTTAACCCAGCCGTTAGTTGGATTACGCGCCGTTTAAAAAGCAGAAGCCGGGTAGCGGCCACCGGAATTGCCTACATAATTGTGCTCACCGTAGTAATTGGATTCTTTTCACTGATTTTGCCACCATTAGTTCGGCAGACAACTGACTTCGTAAGTGACGTGCCCCAGATTGTAGGCGGCCTCAGGACGCAAGATAGCGCTCTTGGCAGATTTGTACGACGGTATAATTTACAGCAAGATATCGACGACTTCAGCCGTGATTTTACGAGGCGCGTAGCGCCACAGGCGCGCGGAAAAGTGTTTAGCACGGCAACTCGTGTTGGATCGGCATTTGTATCTATTCTTGCGGTACTAGTAATGACGTTTATGATGTTAGTAGAAGGTCCGGCATGGATTAAAAAGTTTTGGAGTTTGCAGCCTACGTCACGTCGGGCGCATAATAAGAAATTAGTAGCCAAAATGTATCGTATCGTAACAGGGTATGTTAACGGGCAGCTTATAATTGCGTTGCTAGCCGGGGCATTTGCTTTGGTCGCACTAATGATTGCCAGTACGCTCCTGCATGTGTCGATAAATCCGATAGCTATGGCAGGGATTATTGCCATGACAGGCCTCATTCCGATGATTGGCAACACTATAGGCGCCGCTATTGTGGTGATGGTGTGTTTATTCAGTTCAGGTCCACTAGCTATCATTATGGCTATCTTCTTCTTGGTGTATCAGCAGTTAGAAAATGTAACAATACAGCCGTATATACAGGCAAAACAGAATGAACTGACACCGCTTCTGGTATTTATAGCTGCGCTATTAGGCGTCGGGTTTGGTGGTCTAGCAGGTGGCTTTATAGCGATTCCAGCAGCCGGTTGTGCCAAAATATTATTTGAAGATTATGTAGAGCGCCACGAACTCGTCCCCGAAGCCAAACAATAACTGAACTTACGTACTTGTGGCACATTTTGGGCGAAAAGCTCCGCGATGCACTTATCGTACTTTAAAGTACGGCGCACTTGCTTTGCTCGCTTTTCATCCCAAACTGCACTCAGGTACATAACTTAAGAATGTTCTAGATGCGGAACCAGACTTGACCTATCGGTGTGTCTCGAACTGATATACATTGTGAAGCTAGATCATTGCGAATTTCATCGGACTTCTTAAAGTTCTTGTCCTTTCTAGCCTCAGCACGATTAGCTAGCAATGTCTTCTGTCTTTCGTTGATATCACTTGAAGTACCAAGCTTAAGCCCTAATACTGCGTCAAGCCAAGTAACAAAATCCTGAAAGACCGCTTGACAGGCAATATTAATACAACCTATGTCAAGGGTTGTCTGTAATCGACTCAGTTCAGCTAAGGCTTCAGGGGTGTGCAAGTCGTTATGTAAGGATGCTGTAATATTATTTCGAGCTATATTGAGCAAATTTGAACAATCCAGCCCTTGCTCGCTTGGCTGATAGCGCAGATCCGCCATTGCGCGCAAACTCCTAAGGCGATTTTTGGCAGCATCAAGTCCCTCCCACGTAAAGTTAGTTTCGTTACGGTAATGACTTTGAAGAGTGAACATCCTGAAATCCAACGCACTAAAACCGTGTTCTACAATATCCGATAGAGTATAACTGTTCCCAAGTGATTTACTGAGTTTGACTCCGTCGACTGTTAAGAAATTGCTATGCATCCAAATATTAGCAAATGGTTTTCCGGTAGCTGCCTCGGATTGGGCGATCTCGTTTGTGTGATGGACTGGTATATGATCTATGCCACCGGCATGAATATCTATAGTCTCACCAAGGTACTTCATAGCCATAACGCTGCACTCCAGATGCCAACCTGGAAATCCTTTGCCCCAGGGGCTGTCCCATTCCATATCGCGTTGTGCGTCCTTAGGGCTAAACTTCCATATTGCAAAATCGCTCAAATTTCTTTTTTGAGTGTTATATGCTACGCGCGCGCCAGCTTGCAGGTCTTCAACCTTAAGCCTGGCTAGCTTGCCGTAATCGTCCAGCTTGGCAGTGTCAAAGTACACGCCGTCATCAATGACATAGGTAATATCTTTTTGCTCTAACTTCTTAACTAGATCGATTTGCTCCTGAATGTGGTCGGTCGCCTTGGGTAAGTTTGATCTAAAAACACTGATGTTTAGCTCATCAAGACCTTTTATAAAGTCCTGCGTATAAAATTTGGCCACTTCCCACGCCGTTTTCCCTTCACGTTTTGCTCCCTTTTCAAGCTTGTCTTCGCCCTCGTCCGCATCGCTTACGAGGTGGCCGACGTCAGTGATGTTCATTATCCACTTAAGTTTAAAACTGGCATCTTCTAGTATGCGAGCTAACATATCCCATCGGATAAATGCCACCCAGTTTCCAACCTGCAGATAGTCATAGACGGTGGGTCCGCAAGTGTAAAGTGTAACGTCAGGTGGTTTAAGTGGTTTAAGCTCTTCGATTTTACGAGACAATGTGTTATATAGCTTCATCGGTCTTTCCTTTTTTCAGATTATCGAGAAGTTCGCTGGCTAATTTGATGCATTCAGCTTTGATTTTATCTAGGGATCGGCCGTCGGAGACTTTAAAGCCGGCAGCGTAACGGTGACCACCGCCGCCAAAGCGGGAGGCTAGCTCTCCGGCAATCGTGCCGTCACTGTTGGTACGGATTGAACCGGTGATTTTGCCGTCTTTGTAATGTTTGAATACGATCGCTGTTAGGACCCCTTCGACCAGTAGCATATCGGATTGGACTAACGGCGCTGGGTTATATAAGGGGCTGTATTCCATTAATTCGTCATGCGGAACACCCACTAAGGCTATACGTCCATCTGCATGGAGCTCCGTGCGTTCGATCAGTCGTGCTTTATAGCGGAATATTTTTTCTGGCATCTTCATCAAAGCGCGCCTTGCTTCGTCAAGTGCTGGGCGATCGACCCCTGACTCTATCAGATCGCCCATTACACGGTATGTTGAAGCAGTAGTGCCCTCTGAGGCCAATCCGAGCGAATCCGACAGGATAGCACTAGTTATATGGGTTTTTGCCTGCAGATTCATAGGCCAGCTGTGCTCCTGGGCAATTTTATAAATTACTTCTCCAGTGGCAACCGCTTCTTCATCGTTAATGATGACGGTGGCGAAAGGTATATCACATTTAACTCCCGCATGATGATCAAGCACTATTACAGGACGCGACGCTACCCAGTTACGATAATCACTAATTTCCAGTTTTTCTAGTAGGATAATCGCGCTGGTATCTACAATGATAGACAAATCAAATTGCGTGGGAATTTCTTTACTGACACGGTCCCAACCACTCAAGTGTTTCAAATAATCAGGAATGTCTACTCCGCAATACAGGAACGTCTCCTTGCCCATATCGCCTAATATCTGCTCCAACGCTAGCGCGCTTCCCAAGCTATCCCCATCCGGATTATCAGCCTGAATTATGACAATACGTCCGACCTCGTTTAGTATGCTTTGGATTTTTGAAACTTCTGCCGATTTCATAGGGCAGTTCGTCCTTCTAGGGCACGACCCAGAGTGATTTGGTCGGCGTATTCTAGATCCACTCCTACAGACAACCCTCGGGCTAATCGGGTTACTTTGACCTTGCGTTTGCCTATCTGCTGCTGTATGTAAAGGGCGGTTGACTCGCCTTCAACGCTGGCATTTGTGGCCAGGATTATTTCCTTGACCTTATCCTCATCTATGCGTCTAATCAGCTCTTTAATGTGCAACTGTTCAGGACCAACGCCGTCTATCGGGGAAATTAAGCCACCAAGCACATGATATGTGCCCTTGAATTGTCCGGTCCGCTCCAGCGCCACAATATCGAATGGCTCCGCAACTACTGCTACAACTTTTTTATCGCGGCGCGGGTCAGTATATAAATCGGAAAGTTCCTTGCCCTTTTCGGTAAGCGCGAAAGTTTTTTTACAGTAATCAATTTGATCATGTAGCTTTTCCAGCATATGGGCTAATTGTTTTGCCTTGGAGGGTTCGGTCCGCAGTAGGTAATACGAATAGCGTTCGGCAGTTCTAGGCCCCACCCCGGGTAGAGCCCCGAAGGCTTCAATCAATTGTTCGAGCGCAGCAGGAAGAACTTTCATGTGTCCTACGGGCTACATTCCCAAATCGCCGAGCATTCCCATGAATGGTTGCATTTTTTCGGCGGCTATTTTTTGACTTTGCTGGATAGCTTCCTTGACAGCATCTTCTATCCACCGTTCCAAGACACCGATATCATCCAAGTCAACATATTCCGGGTCGATATGAATCTTCTTGATTTTTTGATCCCCAGTTATTTCGACCTTGACAGCCCCATCTTCGCCTTTTTCAACGACAATTACCTCTTTCTGTAGATCTTTCTGTAACTTTTTAACTTTAAGTAACATCTTCGCTTGATCAAAACGATTCATAAATAGCTCCTCGCCTTTAATTCAAATACCATTGTAGCAAACCCCTAGGGCTTTTGGCTGTAGACTTGTTTGGTAGCAGGAGCCTGCGGCCATGCCACAAAATAACGGTTAAGGTTGTAGAAGACGCTTATGAGCAGAGGTATTGTTAAAATAGTGACGCCTATATTCCGCGCCAAAGGATTTTTTGGAAATACCGTAAACCATTGCTGAAGCATCAAAGAAATCCCGGAAGCAACCACTATGTAAACGAATGGAAGGATAAGTGTTAGGTTCACTGGACCACCCAAAGCTATAAGCAACGAGCCTGTCGCAAGACTGACCATTAGCAATTTGGTACGATCCAGCTTGCGTTGATAGTAGAGCCGGTATGTGCCTAGTATGAACATGGAAGTACTAAAGATGTCCAAGACAGGCAAGCTTCCCAACCAAAAAGCAGGGTTATCAGGTCCCTTGACGAATAACTGCATGGGTATGCCTATCAAGTTATTGCCTATATCTTTTACCGTGGGTAAATCTGCAGGCAAACCTAGGAGGTTTTCTAGTATGTGGGGTTGCCGGGAGATCACTATAGCTAGGGGGAGCAACAGGGTTATTACGATTAATACGGCACCAAGTATGGCCAATGTGGGTGTGAGTCGCATTTCCTTCCTCACCCCTCGCCGCTGCCATATCAAGAAACCCACGACAAACCAAACCATACCGGGTATGTAAATGCTCAGTGCAGCTATCCCGGCAACGGTTATGAACGCAAGAGATCTTTTTCTGCTGTATCGAAGCCAGGAGCCGGCTACTATTAACGCTAACACTGCCGTAAGCATTATGTAAGGAGTTGCACTTCGGGTCGTGGCCAGGAACCATGTAGAAGTAGAGAATAGGATACTAATTAATGCGGCAATCCGATCGGTAAACCATAGCCGCGCCACAAGGAAGAACATGCAGACTGCCAGAATTCCGAACAATGCACTAATACTGCGCATAGCAAGTGGACCCTTGCGGCCAGCTTTTTGCAATAAGTATTGCCCTGCCTTATGTGGGGCGTTAAGGGGATCTTTAGATATTTGGGCAATGTTTTTAGCGCTTTCACGACTAGCTATCTCTGCTGGCGAATACGGCGACACTAGATTACTAAGCCTGAAAAAAAGAAGACCAAAAACTATCACGATCCCTATCGTGAATAAAAAAGCCGGCTGCCATGCCTGAGCCCAAAACCGTCCCATCCTCTTCACTTCTACTAAGTATAACAGAATAAGCAGCCAGTCCCCGATAGTGCTTATCCAGCAAGCTAATACTGCTTGTATTGTCCATAGTATATGTCATGTCTGGTTGTGCTTTTTAAGTCTCGAACGGCTGAGAATGTTTCTTATCCAAACTGCTGAAACGTTGTTTTTCGCGGTCAAAGTGAAGTTCAACCGCCCCCGTTGGACCATTACGGTGCTTTTTTATGAGAATATCAGTAATATTCTTGCGATCAGATTCTGGATTATAGTATTCCTCACGGTATATAAACATAACTACGTCAGAATCTTGCTCTATACTGCCACTTTCGCGCAAGTCTGCTAGCTGTGGGATCTGCGGGCTGCGGCTTTCTACGGAGCGACTTAACTGGGACAATGCCAGAACCGGTACATTCAATTCTCTTGCTACGCCTTTTAAGCCGCGAGATATTTCCGAGACCTCTTGGACTATGTTGGATGAGTTAGCAAAACGGCTGCCACCGCTCATTAGTTGTAGGTAATCAACGATAATCAACCCTATGGGTCGCAAGTGAGCTTCACGACGAGCTTTAGTGCGCAGATCGCTTACGGTAATACCGGGCGTATCATCTATAAAAATCTGAGCTTCGCTTAGTGTTCCCATGGCATGGCCTATCTTTTCAAAATCTGAGTCTGTTAAGTTGCCAGTCCTCAGCGCCCAGGCATCGACACCTGATTCCATGGCCAGCAATCGGTCAACCAGTTGCTCTTTGCTCATTTCCAATGAAAATATAAGTACGGGTAGCTCCGAATTAACGGCTACGTGGTGGGCTAGATTTAGGGCCAGAGCGGTCTTACCCATTGAAGGACGGGCTGCCAGCACTACCAGATCCGATTTCTGAAATCCGGCTAACTTGTCATCTAAATCACGATAACCTGTTGGTACGCCACGAATTTTTCCTTTATCTTTGTGTAATTCGTCCAATCGGTCAAAGCTCTCCGCCAGGATGGTTTCTAGACTGATAATATCTTGTTTGATATGCCGCTGGCTGACTTCGAACAGTCTGGACTCGGCTTCTTCTATGAGTTCCTGGAAGCCTCTAGTTTCATCAAAACCATAACTGAGTATATCTTGGGAAGCCTTTATTAGCCGACGGCGTAGAGCTTTCTGTGCGACAATCTCTGCATACTGCTCTACGTGGGAAGCGGTCGGTACAAAGTTAGTTAGTTCGGTCAGGTAAGCGGATCCCCCAACCATATCCAAGTATCCGGTGCTTCGTAACTGGTCAGAAAGTGTTAGCACGTCTACCGGACTGTGTTTTTCATATAATTGCTTAATAGCTTCGTAAATTCGATGATGACGTTCTTCGTAAAAATCATCTTCACCAACCGCGTCGGCAATTTTTACTATAGCGTCGCTGTCTATTAAGATGGCTCCCAATAAACTGGCTTCTGCCTCCGGATTTTGCGGCGGCACCTTTACGTTTTGGTCAGTATTATTATTCATATTGTCTCAAATGTCTTTATTCTTATAAGTTTGGTATACCTAAACCTACTCTAGCACTTCGGCTCCACCGAAAATATTGCTTATGGTGGAAAGTGTATTATCTGCTGACTCTTTAGAGACGGTTTGTGGTATGGGCGAGTCGCTAACGAGGGGTGGCTTGGAATCCTTTTTTACCACGCAGACGATAGTAACTGATTTATGTGTAATTTGAGTGACCACCTCTTGCAGGATCAGACGGCTTTTATCTTCATTCATTTTCTTTTTATGAAATGCAAAAGCGAATGTCAATGTTAATGTGTCCTCTGTCAGCTCCGGCTTAGCCATTCTAAGTATGCTGTACAGCGTATTGTGACGTTTTTTCATGGTATCGAGTACCGACGGCCAAATATCTGTGACTGCGTTGGACATTGGGATCTTGGGTTCTGGAGGTTTGGTATTCTTTTCAGATGCTTTTGTGCCTGGGATGACTTTTTCATTAATGACAATTGCTTCGGCCACTTTTGCATCAGTAACGACTGCATGCTTTGTATGGGTCTCCGCAGATGGCCGGGCATCAACGGACTCCAAGTTACAGCCCAACAGTGTTATCTCTAAAAATAATTCCGGTTCTTGGGCTGTTGGTACGGCCAAAAGCTGATGTAGCAGGTCTGTCGACCGTTTGACCGAAATAGGTAGTTGGTTAGCGATTAGACGGTTCCTCAGCTCCTCTCCGAGTTGTTTGGCGATTCCTCCAATGTGATAACCTTGTTCTCTGAAACCACGTAACTGCTGTAGTAAATTTCCGGGATTTCCATAAAGCATGGTTTGTATAAGCTGATCGATAACTTCGGACGGTGGAATACCTAACATTGCTAGTATTGATTCCTTGTTGATATCTTTTGCGCTGCTACTTGCTTGATCTAACAGGCTGATGCTGTCACGAAAACTGCCGCCGCCGTGCTGAGCGATTAGCTCAAGCGCCTCGGCCGTTACGTTGATTCCTTCTTCTTTTGCAATATGACGGAGGTGGCTGATAACTTTTTCCAGCTCAATCGGCTTAAAGTCAAACCGCTGGGTGCGGCTGATAATTGTCTCTGGAAGTTTATAGGCTTCCGTTGTAGCTAGGATGAAAATAACATGAGCTGGGGGTTCTTCCAGGGTCTTCAGGAGGGCGTTAAATGCCGGCTTGGTCAGCATATGAGCTTCATCTATTATGTAAACTTTAAGTTTGGCATGGGCTGGCGCTGTATGGACTTTTTGGCGTAACTCACGGATTTCTTCTATCCCACGATTGCTGGCGGCGTCAATTTCAATGATGTCCAGATGATTAGACTCCTCCTCGTAAATCAAATCATTAACTTCATGGGCAAGGATACGCGCTACACTTGTTTTGCCAACACCACGTGGTCCAGTAAATAGATAGGCGTGGCTGATCTTCCCCCCCTTTAAGGCATTTCCTAGAGTGGTGGTTATGTGTTCTTGTCCCACCAATTCGGCTAAACTCTTGGACCGATATTTGCGATATAGTGCCTGCCCCATTTTCATTATCGACTAACAACAATCAATTGATAGTCGTCCCTCCTTTTTGTCCTTGTAGTATAACGCCGCAGCATTGCTGAAGGTAGCCAATCTTGTTGTAATTAATAGTTTGGTATATTAGTATTACCCTATTTTGCAAGGCCAGCCACCCGTGCATAATCAAAACTAGCCCTAGAGGCTACCAAAATTCCAGTTACCACAATGATGGTGCTTACCAGCACGCCCGATTCATGCCAACCGGGATTCCTAATTGCAGATACAGCCAGTAGAAAACCGAAACCCCAGTTTGTTATGAACTCCCCATACTTACCGGACATTGTGACGCCCAATTGTTTTTTTCGAATAGTAGCAATTAAAGTGATAAGGCTGGTAATGGCTTTTTGAGATAGTGAAGCTATTGCCAGCCAAAGCGGGATTGCTCCGCCTATCACGCCTGCTACCACCATTGATGTGACAAATATCTTGTCTACTATAGGATCCCACTTGCGGCCGGCTTCGGATCTACGGAACCCCATCGATCTAAGACGTGTATGTTTATCACCTAGCCTGGCAAGCATGCCATCCAGGTTGTCGGTTATGGCGAATACGCCTGCTTTCCACCAGTTCTTGCCGGGGTCGGCGCTGATTAGTGCAAAGAGCCACGGAATAACCAACGCACGCAGAATCGTCAAAACATTGGGGATAGTAACCTTTTCCCTATTAAGACGCATAATATGACGATACGGCCGCTAATAGCTTTCAGTCAAGCTTGGAGCCTATAAAGCGGCTTCCAGGGCTGCCCATTCGGCATCGACTTCGTCTTCAGGTATATTGACGCTGACTTGATCGCCGGGTTTTGCCTTGAAATAAGTAACACTAGCTAGCAATACGCGGTATTGCTTTTCGCCTACATTGACAAAATAATGTCCATCTTTAAGTTCGAGCACTCCTACTACCTGTTTTCTTGGTATCGGGCCAATCTGCTTGTATAGGAAAGAGCCATCATCGGCAATGGTCAGTTTGAGTATGTCACCCTGAACTAGTTTAGACTTTGAGGCATAATTAGCCGGAACCGGATAGGTCTTACCATCGCTTCCAACCATGTTCTGGCCGTCAAAGACACCTTCAATAACCTTGCCTAGGTTTTCTTCTTTTACCCCGGCTGAAACCACGTTGTCTTCACCGACTAGGCTAACTAACAACTCCTTGGCGGCTGCCAAGCTAGTTTCAGCCTCCTGTATCAATGCCTTCAAACGTTTTACTTGTTTGTCTGGTACTTCTGCCATCTTAGTCTTGTCTCTCAAGTGTTTATTTATATTTAATACACTCTTGTCTAAAATTACCATGTTTGACATTACGAGTCAAACCCACCCATAAACTTGTGGAAAACTGGCGAGTGCATGGCCCGGCCAGCTGTACAGACTAACTTAATTCAGCTGTGGCGCCGGCTTCCTCTAGCTTCTTCTTGGCTGCCTCGGCGTCTTCTTTCTTGGCCTTCTCCAAAATCGTCTTGGGCGCGCCGTCTACTAGGGCTTTTGCCTCACCAAGACCTAGGCCGCTTATGTCTTTAACAGCCTTGATTACGGCTACTTTTTGAGCGCCAGCGTCTTTGAGTATCACGTCATATTCACTCTTCTCTTCAGCTGCTGGTGCAGCATCTCCGCCACCTGCCGGAGCTACCATAGCTGCTGCCGGGGCGGCCGCACTAACGCCCCAGTACTCTTCTAGGAACTTTACAAACTTGCTAATCTCAAGAGCCGACATCTTATCCAACTCGCCTACGATTTTTTCAAATTCCTTAGGTGTCGTTACTTTTGATTCTTTTTCGGCTTTTGGCTTTTTCTCGCCCTTAACTTCTTCTTTATTCTCTTCTGCCGTAGTAGTATCATCTGCCATAATCATTCTCCTTTACTTGTTATTTAATTGCTTCGGCGCGGGCTGTTAGTACATTTAATACGCCACGCACATTGCCAGCTAATACATTAACGAATCCGCTGAGAGGCGCACCTATGGTGCCCACCAGCATACCACGTAGCTGATCCTTGCTAGGCAAGCTAGCTAACACTTTTACGTCGTCTGCGCTCATGAAGGTGCCGTCAGCCGAATAGGCGCCCACGAATACCAAGCTTGGGGTTGTTTTAGCGAAGCTGGCAAGGACTTGTGCTGGTGCTGCTTCGTCCTGACTGTTAAAGGCAAATATAAGCTGTCCGGTTAATACGCTAGTATCGGCGTTCTTAAGCGCGTCTACGCCTTTAAGCGCCTTTTTGAGCAAGCGGTTCTTTACTACCCGGACGGTCGTGCCGTTATCTCGGGCTTGCAACCTTAGAGCCTGCAAGGCTTGGACACTCGTTCCCTGGTAGCTGGCTGCTATGGTCATCTTCGATGAGGCAAGCAATTCACTTACCTCACTTATTACTATGTTCTTCTTCTCTTTGGTAAGAGCCATATATTTTCCTTTTAAAAAATATTAGCGTAAATATCGACCTATATTTCCGCGTTGCCTAAAAAATTAAAAAGCCCTTGATCGATTGACCAAAGACTTAACAAGTTCAAATCCCTAGTTACTAACTAAATAGTTCCTAGTCGTTATTCTTGTACCTAGGCGACATTATTAATCCACCTGAGGCGGACGTCGCTGTCTCTGGCAACTGAGGATATCTTATCTTATTATTCCACAGAGGTCAATCTCACAGAAAAATATCAGAGGCCTTAGAGGTGACTATATTAAACTCATAGGAAGTAGCTGTCAGAGCTTTTTCCAAAAGATTTTTACTTTGCGCTTCGAATCCTATTAATACCCTACCTATATCTGCACCTTGACCTCTGTAATGAAAAAGGGATATATTCCATTTATCACCTATGGTCTTCAAGAAACTTGCCAAAGCTCCTGGTCTTTCGGGAAAGTTAATTTCGTAAAGGTACTCCTGCGTTGCTTCAGGGCTGGGTCCGCCGATCATGTGACGTATGTGCTCTTTGGCAAAATCGTCTTCCGACAGGTCGATAAATTTATAGTCATATTCCTTCATTCTTTGTATAAAGACTTGCTTATCCCGGTTATCCGTTACATTAATTCCCACCAGGATATGCGCTTTTGAACGTTTATGTAAGCGATAATTAAACTCGGTTATGCTGTATCCTTTGACTACATTATCGCAAAAGTGGTGCAAAGCGCCCGGCCTTTCGGTCAAAGTGACTGCGAACAAAATTTCTTTGTCGCTTCCAAGCAGGGTTCGCTCTGCTATGAACTGTAAGCGTTCAAAAGTTATGTTTGCACCAGAACAGATAGTTACTAAATGCTTTTGCTCTAGGCTCTGGTTCAAAGCGTATTGTTCGGCTCCGGCTACACTAAGTGCGCCTGCTGGCTCTAGGATATAGCGCGTTTCTTCAAATACACTTTTGATCGCAGCACAAATCTGGTCATTATTTACCGTGATTACTTCATCTACATACCGACGCGCTAATCTGAAGGTAAGCTCACCTACCTGCTTTACGGCAACCCCGTCGGCGAATATTCCAACATGTGGTAAGACTATGCGTTTATTCGCTTTGAGCGAGGCTTGCATAACATTGCTGTCCTGAGGTTCTACACCGATTACTTTAACTTTAGGCTTAAGCTGTTTTACATACTGTGCAATACCAGCTAATAGACCTCCTCCACCTACTGGCACGAAGATATGGGTAACATCCGGGAGCTGTTCCAGAATTTCCCTACCAATTGTTCCCTGTCCGGCGATTACTAATGGATCGTCAAAAGGGTGGATTAAAACTCTACCAGTCTGTTCGGTAAGCTTCAAACAATGCTCATACGCGTCCGAATAACTGTCGCCATGAAGCACTATCTTTGCGCCGTAACTTCGAACAGCCTCAATTTTAATTAGTGGAGTAGTCTTTGGCATTATGATTAACGCCAATATACCAAGCTTTTTAGCGGCTAAAGCCACTCCTTGGGCGTGATTGCCTGCGCTTGCTGCTATAACACCCTTTTTGCGTTCCTTAGTGGTTAGATGAGCCATTTTATTGTAGGCACCACGTAGCTTGAATGAGTGTATGGGCTGAAGATCCTCGCGTTTTAAATAAATCCTGTTCTTCAGTCGGCTACTAAGTCCAGGAGCAAGTTGCAATGGACTCTCTATGGATACGTCATAAACACGGGCTAGTAGAGTTTGGGTAATAGTATTATTCATGAGTTATGCGACTAGTTTAGCCCTTACTAAATATGTGGTTTAGTTGATCGGTATACTTATTGATCACTATTTCTTCCATCAAGTTAATCGATCCATCTTGGATTCTGTGAGCTGCGAGGCCATCATGCTGTCTGCCTCTAAATTATCGTACGTGCCGGCATATTCCATGGCACCTGCAAGTAAAGGGTGTACTTCTGCCATTTTCTCACGCACCTGTAACGCTAATGTCGAGTAACCAGGATATAAGTTTGACGAAGTTTTTGAATAAAACAAAGGGAGTGTATCTAATGCACTATGTGTAAGGTTCCAACGTATTTTGTGTCCCATCAGCGTTGCATACTGGGCTTCTAATTCATAACCAGCCAGCTGCATAGTGCTATACAGCTTAGTACTTAACCCAAAGCAGGTTTCAAAAGGTTCCTCCAGTCCTGCCTCTTCTACCATAGTCGGTGTTTCGTATCCATAACGAGGCGAAAGCCTTTGAAATTCAAAAATCTCGCCATGCTGATTGCGCTGAAAAGCATTAAAAATGCCGTAGTCACTTATAATGTCCCAGTTGTATTGCAGTTTTCTTAAGGCGTTTGTTGAGGTACGTGGCGAATTAACCCGAACCTGATCCGCATATGTGTTAAATGTAGCCAGTTTTTGCTCGTATGACCAGGCAGCAACCTCATATTCAATTTCTTTGATTGATAGGTTGCTATGCTCGTAAAGTATAAAAGGTAAAATATCCAGCTCATTCCTAGGGCTAAGGTTAACAAGTCTTACTGCCTCCGCTGTACTACTATAATGCTTGTTTAGGCTGGTTCGAGCGATCGCTTGGATCGAACCATGCGAGCTTTTCTTATTAATGAAAGTATTATTTTCACTCTTAAGGTTTATATCTTTTAAAAAATTCGGAATGATCTTCTGTGCTTGCTCCAATAACTTTTGACCTGTAATTGTTGCTTCTGCAAGTCCATCGCCCAGAAGGTGCGCAACTAATTGCTCAACTCCTTCTCTTGTAGCGTATAAGCAGACTGTTGAATTAACGGCTAAGGGCAAAGCTACTTGAAGAATGTCGCATGCTTGATTCCTATATTCCGGCACCCGCTCAGGCCTATGCTTACTCTTGGGGTTTGTCGCTCCAATATGATCAGTAAGCTTACTTACCATGCCGGAGTAGAGATCAAAGATTTGGTTCATGGTCGCACGATACAGCTCTTTAGTCTGGTCGTTTAGTAGATCGGGCGTGAAATATTTATATTTACCGTCAGTATCCTTCTGATCGGCAAAGTAATGAAGGGTTGAATTATCGACATATATGGCAGACTGGCTTTGTCTCACCTTTTGGGCAAGAAGCCGAGATACGTCTTCCATTACAAAATTATTACTGACAAATCTGCGCGTTCCTTGGCTTTCAATATCTTGACGAGTTATTTTATCGTGGCGCCATATAAGAGGCGCAAATTCATCTAGTATGATTGTTCTCATATCCTCACCACGTCTAGAAAGCTGTGTTATGGTATTGGCAATAGCCGTAGTCGATAATTGACCGGTAAATGCGTAGACGTTGTCCTTAGTCTCTGTCACAACCGCTTTTAATAAACCGCGTCCAGCTGCAGTAATATGATATCCCTCTGTAGTTTTCTCTATATAAGGGTTAGATATTGATGCAGCTGGAGGTGGGGGAGTGTTGCTGCCGGTTGGCGTTGGGAGTAGCGGTTGTATATTTTCCCATAAGAGTTGATGAACCGCATCTATACTAAGTAAATTACCATCTCGCATGCAGTCTAGTTGTTTGAAATCTTTCGGAAAAAGCTTACAAATTTCGTCATAAACTTCAGTTGATCGGATCAAATGGTTGATATCTGCTTCGTGTATATCGCGCTTCATGGTTGTATAATCACGGTGTTGTTTTTTGTCGACTAGCATTTGAGCAGTTTCAGCTGGTAACCGCAACACAAAGGATGCGGTAGGGCGTGGCAGGCCAAGCATCTTGAATTCCAAATTATCGATCCAGATGAAGTATCCTCTTCGCTCTTCAGCTGTATCAAATTTTGCCCCTTGGTGTGCCATGTTGCTGGCCGTAAAGCGGTTAGCGAGTACTATTTTTCTGGCTTCTAGGGCACTACGGATATCGGGCGTTGTTTCATATCTATCCATAGCATAGAACAATGAACTAGTATATGGCCCGACTTCTTCTGCTGTGCCGTACATGCCATTCAAATAACTATGCACAAAGTAGCTGGAAGGCTCGGCGTACCTTGGAAAATCAAAAGTGACTACGTCATTGCCCTTAGCCCTTAACCGTTCTGCTAGCAGATTAAACTGGGTTTCTTTGCCAGATCCATCAACCCCTTCTATGACAATAAAAATTCCTTGGGTGTTGCTCATAGCTCCCCTAACTAAATATCCTATTACCCAGTTTAGCTATAAAAGCGATCATTATGCAATTAGTTTTACAGGTAAAAGAAATATATTAGTTGTTAATGTTTTAATACGGTGTAATGGAGGAGTACCGTATTGTCATTGAGCTTTCGTGACTCATTCAAGGCTAAATCTATATTCAGGTCATCCATAAATAGCTGTATGCCTTTTCCGAATATCTTAGGCTCGATGACTAAATAGATCTCATCGACCACCCCTGCCCGCATAAAGAGATCATATATGGCTGCTCCCCCGCAAATCGCTATACCTGCTGCTCCAATAGCTTTTTGACGACTAACTAAAGCTTTTGGTGATTCACTCGTGGTCTCAATGCCTTCGTGGGCAGCAACATTTTCTGGTTTCGTTGTATATATAATTGTGTGACGGCCCGGCAACGCCCTCCCGATGGTCGCGAATGTACGAGATCCCATTACCATTACTCCGGCATCTTTAGTCAGGGTAACAAATAATTTCTTGTCTTCTCGGCTCGTCCAGTCGGCTAAATGATTTGAATGGCGGGCAATAAAGCCATCAGCCGTAATGGCTGCAATGATAAATACTTTCATTTAACCCTTTCATATATTTCCATAGATTTATAATAGTTCATCAAATTCGTCTCACGGTCTTTCCTGCCGCTAGGAGCATATTTACAGCATATCCATCCGAATGGTCTAAACTATATACCACTTCGGCAATCGTGGTTTCGCAAAGCATGCGTGCGCAAGGCGGACATGGCATGAGATTAACAAATAGGCTAGCGCCCGAGAGGTCAGTTCCATTTTGCAAGGCCTTAACGATAATTTCAACCTCTGCGTGAACTGTATCGTAATGATTGAGGTCATGTGGTGGTGAAAAATATTTTTCGCGGGCTGCTCCGTTCTGCATAGCGTAAGTCTGATATGGAACAACAGTATTGTGGGCTGCAGACATGTAGGTATACGATTTACTGTTCTTCAATCTCTTCCCGATTGCCGCACCCGTCTGGAAGTTGTAGTCATAAGAGTATTTTGCCGCGTCATTAGCGATAGACATCATATGCTCATCAAAGCACGGCGTGCCTTTAGGGGGCATCGGGAAAGCTTGGACAATCGCCCCAGCAACCTTCGCTTCATAAGAACGGGCTTCCTTGGCGCTGTTGAATGGTGATATCAGTTCAAAATCTTGCTTCCGGTTAACAAGCGTGTAGTACATTTCCCTGGTATGAAACGAATACTGCCAGGATCCATTAATAAATATCGCTTTCGAGAATCTAAGTTTTTGCAATAAATAATTAGTTTCTCTTTGAAAGTACGAAAGGGTGTAGATTTTATGCTTCGGGCTGGCAGCATTTACTTTGTCTATGATTCTTTGCACTTGCGATTCTTTAAGCGTTTTAAAATGCGGTTGGCCTTCAAACCCCAGTATGTACTTTTCTTTGGCCAGGCCTAGGACGGTATGGCCTATAGGCAAGTATTCTTTTAAAAGTTGAGTAAAGCGAGAGGCTGTAATTTCACGAGGGGCCGCTATAAACGTGGCTTTGAGTTCATTGACCTTTTTTTTACTAGAGAAAGCCAGGTCTGCCCAGTCTAGCGAATAATTATACTTGTTCATACCTTGACATTCTTTAAAACGTTCCGTATTCCGGGCGATACATTTGCTAGATCGATGGCTTTACTCAAACCAACCCAGTGTAATGTCTTGCTATCGCTGCCAGGAATAAGTGTGCTGCTCTTTTTAAAACCCTTAATGATATATACATTCCATAAAAAGCGGCTAGGCAGCGCAAACCTAGTCTTTAAAGGTTTAGATCTGAAGGTATATTTTACTGAGCTAATTGATGAACTCAGAAGTGATATCTTTTTGGTGTCTAGCCTAATACCGGTTTCTTCTTGAATTTCGCGCACTAATTCCGCCTCCAGTGTTTTATCAAAATTATCTACATGCCCACCAGGAAGACACAAAGTATCCGGCATAAATTTGTTCTCTTCAGAACGCTCCACCAACAGGACTTCATTTTTGCGGTTCAGTATCACCAGATCGCAGACTATACGTAAACCGGACGGATTTTTATATTTTTCCTCGTATTTAATATCAAGTTTAATAATTTTTCTTCGCTGTTGTTTATAAAGGTTTACGTTTTCAAGAGGAGTGTATTTAAGCTTTCGGTAATTCCACTGATTTAAATCGGGCGCATCAAAGGGAATGCAGTGGATATGCAGATGGTCGGAAACCGTGCTTTGGGCAACAATACCGCCATCCCGTAAGATCAACTGTGTGCCCTTAATACCATGTACGTCTTTAATTAGTTTCTTGGCAATGTAACTAAATTTGCGTATAGTTTCCCATTCGAGCTGATTTAGATCCTTGGTAGAGCGGACATGTCTTCGTGGCAAGATCATGAAGTGTCCATCGATATAGGCGTACAAACTGATAGTCATAACAATGCCGTTTTCTTCAAAGAAAATATATTTTTCATTCAAATCGCAAAACACACATTTACCTACAGATTGCCAGATATCGTCATACTTCTTGGTAAAACGTGCATCGCGGTATAGTTCTTGCTTTGTTTTATCGGCTGGCGTGAGTTCCATGAACTAGTCACTTCTCTTTTAGGGGGTCTTTGCGTAAGTCCATAAAGACCTTAAATACATCACCTAAATGACCACCGATGGCACGTTGGATTATGGTGGTGGTAGAGATCGCAGTAGACTGGCGATCTATTACTTTTACTTCACCTCCGTATTTAGAAACGGTTTTATATTCTTTTGAGTTTTTGTAGTCTTCTGTCCAATCCTCTCTGACTGTTATAAACACATCAGGTTTTAGTAGGCCGAGGGATGGTTGACAGCTTGGTTCAGGTAAAAGGGTAACAAAATCAACGGCACGTAAATAGGTGAGCATTTCCAAACGGACTTTTTCATCCATCACTGGTTTATTGGGGCCTTTTACTTTTCTTATGGCAGCATTACTGCTGATACCAACGACCAATATGTCTCCGTGTGACTTAGCTTCTTCCAGGTACCTACATTGTCCAACATGCAGTAAATCCCATGAACCGGCTGTGAATACAATTTTCTTATCTTTCTCGTTCAGCTTATCGTGAAGAGTCATCAAATCACTTTGCGCAACAAGTCGTTTTTTCCATGCTTTCGCCATATTCTATATCTGCTCCCAACTAGTATTATCTATTCTATCATCCGTATTCATTATTACCTCGCGCTTGAGTAGTAAATCTCGTGTTCTAGTAAAATGTTCGTTCTGCGCCAAGAATTCATAAGGGTTATGTCGCAGAAATTTATAGAGATCATATAATAAAAAAAAGTTTATAAGAGTTTCAAGGAGATTAATTTTATCTTCGTTATCTGGGATCACTTTGTTCTTGAAACTGCTACGCCCACGCTTCACATATCCGGACTGTAGAAAATATTTCCGGATCTTAGGCTCTGACTTATATTTGCAATCAACCAGTAGGAATGCCAATGTCCGTGATATATCAAATACAGGATGTCCATATGATGTTTTCTCAAAATCGAGGACCCCGCTAATTATTAAATTTCCTTTTTCATGTCCGAAGAGGACATTTCCGCGAACAAAGTCCATATGTAAGACTTGCTGATTGGGTAACGTCTTGCAGCTAGACATCACACTTGCGAAAAGCTTTATGATTGAAGGGTGGCATTGCAAGCCAAGCTTTCTCCTCAGTGAGTTAGTAACACCCGAACGGCTAAAGTATATATCCATTTGATTTAATAATTTTATACAGACATCTGTGACCTCCATGAGGCCTACGGATACATTGCTTAAATATGCGTGCATATCACTCATTGTTTTACCCAATAATTTTAGATGGTCCTTTGTATATGCTTCCCATGGGATAGTTGAACCAGGGAGGTAGTAGTAGAGCGCGGCATATTTGGTTCGTCCTACATAGTCCAGACGCAAAATACGATAATCATAAGTCTGACGGGCTGGAAAAGGTTGTCGAGCTAATGTGTTAGATACGGCATTGGCATTATTAATCTTGTCTAAGATATTAGCTTCAGACTTATATATTAATAAATTGACGCACTTACCGCCTTTCAAGACGATAGGATAGGATTCATTCCTGTAGCCCTTATTTGGCATCAAATAACGTTCCGGTTCCAGACCGTAGGCGCGGGCTATTCTGACTATGCTTCGGTTACCCAGGGAGTACATTAGTTATGACATTGTGGCACGATGCGCTGTATTAACTCAACTCTACGGTTTATAATTAATGCCAATGACGCATCCGGAGTATCAGTATTTAAAGCTCATGGCACACATCCTAAAAAAAGGCAGGAGTAAACCCACACGAGGTATAGTCGGTGTTAAGGCGGTATTCGGTTACCAAATGCGGTTTGACATGCGTCATGGCTTTCCCCTGCTTACCACCAAGAAGATGCCATTCGATATACTATTGCATGAAATGTTATGGTTTATTTCAGGCAGTTCAAATATAAAGTATTTACAAAAGCATAAGATACATTACTGGGACGAATTTGCGGATAAAGATATGAATCTAGGCCCAGTATACGGGGTGCAATGGCGCAGTTGGCCCGCTCCTGACGGCAAAAAAATCGATCAATTGGCGTGGGCAATTGACATGATAAAGAGCAAGCCTTATTCCAAAGCCATACTTGTAAGTGCTTGGAATGCCGCCGATTTGGAGGCCAT
>CAZWFS010000008.1:0-22937 GCA_964633325.1 uncultured Candidatus Saccharibacteria bacterium | reverse complement strand
CTGCGCATGCAGTTATATCAGCGTTCATCGGATGTTTTTCTTGGCCTGCCTTTCAATATTTCCCAGTACGCGATGCTGCTTATGATGGTTGCTTATCTAACAGGTCTGGAAGCTCGTGAATTAATAATATCAATCGGAAGCGCGCATTTGTATGATAATCATTTAGACGCTGCCAGAGAACAGTTGCAGCGCCAACCGTTTGCTTTTCCTAGATTGAAAATTACTGGAAGCGTTGCGGATATAGATAGCTTCAAAGATAACAACTTTGTACTAGAAGATTACCAAGCCCATCCACGCATTAAGGCGCCCCTAGTCATTCTCTGATTAGATTTTCATATACCGCTAAATGCTCCCTACACATTCGTTGCAGTGTAAAGCGTTTTTCGAAATCCCTACGGCAATTCATCCTATCGATTTTATGAATATTTTTAATCGCATCCGTTAATAATAAGGCAGTTCTCTGCTCATCTATCTTAGTATTTTGTCCTGAATCGTCGTTAACTTTTTCTACTAGTAAGCCCGTATGGCTTTTAAGAACTATTTCGGAAATCGCGCCGGAGTCCAGGCCTATTATAGGTGTTCCGCATGCTAGTGCCTCTATCATTACCACGCCAAATGGCTCTTCAAAGGTTGAGGGTACAATTAGCGCTTCGGCATTTCCTAAAAAATCTTGTTTAGCGGATTCTTTTTTAATAAATCCGACGTATTCAATTTCATTTCCATCTATTTCTGGCTTGATGCGAGCCTGCCAGTATGTATCTTTGTTCATTCCGGCATAATGTTTGCCTGCAATTTTAAGTCTATATTTTTTTTTATTGTGGGCGTTATGGAGCTTTACCGCTTGTATTGCTAAATGTACCCCTTTTGGCTCAATAATTCGTCCTAGATAAGCAATATAAGGGTCTTTAGGTTGGTAAATGGGTTTAAAAGCGCCCTCATCCAGTCCATGGTAGATGTTTCCTGCCCAATTAGTGTCTGCCGGCATTGCCCTGCGCTGCGCCATCGATATCGATAGCCAATTGAGGTTAGAATATTTAGGGAATATACTCTTATATCTGATTAGGAAGTTAAAAGGATCGTGGTGCGTGAATACCGTGGGTTGGCGGCACAATCGGGCGAATGACAAGGCAATATCCTCTTCATTAGTGTAAATATGGACAATATCCAGCTCGCCATCGTTAGCGGCCGCGTATGCTTTAGCTATAAGCTCGCCCTGTAACTGACGTGCCAGTGATATAAATGTTACGGGATGCTTCTTTAACAGGGCTATATAGCTGTAGCCTCGGTTGCGCAATTCTAGTTCAAAATAGCTAAGGTCGCCAGTAATATTACGAACACTCGTGTTTACTGGCCCAGGAGAAAAAAGAGTGACGTTCGCGCCCAGAGATTGCAGGCCTTCGCTAAGATTTATTGATAGTTTTGCGGGTGCAAATATAACATTAGGTAGTATTTCATGGTGCATAAAGATATGCGGAACTACTATGCCGACTCTTAGCGGCGGCCTCTGGCGCGGAGTCATGATTTTGGGCTATTCTTTATTGTTACTGCTGGACTCTTCTTCGTCGTCCAAGAAACTTAGATCTAGCTCTTCTGCCTCTACAGCGTCCTCGTCATAATAACCATCAGCTCCGCTACTACTGTCTGTCATATTAACCCCTCATTCGTGTATACAAATTATGCCGATTATGCGAATGAATGTAAAGTCCATGCCTAAACTTTAGTCCCAATTACTCAGAAAAGTGAACGGAATGGTAGTTAGGCTGAAGTTGAGCAGCTTTTATGTCACCCAAAACCTTTATTGCACATCTTTTTAAATCATCGACTGTCCCGTTGCTGGCAACTGTGCAATCTACCGGAATATTTCCTCGTTCTCGTTCGGTCGGATCTAACATGTCATTCTGGAGATGTCCCGGTCGGTAAACTTTAAGGATAATGCCTCCAGCAGAGCGTAGAATTGTTGCATCACTTGGGTAACGCAGACCGCCAACAATGCATAGTTCGCGGCCCTTGCCTTGGGCTGCTCTTGCTCTTCTAGCGATTTCGTTGTACCAAATAGCCCTATCAACTTTCTGTACCAGGTATCCCCCTAGCCATTGCAAGAATGGCCTATAGGTCTCTTTGTTTTCGCGAACGATTACTTTTTTTGCCAGTTCCGGTTGTCGCTTCAGATTTTCGACATGTAGAATCAGTTTTTGGTATTCGATCGGGTGTTGTTCTATCTGACTTTGATCGAGCTGAAGCTGTTCAAAAGTTACCTTCACTTTTAATACCTGCAGTAATATTACGGGTAAGGATCGCAGCCATTTATTCAATGAGTTGATGTCATATGGATCGGGTATATCCGTTAAGGCATCATGCATAGCATTAGCTACTTCGGCGATTATTAGGCTTGATTCTAGGTGCTCTGAATTTGGCACTATTTCTTTCAATGCTTTCGCGAAAGTGCTTTTACCGTGGCCGATAGGGCCCGTCATTCCCAGTAAAATCATAATTAACTAGCATCAATCATAAACGTGAGCATATTGTAGCATCTAAACTTCACTGGTCGATAGGCGGATGCTGGGACCCATGCTGGTTGTGATGTGGACGGCTTTTATGTATGAACCCTTAGTGCTGGTTGGTTTTGCGTTCTTAATGCTGTCTAGTACTGCAGAAGCGTTCTGGCGTAATTTGTCAGCGCTGAAGCTAACTTTCCCAAATCCTAAGTGCACGATTCCTGTGCTATCCACGCGGTACTCTACCCTGCCGGCCTTGGCTTCTGTTACTGCCTTGGCGACATCAGTGGTGACAGTACCACTTTTGGGGTTTGGCATAAGACCCTTAGGTCCCAAAAGCCGCGCGTATTTGCCCAGTTTGCTCATTGTAGCCGGGGTAGCAATTAAAACATCAAAATCCAGGGCTTCTTTGGCTAATTTATCGGTTATCTCTTCAATCCCAACTATGTCTGCGCCGACTTTCTTAGCCTTGGCGGCATCGTCCGTCTCTGCGAATACGGCTATTCGGCTTGTTTTGCCGGTACCGGCAGGCAATACCAAGTTGCCGCGTATGTTCTGGTCGGCATGTTTAGGGTCTACGCCTAAGTTAATATGTAATTCTATTGTAGCGTCAAATTTAGTGGTGCTGGTTTTAATTGCCATATCTAGGGCTTCAGTCAGGTTATATTCCTTTGCCTTATCTAGAAGCTCATAGGCCTTTCGGTATTTCTTTCCCCGAGCTTTTAGCCTAGCTTCGGCCGTCCGTGGTTTCTGGGCACTCTGTGTGCCTTGACTCTTGATTTCACTATCCTCTGTTTTTGATGCCTTGCGTTTTTCTTTGGCAAGTTTTTCTTCATCTTCCTGAAGCGCCTTTGCGCTGCGTTTGCCAGCTTTTGCAATAGTCTTGTGCTGCTCTGGCGGAGCTACAGGCTCGGTGCCGCGCTTTTCATCAACAATCGCCTGTTCCTCCTGTTCGGCCGCATCAACAGCTGCCTTGGCGATATCCACCTCTTCAGTGATGGGCTCTTCCACAGGAACTACCAGCCTAGAGTCCAGACCGTTGAGCTCCGTTGCATCAATTTTAGCTTTTTTACTAGTAGCCTTTACTTTTCTCTTTGGTTTAGCCGCCTTAGCGGCTGTCTTCTTGGATTCCGCCATAATTTACTCCTTTCGTGGTACGAACCCATGTCGTATGACATGGTCCCACAACTTAATAACTTAAAATTCCTGCATAGCAGCTTCGATTTCATCTATTTGCGTAGTATCTGTCCACGTCTTTACTAATGAGGCTATGTTATCCGGAGGATTCTCTTATTCGTCTGTGTTTGGATTCAGTCGCTGTTCTTGTATAAAATCACTAACTGCACCTTCAGATATCCTTAAT
Source organism: uncultured Candidatus Saccharibacteria bacterium (assembly GCA_964633325.1). Lineage (GTDB taxonomy): Bacteria > Patescibacteriota > Saccharimonadia > Saccharimonadales > CAZWFS01 > CAZWFS01. The sequence continues at coordinate 19,079 of CAZWFS010000008.1, read as the reverse complement.
CTTTCAACAGCTTCAGCTGCTGCTTGCCTTGCAGCAATCAAGTCTGCTTCGAGGTTATCCGCAGTAGCCGCTGTTTCTGCTAGATAACTTTTCAGTTCGGCCTCATGTCTACTAAAGTCTGTCATTATACCCTTGTCCTTTATGCCTCTACTTCCACGCCCATGCTACGGGCGGTTCCGGCTACTTGTTTCTTTATTGATTCTATATTGTCGGTGTTCATGTCGATAGCTTTGGTCTCGGCTATTTCTGTTAGTTGGGACTGGCTTAGTTTCTTAGTGATTTTTTCGCTGTTGGGCTTGCCAGAGCCTTTGTCTATCTTTAACGCTTCCCTTATTAAGTCGTCCGTGGGGGTGCCAACGACTTTCCAGGCCATTGTACGGTCTTCGTAAATGGTGATGTGGACGGTGAGGTTCTTGCCCATCCGGTCTTTGGTCTGGTCATTGAACGGATTTATGAAATCCATCATGTTCACCCCGTGCTGGCCTAGGGTACTACCGACAGGCGGCGCCGCATTTGCCTGGCCGCCTCTGATACGCATCTTCAAATTAGCTTTTACTGCCTTTGCCATAAAACTCCAATCGTACTTAATAAAAATCAGTGTCAATGATAATTTGTTTATCTACAATATATATGTTTTCACCCCAGTTGTCTAATCTGTTTTGACACTGCTAAGATTCTTCGGTAGTCTTTTCAGCAACTTGAGTCATTCTTAATAGTGCGTCAAGCGCTGCATATTCTACTATTCTAAGCTCGCTTTGATCACCCGCCTCTATTATTTCATCTATTCGGGAAATAATACCAGCCTCAACACCGACCAAAGGTCTGTCATCAACCGTGTTTCCATTTGCCATAAATAGTTTCCTTATTTGTGATTACTATACCCTTTTTACCTGTAAACTATCAAGTTCTACTGGGGTTTCGCGGCCGAACATATTTACTAGGACTTTCAGCTTGCCCTTTTGGGCATCTATTTCGTTGATGGCACCATCGAAGCCCTTGAATGGGCCGTCGGAAATGCTGACTACGTCGCCTACCTTGTAATCAATCTTGTGTTTTGGTTGCTCTAGACCCATACGTTTGTTAATTTTATCCATTTCATCCTGGCTGATTGGAGTAGGCTCTGTACCGCTGCCCACGAAGCCGGTAACACTCGGGGTGTTCCGCACTATATACCAGGCGTCCTCGCTGAGCTTCATATTTACCATTACATAGCCTTGGAAAATGCGCTTTTCGACTACTTTGCGTTTGCCGTTTTTAATTTCTATCATCTTTTCTTTTGGCACCAGGATTTCAAAAATTTTGTCGGCCATGTCAAGGCTGGCAGCGCGCTGGCGGATACTTTCTGCTACCTTCTCCTCGTAACCGCTATAAGTATGTATGGCATACCACTGCCTGGTCGTATCGTATCGTTTACTCATCTTTATCCCTTTCTGCGTACTTCTAAAATGTCAAACATTTTATTTTAATAATACTTCTTTAAATAGTTTATCAAGGCCATAATCGGTAACCGCGATTAGAAGGCCGAATACAATTGCAAACATAAAAACGGCAAGGGTTAATTTCCACGTTTCCTTGCGGCTAGGCCAAACTACAAGCCTAAGTTCTTGCCAGCTTTCTCGGAAGTAACGGGGGACGACACTACGTCTCTTATTCATAAATCGGCCTAGGCGATTATCCGGTAAAGGCAAGTAATATTCTTTGGCCCCCAGTCGATTCACGACTTTTAGAGGCCGTACGGCGGCTCCGGCCGTGCGACGTAATCGTCGCGGTTTTTTTGCAATAACTTTCTCTGATCGTTCGCGTACGGTTTCGGGGGCTTTAAGTACCCGTTTTTTCCTGCCTCTTTCCTCGGCCATTCATCTTCTCCAATTAAAAAGACTACCCTATGGTAGCTCTGCTAAGTCAATAGTACTACCGATGGCACTTCAGCGTCAAGCAGTAAGAAAGTGTCATGTCTGAGTATCGATTATGTTTTAAAGCTACCGGGTAAGTTATAGTAAACGCATATGCTAATTGTCTTGTTTACGGTTGGTGCTCTATTAGAGCTAGCAGTATACGCCCACCCGACCTTATGGAAATATAAAAAAATATTAATAGGCTTTAGTATTGCAGTTACAGCTTTTGCGACTGGCAGGCTTGTTGTTAGCTCATTCTCGCCGGTAATTTTACTTGTAATTTTAGTTGGCATTTATCGATTATTTAATCTGGCTAGGTTAGTTAAGGGCCGTAGGAATGAACAGTATCTACGTCATGAGTGTTTTCGTAGCAGTTATATATTTATTATGTCTCAAGTTTTAGCTGTAATTGGTAGTTATGTTGTCGTGGAACTGGGCCTTTCGGCGCATGATTTGCTAGTTGCAGTTGCTACTTTACAATTGGTTGTAGCGTTATTATTGTTATCCTCTACACTGCGAAGTTTATATAAAACTAAATTTAATTTCTCATCCGAATATATAGCCGATCGCGACCTACCGTCGCTTACTGTGGCAATTCCTGCTAGAAACGAGATGCAGAATCTGGCAGAGTGTCTGGAGTCCGTGCTTTCTAGCAACTACCCTAAGCTAGAAATACTAGTATTAGACGACTGTTCGCAAGATAAAACGTCCAATATAATACGCGATTTTGCCCATGCTGGTATTCGGTTTATAGGTGGTAAACCACCTTCGGAAAACTGGGTGGGAAAAAATGAAGCTTACTCGCAATTAGCACATGAGGCTACCGGTAGTTATATCCTCTACTTAAGCGCGGACATCCGTTTAAATATCGGAACGGTTCGGTCACTAGTGGTTGCTGCACTCAGAAAGAAAAAAGCCATGGTGAGCATACTTCCATTAAGCATAGATAATGCAGTAGCCGAAAATTTATTTAAATCTATACGGAATTGGTGGGAATTGGCTTTACCTAGGCGTTTATTTAATAAGCCTCCCGTAACAAGCTCTTGTTGGCTAATAAAAAAGAACGAATTATATAGACTTGGTGGATTCGAAGCCGTGTCAAATTCTATATTGCCGGAAGCCTATTTTGCCCGGGAGCTTATCAAGAATGATGGCTATAGTTTTATGCGGAGTGATTTATCTGTTGGCGTACAGACAAGTAGAAACACCATAGAAGGGTACCAATCCCTTTTAAGGTTACGTTATCCGCAATTGCGGCGCAGACCGGAAAATATACTTATCATGAGTGCTGCCGAGCTGATGATACTTACCATGCCGTTTGTATTATCAATTGCCGGCTTTTGGCTATCGTTAGGGCCAGTGCAGTTCATGACGATTATTAGCAGCCTAATACTTCTTTTAACTCATATACTTATAATAGGGGTTATTAAGCCTGGCCAATGGTGGGTGTTAATCTTGAGCTTTCCCTTAACTATGCTGGCTGAAGTGATAGTAGCTCATCTATCGATGTTCAAGTACGAATTTTCTATAGTTGATTGGCGCGGCCGAGACGTTTGTGTCCCTGTTATGCATGCTGAGCCTCATCTCCCACCAATGCATGGGGTGAAAACTACAGCTTAACCAAACTGCCTCTAGCAAGGATTATCTTTGTGTGAAAAACATTATTTCAAATTTGGGATGAAAATACAGAAAGTTGATCCTTTGTTTATCTCGCTTTTCAGCTCGATTTCTGCGTGCAGCAAATTTGCAAGTTTCATGGTTACGTACAGGCCAAGTCCGGTTCCACTACTTTCCTTGGTGCGGAAATCCTCGCTTCTGAAAAATTTATCGAATACTTTTTCTTGATCTTTTTTAGATATGCCAATACCCGTATCTGATACTTGGAAAACGACCCCCTCCGGTTGTTTCCTGGCTCCTATGGTAATACAGCCTTGCTCCGTGTACTTCAGTGCGTTGGTTATGAAGTTTTGCAAGACCTCACGGACGTACAATTTACCGGATTTGAGCAATTCCAGGGAAGGGTCGTTTTCTGCTATAAGTTTTAACCCTTTGGTTTCAGCTTGTGGGAGGTAACTTGCTACCAAATCTTCAATTAAATCATGCACATTGATATCCTCAATTTCTATGTTCAGCTTACCGGTCTCCGCCCGTGATAGCGTAGACAAATCATTGATCATATTTGATAAGAATGTAATCTGGTCGTATGCCTGCTTAAGTGCATGTTTGACTTGCTCTAGATCGCCGGTCTTGCTGACAACAAACTGAGCGTTACTAATATTCCCCTCGGCAATCGCAATAGGAGTTCTAAGTTCATGGCTGACAACGCTTATGAACTCGTCGCGCTCTTCTTCCAATGATTTTTCACGGGTTATATCGCGCAGTAGCAATACATAGCCTCTGGTACCACGTTTGCCATAACCAAGCCGGACGGGTGCAATGCTAACGTACAAATTAATTCTGCTTCCATCAGGATATGGTAGTCGCAAATCCCTACTGGTTTCAGGAGTTTTTGTCTTTAGAACAAGCTGACGGGAATTTACAGACTGATTATTTTTGTCTATGAGCTTTAGTACTTCGTCAATCGATTTACCGCTCATCGAGCTGTTAATATCAAGTATGTCCAGTGCCGCGCCATTGTATACAATTATCTTGCCTTGCTCGTCAGTAGCAATAACACCGTCAGCCATGCTATTGATTAGGCTAGTAAGTCTTTGGTGCTCCAGTTCCGCATCATTAGGCGGGTTGATGATGGTCGGCGAAGTCATAAGCGTATTATGCCACAGAATGCTACGTGTCCTGAGGAGTAGGTGGGGCACCTACCGCGTCATACAGGGCATTGGCATTTAGAAGCTGTGGTTGGTGCTGCTTTATGGCCTTCCTGAAAGCTGCCACTTCAGGAGTGTGCCGCTTCATTGCGCTCCAAAAGTGTGGCCCATGTTTCAATATCACAGTATGTTGCAATTCGTGCATAATTACATAGTCAATCAGTTGCCAGGGCAGCTGTATCAAGAACAGATTGAATGTAAGTTGCCCTAAATTATTACAACTCCCCCATCTTGCCCTCAGTTGTTTGATAGTGACACTTTTATACGTAAATCCGTATTTATTTGCTAATTGCCTAGTACGAATTGGTAATAATTGTTCAGACTGAATTTTTAGAGCCCTGATGCAGGTGCGTTCAGTAATTAACTGAACATCAGCACATTGCCATGAGTATTTGCGAAAACCGTAAGTTACACGTACCTCACCATCATTTATCCGTCCATTTATACGTGAGCTCAACGGATTGTCTACAAATTTTAAGCGGTGAGCCTTACCTATATGATCACCGTCTTGCAATGGCGGACTGGGCTGCGGCCTATGATGTTTTATCCAATCGTGTTTATTGAGCACAAAGTCCACCCCCATTTTGTACGGAACCCAGGGCGGTAAGGTAACTCTAATAATCCCACCAGCTCCGATAGTTAAACGCAAAGAGCGTGCACCACGCCGTTTACTTAGGACTACAGCTCCGATATCGGGAATTTCCAGCCTTTTGACTGGCATAAATTATAGATTACCTTTCGTTTAGCGGACTACTATATTACGTCTTGTGGGGTCGACCCGCCCGGCTAAGGGGTTTGGTATAAGATTTATCATTCCTGGCTTTACAACATTTGCGCTGGCGCTGTCCACGTTAATTAGCCTCATATCATACAGTTTTTTCATGATTGCGTTACGCTGTGTATTAAAAGTATGCTTACCGCTGATGACCACATAATCCTCGTCTTTCGGGTTCTGCATATAGCGGATCTGATTCTCGAAACTTTCTTTGGTATATGGCATGGCATACTTGTCATCACTCTTGCGACGATCGCGACGTGCGGTGCGTTGGAAAGCGCTCTCAGTATCAATTTGAAGCCAGATCAGTATAGGTACTGCTCCGGAATGTCTGGCCATATCACGTAGGCTACGCCTTTGACTCAGCCGCATAGCATTAATATCAAATACTACGCTGATACCAGCATTAAGGAACTCTTCAGTCATATACTCCATAAGATGGGTAACGACATCATTCTCTTGCTTGTCATACCGAGGCGATTCGAATAGTTCGTGACGTATACGGTCTCCCTGTACGTGTGCTGCGCCTATAAGTTCGCATAGCTCGCGAGAAAAATGCGTCTTCCCGGAACCAGGAAAGCCGTACAACACTATCAAGGCCTTCTTGCTTAAACTCATTTTGTTCATAACCCTATTGTATAACAGATTCTATTTAGCTTGAAAAGAGGACTTAAAGATGACATACCGGCTCACTTGGATTATTATTCTAACCATTGCCATAGGGGCATAGTACAACGGTTAGTATAAGGGTCTCCAAAACCCTAGATCGTGGTTCGATTCCACGTGCCCCTGCCAAATCAGTATATTTTCCATTCTGTCTGGAGTATTAAGGTAGCTTTTTTAACTCTAAGGTAGGCAAAATTTAATATTTGTACGGTTTGATAAAAAGCTTGTGGTTTGCAAGAGAGTTCTCTATAATTGTAACTGATTAAAATAAAACAGTAATAATAAAATAAAAGCAAAAAATGAAAATTTTAATGCTCGGGTGGGAACTTCCCCCTCATAACAGTGGTGGTCTTGGTGTGGCTTGTTATCAGATGTGCAAGGCCTTATCAAATAGGGGTGTCAACATAGAATTCGTACTGCCATACACGGCAGAGCATAATATTGATTTTATGGACATTACGCCGGCACATCCTCAAGGAGTGATCGAGGTGATAAAAGCCGGAACCGCTTACGACAGCTACAAATATATACATAATGATGGTAGCGAGGAATGGGTAGACATATACGGCCAGCAGCTGGTCTATGAACAATCTGTAGCCAGGCTTGTTGAGACAAGAGAATTTGATGTTATTCATGCGCACGACTGGCTAACTTTCCGTGCCGCCTTGCGCGCCAAGGAATTAACTGGCCGTCCTATGATTGCTCATGTCCACGCCCTAGAACCAGATCGCGCTGGAGGAAAAAATGGTAACCCGCTCGTACGCGATATTGAATATACTGCGATGCAATTGGCAGACCGAGTGATAGCAGTCAGTGAACATACGAAAAAGACAATAAATCGCGAATACGGGATCCCGGTGGACAAGATTGAGGTGGTGCATAACAGTATTGACACGCAAGACGTTGAGCCTCTTAGTGGTGATAATGTCTACCGATACCTGACAACAATGCAAAAAGAAGGTTATAGAGTCGTTACCAATGTTGGCCGGTTGACGATTCAGAAGGGCTTGCCTAACTTATTGCGATCAGCCAAGTCGGTTATAGAAAAAGAGCCCAAAACGCTGTTTTTAATAGTAGGCTCCGGGGAACAATATTATGAACTTATAGAGCTCTCCGCCGAGCTAGGTATAAGTAACAATGTACTATTTGCCGGTTTTCAGCGCGGCAAAAACTGGCGCGATACTTTTGCGATGGCCGACCTTTTCGTAATGCCCTCAATTTCTGAACCTTTTGGGCTCACTCCTTTGGAAGCAGCTGGCTATGGTACCCCTTCCCTAATAAGCAAACAATCTGGTGTTGCGGAGGTACTAAAAAACAGCTTGAAGGTAGATTTTTGGGATATAGACGAAATGGCTAACCAAATACTAGCCGTTGTTCGTAATGACTCATTGAGAGATGAAATCCGTGCTAATGTTCTGAAGGAGTATGACAGGCTGTCTTGGAAAGACTCGGCAGCTAACTTAATTAAAATTTATAGTGGCCCTAGTAAGGAATTAGTGGCGGCATGAGCAAGGCGATCGTCCTTTATCTTCATGTCCATCAGCCTTATCGTGTCAGGCATTATTCGGTATTTGACGCTGGAGCTAACCATAATTACTTCGATGCTGATTATGAGAATCGGACAAGTAATGTGCGAATTATGCACAAGGTGGCAGAAAAATCCTACATTCCCACGAATCAAAGGCTTTTGCAGCTTTTAAACCGCCACCCCGAATTTAGGCTAAGCCTATCCATAACCGGTACGGTCCTGGAACAGCTGGAAAAGTGGTCTCCAGAGGCCCTCAAGTCCTTCCAAGACCTGACATCTACCGGACGTGTTGAGATTGTTGCGGAAACATACCATCATTCTTTAGCTTTCTTCTATTCCAGGGCTGAGTTCGAAATGCAAGTGGACATGCATAAGCGGAAGGTTCGGGAGTTATTCGGACTAACCCCCGCTATATTCCGAAATACTGAGCTTAGCTACAACAATGACCTTGCCCATTGGGCGGATAAAGCTGGCTACAAGGGCATCCTAGCTGAGGGTTGGGATCCAATACTTGGCTGGAGATCACCAAACTACATGTATCGACCAATTTATACCAATCAGATTCGCCTTCTGATGAAAAATTATAAGCTAAGTGATGATATCGCATTCCGGTTCGGGGACCGTGAGTGGTCTGAGTGGCCCCTAACTGCCGATAAATTTACGCATTGGTTAAATGAAACGGGCGACTCTACTAATTTCAACTTGTTCATGGACTACGAAACTTTCGGTGAACACCAGTGGGATGAAACAGGCATTTTTGACTTCTTAAATCATTTGCCGGCTGAATGGCTAAAGACACCGGGCAACACTTTCATGACAATAAGCGAGGCTATTGATGCCTACGACCCTGTGGACCAAGTAGACGTGGCGGAGACTATCACCTGGGCGGATACTGAACGGGATCTTAGCGCCTGGCTAGGAAATCATATGCAGCAGCAAGCTATCAAAGCCATTTACAGTTTGCAGGATCAGATTATTCGGACTAATGATTTGGCTTTGATTGATGACTGGCGGAAGCTGCAGACGTCCGACCATTTTTATTATATGTGCACCAAATGGTTTAACGATGGTGATATTCATGCCTATTTCAGCCCCTACGAAACACCCTATGAGGCATTTATTGCATTCATGAACGTATGGCACGACCTTAAGTATCGACTCACAGAAAAAGGCGTGGAAGTATGACAAAACAGTTTACAGTTTACAGTTTACATCTAACAGCTATAAGAACCTCTCTGCTTGGACTGTCTACTAATTTGCCGGAGGAAAATTGTGGGTAGGCCTGTCATGCTAAGTAATGGAAGTTTGATGGTGGGTTTGGACGAAAATGGGCTTGTACATGATTTTTACTATCCATATGTAGGTCTGGATAACCTTACGAACGCTCGTAGCTCTCAGCATAAGTTAGCTGTATGGGCTGATGGCCAGTTCAGTTGGACAGATGACGGTACTTGGCAAGTTACGGTAGATTTTTTACCTGAAGCTTTAATTAGCCGAGTTACTATGAAATCGCAAAATCTAGGGGTCACGCTTATATTTAATGATTTTGTTGATAACGTACGGGATGTGTTTATAAGGCGACTAAAAGTAACCAACGACAAAGACAGTGAGCGGGATATACGGGTATTCTTTCATCAGGTATTTCAGATTTCCCGTGCCGGACGTGCTGATACTGCTATGTTCGTGCCTGATGGTCGTTATATTTTGGACTATAAAGGCAGGTGTTGTCTGCTTATTGCGGGAAAGTTTACAGATGGAGTGGACTTTGATCAATATGCCATTGGCAATTACCGTATAGAGGGTAAAGCCGGTACATTTATGGACGCGGAAGATGGCGAGCTTAGCAACAATCCAATAGAACACGGAGGCGTAGACAGCGTGCTTCGTTTCCAGCGTCAATTAAGTCCGGACGGCAACATTGATATAGATTACTGGATTATCGCTGGCAGCAGTCAAAACGAAATACAGGCAATACATGAACATCTGAAAGACGGTTCAGTGGAGGCTAGACTGACTTTGACAGCGAAGTATTTTGAAAATTGGATGAAGCCAAGTATAGCTAAGCTTCAAGGCTTGCCAGAAAATCATCGGACTGCGGTCCAAAAGAGCTTACTTGTTATCAAGGCGCATTGCGATGCTAGGGGGTCAATTTTGGCAAGCGGTGACTCCAGCATATTTAACTATGGACGCGACTACTACTGCTACTGTTGGCCACGTGATGCTGCTTATGCCATATGGCCGCTTATTAGACTTGGGCTATACGAAGAGGCTAAGAAATTTTTTATTTTTGCCCATGACACTATGCATCCGGACGGATATCTTATGCATAAATATCAGCCGGATCGCGCTATTGGCAGCACGTGGCATCCATTACTTCATGGACGGAACAGGGAGCTGGCCATCCAAGAAGACGAGACAGCCATTACCTTATTTATGCTGGGGGAATATTACGAAGCCAGTAAGGACGAGGCGCTCATAATCGAGTTGTATGAAAGTTTTATCTTGCCTTGTGTTAAATTCATAACCAAGTTTATCGATAGTGCCACAGGCTTGCCGCATGCTAGCTATGACTTATGGGAGCAGAAGTTCATGACGTCAACCTACACTGTAAGCACGGTAATAAAAGCCCTAAGTGCAGCTACCCAAATGGCTTCAGTCGCCGGGCATGAAGAAGATTCCCTGCCCTGGCAAAAGACCCTAGAACAAATCAAGACGGCTCTTGATGCTCTTTATCACCCTGACGGCTATTTTCGAAAAGGTTTTTTACTGCAAGATAATGGTAACCTCGCCTACGATGACGCCATAGACATCTCAAGCCTATATGGACCGTTCATGTTCGCGCAATTACCTCTTAATGACCCCAGGCTAAATGACACAGCGAGCACAGTGGAGAGGCGTTTGTTCAATACCTCCCCTATTGGTGGGGTTATTAGGTATGAGCATGATGATTACTTTTTAGCAAAACAGCAGTATAAGGGCAACCCTTGGATTGTCTGCACTATGTGGTTGGCCCAATACTACATTAGTAGTGGCCGCAAAGATGAAGGGGCGCAATTAATTGAATGGGCGCTGTCGCGTGTGCAGCCAAGTGGCGTATTAAGCGAGCAATTTGATCCAGAAGACGGCCACTCTCTAAGCGTAACGCCACTGGTATGGAGCCACGCGGAGCTTATCAATACAATTTTAGATTACGCTGATCTTGATTAATAAAACCGGTTCACATGTACCAAAAGCAATGTTATGACGAATTTCTGAGTTTGAACCCAAGGTTATTTTATTAACGCCGAGGCTTAACTTCGTTCCGACCAAGGTTTTTCTTGGTTTCTACATACAGTACATGCCTTCGCAAAATGGGGTCGTATTTTTTCAGTTGAATTTTATCCGGACTATTCTGGAAATTTTTGGTAGTGTAATAATGCCGGCCACCGCTTTCTTCGCTAACCAGCCCTATAACTCTGCGCTTTTCACCTTTTTTCGCCATATTATAGAAAGCTTAACAGATTAGATGGGGAATATCAAACTGGAGCCATCTTCGGGATTTGAACCCGAGACCCCCTCCTTACCATGGAGGTGCTCTACCCCTGAGCTAAGATGGCTTGCATTAACCTCGGTAGTGTAACAAAAAAAGAGATGCGTAGCTATATGATACAGAAGTGTGGCAAACTTGCTGAGGTTGGAGTTATTTTAATATCTCAAGTTTTTCCAATAATGATCTAAATGCTCTGCCTCGATGACTGATAAGGATTTTTTCTTCATCAGACATTTCAGCCATAGTTATGTGGTGCCCTTCAGGAATAATAACCGAATCGAAGCCGAAACCATTTTCTCCCCTCGGGACTACAGTTGTTCCCTTTATAGTTCCTGTCCCCAGTACATATTGCTTGCCATCATAGTAAGCGGCAATACAAGTAATAGTCACAGTATCTTGGGCAGACTTTGCTAATTGATATAAAGCATCTCCACCGAGTATTCTGTTAAAGAATTTTATAAATGGTCCAGGTAGTCCCTTTAAGCTGGTAAGTCCCGCAGAGACATCATCAACAACAACCGGCGCTTTAATTTGTCTGTAAGCCTTACGGGCCTTATCTTTAACAATTTCCTCCAGATCAAGGCTTTGAATTTCGTCTATATCAAGATCGTGCATAGTAAATTCAAGCTTGCCCATAGCCATAGCTTGTAATTCACGAACTTTTCCTGAATTACCGGTAACGATCGAGATTTTTTGCATAGTGATTAAGTTTGGTGCAGGGAGAGGGATTCGAACCCCCGTAGGCATAAGCCGCCTGATTTACAGTCAGGTACGATTGGCCACTCCGTCATCCCTGCACGTCGATGCGTAATGGTGTGATGACCATATTGCAGGCAAAACAAGTTTGCTCGACACTATTTATTATCCCACTAAGTCATCTCCTTTCAAATTCACGAATGCTCTCGTGGATTTGGTCGATTCACTATGTATGGAGCCGGCAGAGGGAGTCGAACCCACGACCTGCTGTTTACAAAACAGCTGCTCTGACCACTGAGCTATGCCGGCATTATCCTGCAAAGTGTAACAAAACAGGGGTTAAACTACAACTCGTTTGGGCCTTATGATCCGTTTTGGGCGGCTGGAATGAGTGATTAGCTTTTTGGATTTTTCAGTTATTTGATCAGCCTGGGCTTGCATACCACGGGATTCATAAGCACGAAGGAGGAGTCCATAGGTTTCTTGATTTGGCTCAAGCTCGGCAGCGCGTTCCAGCTCCTGAAACATTAACTTATCATTGCCTAGTCTTTCCTGTACCTTGGCGTAAGCTACATGCCGTGCGGCTAGTTCGTCTTCCAACTTCAAAGCTTGTTCGAAAGCTACGGCCGCTTTCTGATAATTCTCTGTTTCATAGTAGATTAGCCCAAGGTTATGCAAACTGGAAGATGTAGATTCTATGCTGGATGCTATTTCAAAACAATCAATAGCATCTTTAAATTCTTTTTGTTTGGCATATAAAATACCTAGTCGGTTATAAGCGGCTGCGTTCTTTTCGTCAATCTTCAGAATAGTAAGCAATGCCTTTTCAGCCCGAAGTAGACGATTTTCGCGCATACCCTGGTGAGCAATGTCCCACAATTTGCCAATCTTGTCGCTAATTTTTTTAGGTAATTCAGCCAAGTCTTCATCTCGGAATCTAGCGGCTCGCAAGGCGAACGTACCAAAAGCGGCCACCAACAACAGTTCAAGCATTATCTTGTTAGTATAACAAACTTAAACGTTAAGGAATAAATCAGTGAGTAGTAACTTACTGTTGGCATTCATTGATGACGCTTTATGAGCTTTTTCGACGCTCACAAGCGCCTTGTGCCAGCGCTTCACTTCTTTTAGTCGGTCATTAGCACTGGCTTGCAATAAAGCCGCAGAGGCCACCCTACGCATAGACTGGAGTAATAATAAAAGGCCTTCTTTTTGCTTTGAAAGCCCATCTATCATGGTAAGTCGATCAAATGTAGAGGCCTTAAAGATATCCTTTGCCTGGTTGATGGTAGACACTAAGGGGTGATTTTGGTCCTCGCTAAGTAAAGCAACTAGCAATCCTATCTGGCCATCGCTTAAATGATAAGCTTTTTTAATGTTTGATTGTAAATAACCTAGCTTGCTAAATCTATCTATTGCCTCGTCCTGGCCTACTGGTTGAAGGCTGATCTGTTGGCTGCGCGAATAAATGGTACTAAGCATACTCTGACTACCAACTACACACAGTATAATAACTGTATCGGCTGGTGGCTCCTCTAGCATCTTCAAAAATGCGTTCTGCGCTTCTATACCCATCGCATGTGCTGATTCAACTATGATGACCCTGCGGATGGGATTGTTGCCGATTGTCTTAAGCCGTAGCATATCTTGCAACTCACGGATTGCCGCGATAGAAAGCACACCATCCTTGGGCTCCAAAATAAATTTATATGGATAAGTGACAAATAAATCCTCATTTTCAAGTTCCAGCAGCTCCATAGCCAGCTCCATAGCGACCGTCCTTTTACCGCTGCCATCAGGGCCAATTATTATTAAGGCGTGTGACGGTTTGGTTATAAAATCTAGCAGCTGTTTGTGGACTTTACTTTGCAGCAACAGGTTTTTCATTTTTGTTGATTCATCATATTGCTAAAAATTGGCGGCGTATCAACCTTGAAGACATGACGCTCCCGGTTTGGCAGGGTAATTTCCAGCGAATACGCATGCAGCATAAGCCTTTCAGCCGGTTGGCCTTCATACATAACGTCTCCTATTATGGGATGGCCTATTTGATTCAAATGAACACGTAGTTGATGGGTGCGGCCTGTAAAGGGTTTTAGTTCTATCAAGCTGTACTTATCTGATGATTTTAGGATCCGGAATTCAGTTGTTGCCGGTTTTCCGCCGCTACTAGTTTTAAAAGTCCTAGGTTTTTTAAGGTTTCTTTCTATCGGCATATCAATTAACGCGCTTTGGGGTTCGGGTACTCCCGACACTACGGCCATATATAGTTTTTTGACTTTACGAAGCGAGAATTGCTTTTGCAACCAAGATAGTGCATCTGGATTCTTAGCGCAAATAATTACGCCCGATGTGGCCCTGTCCAGCCTGTGTACTATCCCCGCCCGGTCGCCCTCCATATTATTCATGTATTTTTGTACGTAGGTTGCGACTGTTGCTTCAGGATTAAAGGCACCCTTACTATGCGTTAAAACACCGGAAGGCTTATTTATAACCATGCAGTCAGCATCTTGATAAATAACTGGCAGTTCAATAAGCGGGATAGATTTCGGCTGGTAATTTATAGTAATTTCATCCCCTACGCGCAGTTTGTAACCTGTTTTAGACGGCTTTTTATTAACCAGCGCTAGCTCACCTACTATTAATTTCTGTGCCGAAGCCCTGCTTAACTGAGGCAAATGCTCCGCTACATAAGTGTCAAAGCGTTTCCCGCCATCAGCATCCGTAACAATAGACTTAGACATAATTTTAATTACGGCGCAAACCAACTACCCGCTGCACACGTTGTAGTGTTATGCTAGCAATCATACGGGCTTCTTCTTCCCCCCGAGATAAGATATTCTCAACTTCGGCGTCTGTTGTACTATGATAGCTTTCTTGAAAGGTCTTCAAAAATTTCTCTACTAGTGTTGCGACTTGATTTTTGAGATCGCTGTAACTACTCTTGCCCTTCCACTCTGATATTACGTCGTCCAACTGCCTGTCAGCTAAAAGAGCAGAAAGCTGCAGTAAGTTACTGATTCCTGGTTGTCGATCAAAATTAAAATCAATATTGCCAAAGGAGTCAGTAGTCGACTCCATTACTTTCTTATATGCCAACTTAGGCTCGTCTAAAAGACCTATGGTTCCACGAGGATCGTCAATACTCTTGCTCATTTTGTTTTCTGGATGCGTCAAACTATGAATACGGACACTGATTTCTCGTCGCGCGAACTTAAGTTGATCCTCCCAACTGGCCGGTACAGTTACCACTTCACCAAATTTGCTATTAAGCCGTTGGGCAATAGTGCGTATCAGCTCAATATGCTGTTTCTGATCATCTCCTAGAGGCACATATGTACCTTCGTATAGAAAAATATCGGCTGCCATCAGCATAGGATAATTAAACAATCCGGCGCTAACTGATTTATGACCCAGCCTTTCGCTCTTATCTTTGAATTCGGTCATTCGACTTGCCTCTCCAAAATACGTGAAACATTCAAGGATCCAAGCTAGTTCAGCATGCGCCGGAACAAAACTTTGTCTATATAAGGTTGTTCTGGTATGTTTTGGATCAATTCCGGCAGCTAAATAAAAACGTACGTTCTGTATAACATTTTGGTATAGGGTTGTGTGATCGATGGGCGTGGTAAAACTATGCAGATCTGCCACGAACATATTGAGTTGTTGGTCTTCAGTTAGTGATTGTTGCAGCCGTACCATAGGCAGCATAGCACCCAGGTAACTGCCTAAGTGCAGCTCCCCATTAGCCCGAAGCCCGGTCAAAATTACTGTTTTAGTCATATTTCTTTCCATTATAGTGTAGGCTCAACCAGTCCGTAAAGCGATGCGGGTCTTTTGTAGAAATGTGCCCAACTCTGGGAGCCGTACGTAAAGTGCCACCATTCTCCATAATAACTTGCAAAGCCAGCCAAGAGCATCGCTTTAAGCAAAGCAATTCTATTATTGTATTGTTCTTTACTTATTTTATCTGAATGTAAAAAAGCTATTTCAGAATCTGTATTAATCGGACAGCCAAAATTGATTAACTGTCCTGTATTTAAATCATAGATGTCGACATCCACTGCCGCCCCGCAACAATGGGGAGGTAGGGCGATTGCTGGATCACTTATGAAAGTCCTGACAAATGTCAATGCTTCTTTTTCATTAGCCTGCGGATTATTCTTAAAGTATTCAACTGTTAGAGAATTAAGCAGCTTATTTTGGACAGCAATCGGCCGATGGCCCGCGCGTAATATTAACTTAAGGCCCGCAGGAAGGTTTTCCGCCGCTTTTAATAAGCGATTTAATACTTCTTGTCGAAGGTATATGGAATCATATCCTGGATTTTCTTTAATGTACTCCTGATAAAGCGGCCCTTCCAGTTCATCAATCGGCTTTTCCCAGATAGGTTCTACTATCAAGCGGCTGTTTGCGGCCACTGCTACGAGTGGGTCTGGACTGTTTAGACAGGGAATTTTATCAAAATCAATCTTATCCCGATTTTTGGATCGTTCTATTAGCTCATCTATGGTCATTCTCATCATTATATACTGCCACATGGTTCGTCAGCGTGCTTATCTAGATCTACATTAACTACACTACGTGCGCGCAGAAGTTGGTGCTGTGAGGCGTGGGTGGCTGTTGGCACGACACGCTTCAATCCCGTAATATCAACTACTTGGTAGCAATGATTAGAAACAAGCACCCCCAGTTCAGCAGCAGTCTTGCCAATAATCATACCTACGTTTTCCATACGAGTCCGATCCCTTGTATATCTAATCATATCTGGTCCCGCTAGGTGAATTGTTTTATCTGAGTCTAATGCAACCGCCGAAATAAGCATATCAATGACCATCATCCCGTTCAGGGGTGGTAATAGACCCTCGGTTGGCGGAGATTCATCGTTCATGCCGAATACCCCTACCTGATCCACGCTTTCATCGCCACAAATCGATATTCTTCCAGTATCATCTACTCGGCACATGGTCTCACCATGCAGATGAATTTGGTTTAAAGCAGTTCGGAGAATGCTAGGGTGTCGAGCAAAGTGTGCACTCATAGTTTCTGGAGCATTATTGGGTTTCAGTAAGTTTATAGCCCGTGAATGAAACGCGCTGAGCGATTCGCCAAATTCAGGTTCACAGCACAAATCTAAATCTTCAGGTACTTCATCTTTACTTACCGCAATAGAACCCACCACTCTGCCGCTTGCTTCTTGCTTACTACATAACAACACTCGCTCACGGTCTAAGATGATATCTCTAGGTAAGCTATATCTATCATTTCCCTGAATTGTATCTACCATTAAAATGCCAATACCTGTAGGGAATTCAGTCATGAGTAGTAGTTCATGTGGAGGTTGATTTCCAACGTGAGTACTGCGTTTTATCGGCGCTGTGGGGTTCCTTATTTCCTGACATAGCTGTCCAACGCTGAGTTCAGGATGTTCGATCATTACCATGGAATTCATTATTACTCTCCTAAAATATTAAAAAACCGCCTATTGGTGGCGGTTTTTTCGATAATTTCGATGTTATTTTATGCGAGCATATGAAGCAAACCGCCACGGGTAGTGTCGATAAACCAATATGAGTTGCTTGTCCTTAAACTTGACATAGGATTTATATTAACACGCTTGTCAATATATGTCAACGCTTAGTGAATTGGCGTTGTTTGCGGGCGCCCTTTAGGCCGAACTTTTTGCGTTCTTTTTGGCGTGGGTCTCGTCCTAACAGTTCCGCTCTTCTGAGGGTAGTTTTGAGGTCGGCATTTAACTCTACGAGGGCTTTAGCTATGCCAAGCCTGATGGCTTCTATTTGGCCGTGCTGTCCTCCACCGCTCACCACAGCTGAGATATTGTATTTGTTCTCTAGCTCCAGCACGACGAAAGGTTGCTTGAGTTCATTTAGTAAGTAGGCGCTGCCAGCAAAATAATCTTGAGCTGTTTTACCATTGACAGTGATCTCCCCTTTGCCGGAGGTCAATCTGACGCGTGCAGTCGAGCTTTTGCGTCTTCCGAGAGCATAAAAATAATTATTAGCCATTACAGTTCTCCTTTAAGTCGTAGGATGTAATATGAAGAATGAAACAAGCTTGAGCCTACTTTGTATTCATACTTCATACTTTATCCTTTACAGAGAATATCTCTGGTTTCTGTGCTTCGTGACCATGATCCGCATCTCTGTATATTCTTAGGCGCAATAGTCGGTTCTGCCTTAACTTGTTGACCGGTAACATGCCACGGACAGCTAGTCGGATTACGTCGGTAGGATCTTGTTCCATCTTCTCTCGCAGTGTCTTTTGAGTTAAACCACCAGGGTAATTGCTGTGCCGGTAGTATATTTTCTTTTCTTGTTTGTTTCCGCTTACCACCAGGTTTTGGGCGTTAATAATAATTACATGGTCACCGCAATCGATATGGCGGGTAAACTTGGGTTTGCCTTTCCCAAGAAGCAAAGCGGCCGTAGTGGTAGCAATACGTCCCAGAGGAGCTTCCGAAGCGTCTATAACATACCATTTACGTAATACTTCTGCAGGTTTAGCGCTATATGTTTTTATCATTTCACGCTCTCCTTGGCCTGAGCTTCATCCATAGCTGGTTTTTTGTCTAAGACGGGCTTCTTTACCGTGGCTGCTTCGCGAGCTTTAGCAACAGGTGCTTCCTTTAGATCATCAACAAAACTCACTCTAGCTAGTTGAGTGTTATCACCGCGCCTAGTGGCACCCTTCACTATACGTAGATGTCCGCTATTACGGGCGCTCAGTTTTGGTATTATTTCATCAACTAGTTTATGGGCGCTGGCGATGGTTTGTAGCTCGCTGATAATCTGGCGCCTGTTATGCAAGCCGCCTTTTTTAGCTTTGGTAATAAGCTTTTCAACATAGGGAACTACTTCTTTAGCTTTGGGTAATGTGGTTTCTATTGATTCATATTTGATCAAGGAATCAGCGAGCCCTTTTATCAGGGCGCGTCGCGGATCTTTCTCTCGTCCAAATTTCGTTCCTTGATAACCGTGTCTATGCATCGGGTCGCTCCGCTCCAGAGAACAGAGAACAGCGAACAGGGAACCTTGTATGTATTTCGTTGGTTAAATTTATTCTGCTCACTGTTATATGCTCCCTGCTCATTGTCTTAAAGTTCCAGTTCAGCCAGTTTTTCCTTAACTTCATCCAGAGCCTTACT
>CAZWFS010000007.1:0-60006 GCA_964633325.1 uncultured Candidatus Saccharibacteria bacterium | reverse complement strand
TATCTGCGGGTTTTACTGGGCTATCAGGTATGGATGGGTTTTTAGATTCGGGTAATAATACTATTGACTTATTAGCAAACTTATGTATAATAGTAAATGTTTCGTGATCACAAACAAAAATTAACAAAACCATTATTGGCAACGCCCAAAAGTTGCTATACAATTAAATTTATTCGAAGGGGGATTACGATGAAAGCTGCGACATTCGCGGGATTGGCATATGAATTTGTGCCAACAACCGACCAAAAAATCAAGCAGATCGATGCCGTTCTGGCCGGTTTGTAAGTCCTAAACAACTTCCTATTTACACTAAAAACTGTAGCCAGTGAAATGATGCCTGCAAAATAAAAAAGAAAGAGAATAAAAGATGTTAATTCAAGACATCATGCCGGTAAAACAAGCGGCAAAGAAGCGACGCCACGCCCAAAGAGCCAAACGCCGCGTCATAATCGTGGATACTACCTAGTATCTACCAAAAGCCCCAAACCTTCTTGGGGCTTTTGTGAATCTATCCATTGATTCACAAACTGGTATGCTATATTTGCAGACTTATATGGCAGGGTAGCTCAGTTGGTCAGAGCACAGGACTCATAAGCTTGGGGTTAGGGGCTTGAATTAACCTACTACTACCGAAGTTATCTTTAGATATTTCTTGCTCATATATATCGCTTGACGGCTGAAATTGACGGCTAGAGGTACTTATACTTACTAATTTCTGCTCATATCGCTCTAATATCAAACCACGTTCTTCTAAGCCAGAATGTTGGTAAATCTGCTGGGTTGTCGTGATATGGGCGTGACCTAAAATAAGCTGAGTGTCCCGTGCTTGTACGCCAATATCTTTCAGAATTGTGGCGGCTGTGTGCCGTAAGTCGTGCATTCTAATCAACGGTAGACCAGCGTGTTTGCTAATACGCTTAAATGACCTAAGTAAGTTCCGTCTATCAATCGGATTACCATTTATTGTCTTGAATACTAGATCTGGTAACGGTCCACTATCGGTTCGGGGAATGTTCTGCAAAACCTTACGAGTAATATCGAGTAGCGGTAAGTCACGCCGTCCAGCTTGAGTTTTCAAATCCGAATAATGAAATGACTTGTCGGAATACTGTAGCTGTTGCCGTATTTGAATAACTTTATTATCAAAATCTATGTTATGCCAGGATAAACCTAACGCTTCACTTGTTCTTAGTCCATACAAAGATAGCAAAACAAATATTGGGTAGAGTGGGTCGTTACTAGCATAGTCTAAAAATATGCGTAGTTGATTTGCGTTCCAGGGTACAATTTCTTTTGGCCGATATTGCGGTATTTCAACAAGTCGTGCCACGTTCCTGCTAATAATTTCTTCGTGTTCCGCACGTTTGAGAGCGGCTGATAAGACCAGTCGCTGCTTTTGAATTGTACGATTAGACACTCCTAATTTAAGTTGACTTTGTATGTGTGACTGAACATCTGCAACGCTAAGTTTAGCTAAGCATTTATTACCTAGTCCTGGCTTGAGATAAAGCCTTACTATAGTCTCATAACATTGATGGGTGTTTGGACGTAACTTTGTTTTAGTTATTGTTAGCCAATAATCCAGATAATCGCCCAATTTCTGTTCTCTTGTGTTTGATAGTAAGCCACTCCTATTTTTATTCCTTAGCTCAACCAATATTGCCTCTGCTTCGGTTCGTGTAGCAGCATAACGGTGAACTCGACTGATACCCGTTGGCGTATGTACGTAAGCCGCCGCCTCAAACCGTCCATCTTTTCGCTTATATACCGTTCCCTCACCCCGTCTACGTTTCATATTCTTGCTCCTTGCGTTCATTTATAAAATTGGCTAAATCATCAGCAGCAATCAACCTCCGGGCTCCAATGGTTAATGTCTTGAGCTGGCCTTTTCTCATCAGTTCATATAGCAACCAGTTGCTTATGCGAAGTTCTTTTGCGGCTTCTGACACCGTTAACAGCTTCGGGTAGTCTTGTAAATTTAGTGCTTTCATCATCGCTTTTTCCTCGTAGAGTGATCGTCAATAAATTTCTGTAATGCTGTTTCGCTTATGCGATAGCCCTTACCCAACTTCACGGCTTCTAGCTTACCGCTCTTGATGTAGGTGAGTACACTTTGCCAGTGGACTTGCAGAATGTCTGCAACTTCCTGGACCGTATGAAATTTATATCTAACCATGTTAATCTCCATTATTAGTTAATTGTAAATATTTGTCAATGCTTATCTGTATAATTCACTTTATTTGTCAAAATTTCTCCTCGTTTGGTTAATATTTTTGGGCGCACTGAACAAGCCGTTAGAGCGGGGTGCTCTACCGTTTCGTTCATTTATTAATTAGTTTTTCACCACCAAGTTTTCTAACTCAAATGGTTATACTCTAATTATCCCAGACCATATAAAATAAATCCGTCAATGCCGAGTTGTTATGAAAAATCGAGCAGTTATTCCGAAGTATTCCGAAAATCTTTTATGAGTCCGCCAGTTTGATTATTTCTAGCTGTTCATCACTCAGTTCAGTCGTTTTCCTGACCAATATTACCTTAGGAAATGCTTGAACAAAGGGGCTAAGCGACTTCTTATCACCAAAATGAGAGTTGCGAATGTTCTCACGAAGATTATTCAGTCCGGGTGCACTTATCTGTGCTTCATTTAATTCAGATTTAAGAGTTTTTAAGTCTATTTGTTTATCAGGATAATGCTTTAGGCAGTATGAAATAACTGTTAGTGCCAAGCCATCACGCATTGCTGACAGATAATACTGCTCATCACCGACAGACACCACTGGTCTACCCGAAACATATTCGATAGATAGCGTAGCGTACATCTTGTCCAGTTCATACTTAAATTGGGCATAATTCTTATTGGCTTCAGCCAGTAGGTTTTCGATTTTTGACGATAATATTGGCTCACGAATGTTAGCTTTAATGCAGAGCGTGGTTACATTTGCATTATGCTCCTCGCCATAATCACCCCCTGAATTGTAGTAATCCCAAGCCAGTGTTTTGTACTCTCCAATATTTTCATGAAACATCTCGAGATTATCCATGACTTGCCAGCAGATAGGCTGACCGATTTTCTGTAGTTCAGGTTGTCGTGCATAGATTTGTTTTAGCTCATCAGCCAGCAAGACGTAGCTGTGGTTAACCTCTGTAGTATCGGGAATGTCTCTATGATCTGCTAAAAGCTTGAATATTTTGATGACATGCTCGTTAAGCAACCTTGCTAATGCGTAATCGTTGGCAGTATCGGTATCTTCGCTCATTTGGTAATTATTATAAGTGTTTACAACGTCTAGCAGAATACCCAATCTGTCATAATAAAAAGAGATGGACGAAACAAAAATTAGGAGTTAATAATGATCAAAAAGAATATCAGCAATAGGCACAAGATAACTTATCTGACCTTGATTAACATTGCCGACGACATTCAGCGTAATAATTCAGTTACTGAGACGTGTCGTAAGAATAAAATTTCAAGGGATAGTTTTTACCGCTATTTAAATCAAGAACCTGAGTTCACAGAATTGATAATCAAGGCATACAGATACCAAAACGAAGTACCCACACCATTTTTTAGCATACGTTAATCTGACGGTTTGACGAAAACTTGCACGTTTTCGCAGGGTTTTTAGTGATTTTATGTCAGATTACTCGGTGGCCATGAAGTAACGAGAGGTGGCGTTGCAGCCGCAAAAATCTGGCCGAAAGAATGCTATATAACAAAAAACCGGCGATTATAGCAGAGAGCTACGCCGGAATTTAGACAGATTTTTACAGAACTTGTTGACGGTTAATACACATTTATTACATTGATAGAGATCGTAACATATGGACACAACCGGCTACCGCCTCTCGCACCGGCTTTGCCGCTGCTCACGTTTGAGAACTGGTTTTTTGCTCCGATCTACAGGGATTCTCTATAGAATAACCTCAGTTCCTGTTGAAGGCTCTGAGATTTTGAGACACTACCCCTACTATCCCCAAGCGCCAGAAGTTGTCTGAACGTTACTCTTGAAGAAGTAGAGGTTATGCTGATAGTTCCCGCCGTTAGGCCGTCAACCCGTCAACACTGACACTGGCCCTATACCACAGGGTGGGCTTGTCTAAGGACACCACCTTTAATGTCAAACACGTCGCTCAACCTGTTCGCCAACCGCATAAGACCATTGCTGCCCTCGCTAGTTTTACGATAGATTACTTCTTCACGGTTATTGAGGGTTATGCTCCCTCTCTTGCTTCGGTACTGTACCTTCTTCGGTCTTCTCTAGCAGCGTGACGTGCCTCTGTAAAAGTCTAACTTATTACACTTCTTATTATACACTATGCCTATTTTATGGCTTTGTTTGTCGCATATATGGCAGTCTTGTCGCAACAGCTCATGTAGGTAACGGAAAAGACGTTGAGAGGTCAAGAATCTGGGAAAAAAATTCCTACGGCCTTGCTCCTTATATTAAGTAGGTAAAACATGAACCGACTTATAAGCTCTGAGACGCACGTACAGGGGTCTAGGACGTGCTACTTGACGAAAGTTGAGATAGATTACATTCCAGTAAATAAGTCGCTGATTTGTACCTTTAAGCTCTTGGCCATTTTAACAGAATTTTACTGCAGTAAGCGGCCAAGCAGAATAAGTGTAAGACCTACACAAGCCACCGCTACGGCTGTTAGTTTTTGCTTAACGTCGTCTTTCTCTCCGAGTATGTAGATACCGAATAGCACAATCAGTGCAACACTCATGCCACTAACGTAGTTAGTAACTGCTAATGAGCCGTACAAGAGGGCGTAAGTGTATGCATAGGCACTTAATGCACGGGTAGCTATCAAAGCATAAATCTTTTTGTCCTTTATATGTTCGACTTGGCTACGGACATTTATGCGTTTGCAAGCAACCAGTCCCCAAAGCAAAATTGTACCTATCAGTGCAAACGTGAAGAAATAGCTTTGGAAGTCTATGTGTTTCAAGTTGTACTTTTCTAAGACGGCGTGAAGACTGAACCACATCATCGCAAACAATCCAATCAGTATTGCCTTACTTCGCCACCGTTTATCACGATGTAGATTGAGCATGAGAATACTTATCAAAATAATTACACCGCCAGCTATTTGCAGGGGCGTAGGTAGTTCGCCCAGAACCAGAAAGCCCAGTACGGTTGTCATGAGCAGCCGTAGGTTATAGAGAATAGTGAACATTGAAGCGTCAAGGTGCGTCAAAGCCCAGACGTTAGTTATCATCAGTCCAGCAAGCATAAAGCCACCTAACACAAGGAAGAACCACTCCGAGGGGCTATGGCTAAAAGTCACGTTACCGAATATCAAAAACAGTATGGACGGCAAAAATATACCTGTTTGCATGAGTGCTGCCATAAGAATCTTATTGAGATTACCCAAAGCACTCCTACGAAGGAGTAGTGTGTAGCCGACAATTCCTATCAAGTGACCGACTAACAGTAGTATCCAAATCATGAATATGATTATGCCACACTACTGTTAGATGAGTTCTAGCTATTTCCAATCACCCCTGTTATTATGTAATTATGAGCAAAGATTTTATCAAAGACATTCTTCCTGAAGACTACAAGACACGGGGCAGCTATACTCCTGCAAAGAAAATAGATTTGGGCGACCATTACCTGATTTTTGTGTCGGGCATTCAAGCCCCAAAAAATGACGACCACAGCGTAGTCACTGATGATGTAGAAGAACAAACCAAGCTGGTATTTGAAGATATTATCAAGATACTAGGGCAAGCAGACGCAAGTATAGATGATGTCGTGAAAGCAGTTATTTACATTACTGATATGAACGACTTTGACAAAATATCAGCAATCAGGGGCGATTACTTCAAGAACGCTATGCCCGTAAGTACCATGATCGAAGCAAATAGAATGACCAGAGACGGTGCAAAGATTGAGATTGAAGTTACAGCGATTGTTAAGAAATGAAAACAATAGTCATTGGCTCACTCAATACTGATCTAGTAGCGACTGGCATTAAGCAGTTCCCAAAGCCAGGTCAGCATGTATACGGTAAAGAGTTGCTTATTGGTGCTGGCGGTAAGTCCCGTAATATTGCGGATATGATTGCACACCTCGTACCTGAAAATACTGTGGCAATGGTCGGCAGAACGGTTAAAGACCCTTATGGTTTATGGAAGCTGCCAATGGACGCTTTAGCAGAATCAACCGTGAATACTGACTATGTAAATGTTCTTGATTATGAAAAAGCCAACAAGCTACCTGGAATTGCACTCATTCCAGTAGATGAGCAAGGCAACAACCAGATATTTGTGTTGCCAGGAATTAGTGATGACTTTAGTTCTGGTGATATAGACGCTGCAACACCACTTTTTGAAACCGTAGGTGCTGATAGTGGCTTCCTAGTCCTTACTTTAGAATGCCCACTTGATACCGCCTTATACGCTGTGAAACAAGCTAACAAACACGGTTTGAAAGTTTTATTTGATCCAGGTGGCTTGCAAATTAGCGATAACATAGACGAGCTTATTAAGGCTGGCGTTTTCTTAATCAAGCCCAACGAACATGAAGCTAAAATGCTGACCGATATTGAAGTTACTGATTTTGAGACTGCTCGACAAGCAGCTAACAAGCTACAAGCAAAAGGCATAAAAAATGTGTTTATTACGCACGGTGTAAATGGTGCTTACCTATTTACTGAAACAGAACAAACACATATTCCCATACCAAAAGTTGAAGCTGGTAATGAGAGAGATGAAACAGGCTGTGGCGACCAAACAATGGCTGCTACATGTGCCTTACTACAAGATGATATATCTCTTAAGGAAGCTGCAAGCCTAGCTGTGCTTGCTGGTACACTGCAATTTTATAAATCAGGCATTAAGCCCGTAACGAAAAAGGAGTTGAGCTTATGAAAATCACAAAGTTTGCACATTCCTGTGTACTAATTGAAACACCTGATAGGGTGGGTTTATTTGACCCAGGCGACTGGTCGTGGGATTCGGGCTCATTTGACCTTAACAAGCTCGAAAGACTGGACGATATTCTTATTACCCACGAACACGGGGACCACATGTACTTGCCGTTTATTAAGGAGTTGCTTAGTAAGTTTCCCCAAGCTAATATTATTACCACCGAACCAGCAGCAACGCAGCTACAGGCAGAAGGAATTAAAAATGTAACCTCAAGCAGTAATGACTTGGCTACTCTTTTTAGTGCTAATCACGAGTCAATGGAACCGTTAGCTGACGCTCCTCCTGCTAACACAGGCATTCATTACCTAGACGTGTTTACTAGTCCAGGCGATAGTCATCACTTTGCTGAGACTAAAAAGATCTTGGCACTACCAATTACCGCTCCCTGGGGAACAACCGCTAAAGCAGCAGCTATTATTGAAGAATTAAAACCAGAGTATGTACTGCCAGTCCACGATTAGCTGTGGCGTGATGAGATTTGCCAAAAGTTTTATGAACGCCTAAATATATTCTGTGAAAAGCAAGGCATTAAGTTTCTACAAGCTAAGAATGGTGAGCCGATAGACATTAGCTAAGATACTGGTAACCGCCGAACTATATAGGTCAGTGTGGCGGGTGGCGGTTTATACGACGGAGCTATTATAAGTAAGGAACAGTGACCTAACCTGTTCGATTATGCTGTGTCACGTTGACGACCACATACCGTGATAGTTGCACAAGTTCTTAGTAGCCAACAGGGGTAAATCGTGCTATATTGGTTATCAGTCGTGGCGGCGTAGCTCAGTTGGTTAGAGCGTAGGACTCATAAGCCTAAGGTCACAGGTTCAAACCCTGTCGCCGCTACCATTTGATTTAATTAAAAAGTTATTAAATAGTTTGACGGCTAGAGTTGACGGCAATAGCACCAATCAAGTGCTGACGAAAACGTAGTAATGCTCGTTCGTACACCTTGGTGAAGTCGTTAGCATTAGCGTCAAAGGCAAGACTCATAAGCCTGCGGTCGCGAGTTCGAATCTCGCCCCTGCTACCACGTCAGAATCAATTCCAATCCCACCTAAATTTTGGCAAACAAGTGGCCAAAATTCAGGTGGGATCTTGCATTGTTCTTCCTTTTCCGAGCCAAGAATCCCCTCTTGGCTCGGCTAGACCAGTTAGTTTGTTATATAGTGAACACATGCGGACGATACATCGGGATATCGCGGTGGGATTTATTGTTTCAAAGGACGGGAAAATCCTTTTTGGCAAAAAAGACCCCAAAAAAGGTGGAGTATATGCGGATTGTTGGCACTTACCAGGCGGCGGCATTGAAGTCGGGGAATCAGAGACAGCAGCCTTAGCGCGAGAAATGAGAGAAGAAGTAGGCATTGATATAGCTAACGCTTCAGTCACCTTACTAGATGACAAGGGCACTGGCACATCAAATAGAACCCTTAAAGAAACCGGTGAAACTGTACTATGCGAGATGACCTTTAAAGTTTACCGGATAGAATTAGACAAAAATGCGAACGACATAGCAGCTAGGGTTGGGGATGATATTGCAGAAACAATTTGGCTGGAACCAAAGCAATTAAAAGACTACAACCTGACGCCTCCTTCAGTTGAGTTGTTCACAAGGCTTGCGTATATATAAGCCGACCTTATTCCCATTCCATGGTGGCGGGGGGCTTGGTGGTTATGTCGTAGACTACCCGGGAGATTCCGGGGACTTCGTTGACTATACGGGTTGACAATTTGGCTAGTACCTTGTGGGAAAGTCGAGCCCAGTCGGCACTCATTCGGTCGCGGCTGCTAATGATGCGTAAGGCGATAACTTCGCCGTAAAAGCGGCCGTCGCCCTTGACGGCAGTACTGTTAGCGCCCGTCATAATAGACCAACATTGAAAGACCTTGTCGTACCAGCCTGTTTTCTTAAGTTCCTCTACTACGATGTTGTCTGCTTGCACCTGCTTTTTAAGGCGCTCGGCTGTAACCTCGCCCATAATTCGGACGGCATGGCCCGGTCCTGGGAAGGGTTGCTGGTAGACCATATCTTTTGGCATACCTAGCTTCATGCCGATTTTCCGAACTTGGTCCGTGTAGTAGAAGCGCAGAGGTTCGAGCAGCTCAAGTTTCATATCTTTTGGCAGGCCACCAACATTGTGGTGGCTCTTGATGTGGGCGGATCGTTTGGTACCTTGGGAATGGATGAAATCGGCGTAGGTGGTGCCCTGAAGCAGGAATTTTATACCAGCTTCCTTTAACATCTCTTTTTCAAAAAGCTTAATGTACAGGCCGCCTATGACCTTTCGTTTAAGCTCTGGATCGGTGACACCTTTTAAAGCCGCCAAGAACTCGCGTCGCGCATTGATGACCCTGACCTTGACCCCTAGAACCTTCGGGAAGTCATTTTTGATACGCCCCAGGGTTTCATCGCGCATAAGGCCGCTATCTATGTAAACCGGGATAAATTGTTTGCCTATCGCCCTGGCGGTAAGCACCCCTGCTACGGCCGAGTCGGTGCCTCCGGAGAAAGCGCCAATAACCTTATGGTCTCCTACCTTCTCCTGGATCTGGGCAATCATTTCCTTGGTATTCAATCGAGAAGTCTTTATGGGCAGGCTGCAGATACGGGTGGCAAAATTCTTTAAGATTTGCGTGCCCTTTTTGGTGTGGAAGGCTTCCGGGTGGAACTGTACGCCGTAAAATCTATTTTTGGGATTACCAACCGCGGCATATGACAGGTCTTCCGTGCTTCCTAGGACTTGAAAGTCCGAGGGTAGTTTTACTACGGATGTGCCATGAGATTCAAACACTTGAGAGGCTTCGGGTAAACCATAAAACAAATCGGAAAAATCGGCTATGGTCAATCTGGCAGGACCATATTCTTGTTGTCCTGCGGTAACCTGGCCTCCTAGCATCTGAGCCATGAGTTGCCAACCATAACAGATTCCCAATATCGGCAGTCCGAGTCCGAATATGCGTTTTGAGATGGTAGGGGCACCTTTTTCAAAAACAGACGCGGGACCACCAGAAAGTATGATTCCAGCTGGCTTAATTTTCTTTATTTGGGTATAGGCTGCGTCTGGGTCTATTACGCTACAGGGGATACCGATATCCTTCAGGCGACGCCCAATGAGGTGCGTAGTTTGGGAGCCGAAGTCTACTATTATAATCATAGCTGCCGCTGCTTAAGCCGCTAATTTCTCAATCTTTACTGGTAATTCTTCTACCTTGCCGTGCAGTACTATGGGCTGCAATCCAATGATTTCTTCTAGGAATGAGGACTGGTCAGGGATTTCGTTAAGTATAAAAATGGGCAGGTTCAGATGAAATGCCAGGGCCATTTCCATCAGCACATTGCCACCTATGTAATTAGCTACGCCGTGTTTTTCATAATTTAGGACTAAAATTGCATCGGCTTTTGCTACTTCATTAAAGTGCCCCCGCATAAGGGCGGTCTTTTTGTGGTAATCATTGGCATCTCCAAACCAAGTCTTGTGATGGCTGACTTCAAAATCATTCGCCTCTTTCATCCTCAGGGCCATGGCCGGGATAAGAACAGTAAAACCCTGTTTTTCCAACTGCTCTTTTATGTCATTGGCTTGACGATAGAAAGCGGCGCTGGAGCAGATGGTAATAACGGGTTTTTTAGAAGACATCGGGTTTTAGTATAGCGCATGGTGAACGGCCTAACATATCGCATGATATGCTGGAAATAATGGAACTGCGACCGCGTGAGGTGCAAAATTTGGTATGCAAGGCTTTTTGCCTGGAGGCAATTGCGGACAAGTCGGGTTGTACTGGCCGATACGTGGATATCGAAGGCAAACCTCTTGAAGATTTTATTATAGCCGCAATTAATGTAAGCGATGTATTCGCAGGCTTCGCTGCCGACTGGCAAGCGGGCAGTCGCTCAATTTTTAGTCGGCAGGTCGAAGCCCTGCTGTCTAGCAACTGGCACAAATCCAACAAGTTTATCAACCTTGGATTATTAGAGATTATGTTTCCGGTCGTGGCCGCTAGACTTACATGTGCCAAGCCCGATAAAGTCATTGATACCGTACTCAATATTATGAAAAAAGGCGATAATAAAGACGTAGCAAATATGATTGCCGCCCGGGAAGTGGCTTGGTCTAGTTCATTAAAGAAAACACAGAAATTATTAGAAGTAACTAAGGAAACGAAAAATGCCCCAAGCCCAATTGATTATTACAAACTCGTGAGGGGTAATAAGGAGCCTCCAACTTCTAGGTACCAATGGTCGCAGCATTATCTAGACGGGCTGCCCTTACTGCAAAAGCAGTTCGAGTACTTGCAATCTCATACTGATGGGGGTTTGATGCTAAGAATTAAAAATGGGTTTGATCCATTGAGAGCCGCTAACCCAGACATAAAGATTGGTATATTAGCTGACATGTGTGCCGCCGCCATTTTCCTGCATCTGAGCTTCCTGGATACCTGACTTAGAGACTATAGCAACCTCAAAACAAAACATGTCTTTTTTGAGTTGATGGATCGGTGAGTCAAAAACTATCATTGCCGACTAAAACATATCTGTTGATACGTTGCGGGAGGGATGACAGTTTTTATCCGTCGAGGCGCGGCTCAGAATGCAGGTTTTATTTTGGGGTTGCTATAACAGAACAGCATAAACCCGACACTGGTAAAATTATAGGGCATGGAAATTGAAGTACGACCTGGACGATATGTGGTGGCAGTAAGCGGAGGAGTTGATTCTATTTCGCTTTTGCACCTGCTACAACATAAAAATCTAATTTCCAAGGGTAATCCTTGGAAATTAGTGGTAGCACATTTTGATCATGGAATACGGGCGGATTCAGAGAAAGATTTGAGGATGGTACAACAACTGGCTCAAACCTATGGTCTACCTTTTGTGTTTGATGCCGGGCGATTAGGTAAGGGGGCAAGCGAAGAACAGGCGCGGCTTGCGCGCTATGCATTTCTGCATTGTGTCAGGCGAGCCGCAGACGCACAGGCCATTATTACCGCGCATCATCAGGACGACGTAATCGAGACGGCTATAGTTAATCTTATCCGCGGAACCGGCCGATTGGGACTTTCGTCTTTGAAAAGCACGGAATTAGTCATCCGTCCGTTGCTTAGTGTTCCAAAACCTCAGCTTATTGCGTACGCCCAAGATAATCAGCTTGTTTGGCGAGAGGACAGTACCAATGGGGACACCACCTACCTGCGCAATCATATACGCCACAATATCCTTACCCGCTTCGCGAGCGTAGACAGACAGAAAATGCTCGACTTGATCGAGCTTATGCATGGGCTCAATCGACAGATTGACGAAGAGTTGATTAACCATTTACACCTACAACAAGTAAGGAGTCAATTGGATCGTCATTGGTTCATTATGTTGCCTCATGCTACGGCACGCGAAGTTATGGCTCATTGGCTTAGATCGGCTGGAGTTCGTGAGTTTAGTAAAAAAACATTGGAGCGGCTCGTTGCATCGGCTAAAACCTACAATCCGGGTAGGCTGGCCGATGTTAATCGAGAACGGAAGATTATCATAGGTCGGGACTTTCTGGCACTCAATAACACTCGCCGCTAGAAAAGCGTGCTCACAGTTTGTATAATGAGTATTCATTAGCAGGGAGATGTATGGATAAGAAGCCCTTTGGCACGAAACAAGGTGGAGGAAACAAGGGACGGCGCGGGATAAAGAACCTGGGCTTTGTGGCTCTAGTGGTGCTATTTGGCTTGATCGTATTCGCGGCCTTTAGCCAACCGGATAACCTCAAGAAAATTAGCTACTCCGAAGTCATACAGCAAGCCAACCAGGAACAATATCAGAAAATCGTCATAAAAGGCGATAACTTGGAGATCATCAAAAAAGGTGAGGGTAATGCTACATTAAAATCACGCAAAAATCCTGACGAAAGCCTCAAAGAAGCGGGGATAGACTACTCCAAAGTACAAGTAGAAAACGAGGGCGAGTCCAACGCCAGTTCTACGTGGATCGCATTAGGCTCCTCGATCATCCCGGTCATCATCATAAGCATGGTCTTGTTCTTTATGCTAAGAAGCGCGCAGGGGCAAGGTAACCAGGCGATGAGTTTTGGCAAGAGCCGCGCTAGGTTATATGGGAACGAGAAAGACAAGGTAACGTTCAGCGATATAGCTGGATCGGAAGAGTCCAAACAGGATCTGGAAGAAGTCGTTGAATTCCTGAAATTTCCAAAAAAGTTTGAAGCTGTTGGTGCGCGTATACCCAAGGGCGTGCTACTGGTGGGGCCTCCCGGTACCGGTAAGACTATGTTGGCCCGGGCAGTGGCTGGGGAAGCCAACGCGCCGTTCTTTAGTATTAGTGGATCGGAATTTGTGGAGATGTTCGTAGGTGTGGGGGCTTCCCGTGTGCGCGATCTCTTCGCCAAGGCCAAGAAGAACGCACCATGTATTATTTTTATCGATGAGATAGATGCGGTAGGCCGGCGTAGAGGAAGCGGTATGGGCGGCGGCCATGATGAGCGGGAGCAGACTCTTAACCAGATATTAGTAGAGATGGATGGCTTCGAACAAGGCCAGAATGTAATTGTGCTGGCCGCCACAAACCGTGCCGATGTGCTAGATCCTGCCCTACTACGGCCCGGACGCTTTGACCGCCGTGTAAATATAGATCTACCTGATCGCAAGGATAGGGAAGCTATTTTGAAAGTACATTTTGCTAAAAAGCCTATATCAAAGACTGTAGATCTTGATGCGTTAGCCGCCAAGACAGCCGGGTCATCGGGTGCAGATTTGGCTAATATTGCCAATGAATCGGCTATCATAGCAGCCAAACATAATCGCAAAGAGATTAATCAGTCTGATGTTACCGGAGCATTTGAGAAAGTGGCTATCGGGCCGGAGCGTAAAAGTAAAATTATGAGCGATAAGGAGAAAGAGCTAACCGCATATCATGAGGCTGGCCATGCCATCGTAGGACATGTATTGCCGGACAGCGATCTTGTGCATAAAGTTACAATTATACCTCGTGGTGGTACAGGAGGCGTTACCTGGTTCATTCCTCCAGAGGACAAGAGCTACCACAGCATCATTGAATACAAGGATGTGCTGGCCCGTATGCTGGGTGGGAGGATTGCCGAGGAAGTTATATACGGCCAAGACCGAGTAACCACCGGCGCTGGCAACGACCTGCAGAAAGCAGCCGAACTTGCTAGAGAGATGGTAGTAAACCAGGGAATGGGCAAGAAATTACGAGACCAAGTTTTCCACGTAGAAGAAGGAATTATGATGGAGCGCGTAATGCATGAACGACAGTATTCAGACGATACGGCCAAAATAATTGACGATGAAGTAGAGAGCTTGATTACCGAAGCTGCCAACCGCGCACGTACTGTAATCAACGCCAATATCGAAAAGTTAAAAGTGCTTAAAAGTAGGCTTCTGGAAAAAGAAACCATCGAGGCCGAGGAAGTTATTAACCTATTAGAAGGCTCGAATATGCCAAAAGCCGCAGCGCTTTACTAGGTTAATACATACCGCACACACGATAACTTGAACGTCTTGCCTAATCACTATAATAGTTGTGATTAAAACATATTTAATTGACGTATTGCATAAGAGGCAAATATACTGCAATTACTAACTATATAGCTTGTATAGGGGGTACTAAAATATATGGGAATTTTAAAGTTTTTCGTAGCAGGGAAGCGTCTTGTTGCTCGCTCTATCTATATAACTCCGGCCTTAGTTTTATTATCCGGCCTTAGTATAAATACGCTTAACATATCAGCAATTGATGCCCAACCAGATGATTTACCCCAAGCCCACAAAGCAGTTATTGCCGATCAATCAGAGGTATTAAATGATGAAATATTGTTAAAGCTTAAAGCGCCTGCGCGCCCAGGTATTTCAGAAAATCCTGCACCGACTAAAACAGGGAGAGCTTCTTTAGATGCTCTTAATGGAGCGGTAGGTGCTACCAAGTTTGAGCCAGTCGTTAAAAAATCAAAAGACGGAACAAGTGATAGTGAAATATTCGGCTGGTACAACGTAAAACTAGCCAAAAACAGTCAGAAAAAAGTAACACGTGCTCAAGATCCTGATGCTGTTGGCCAGTTAGAGAAAGCTATAAAGAGTTATGCGAACAATCCCGACGTGGAAGCGGTAGAGCCGGTTTTTGTCGCGAAAGCTAATGCCGTGCCTAATGACCCCTATTACTCTTCCAATGGACTTTTTGCGGGTTACGATGACATGTGGGGCATGAAAAAAATTAATGCTGCTGGGGCATGGGACCATAGTACCGGCAGTGCAAACATAGTAATAGCAAGTATTGACAGTGGTGTTGATCGTGGACGCTCTGACCTAGCGGCAAATATGTGGGTCAATACTGCCGATCCCGTAGATGGTGCCGATAATGACGCCAATGGTTACATAGATGATTATTATGGCTGGGATTTTGCTAACAACGATAATAATCCCAACGACGATTTCGGGCACGGAACCATGACAGCCGGCATTATGGGCGCAGTCGGGAATAATGGTGTCGAAGTCGTAGGGGTTAACTGGCAAACCAGTATAATGGCCCTCAAGTTTTTAAATAACCAGGGTAGCGGAACGTCTGCTAATGTAGTTAAGGCTTTGGTTTATGCTGCTAACAAAGGCGCTAAAGTCAGTAATAATAGTTATGGCGTTCTAGGCTATTCCCGTGCAATTGATGACGCGGTCAAATACGAACATGACCGCGGCATGGTCATTGTAACGTCAGCTGGCAACGGTAACGGAGCAGACGCACTAGGTCAAATGCCAGCTGCAGCCCGTGATGCTATTGTTGTTAGTTCAACCGATCCTTCAGATCAGCTGGCAAGCGATTCTAACAGGGGGCCAAAAATAGATGTAGCTGCTCCAGGGGTTAGCATACTATCAGTTACTTCTGATGTTTCCCCATTATGTAACAGGCCGTCAGGCGGTGGGTATGGAATACTTTGCTGGAAAAGCGGCACTAGCTTTGCCGCACCGCACGTGGCAGGTTTGGCAGCACAATTGATGGCGCGTTTTCCCGATTATGCTAACCAACCGGAAACAATCCGCCAGTTGCTTAGAGTTGGCAGCCGTGACTTGTCACCTGTCGGCCGTGACAATAATTTTGGGTTTGGGCGTATCGATGCCAATAGCGAAGCCTACAATAATTTTCAGCCATTGGCGCCATACATTAGCAACTTGCGCACGACCGATGCTATTTTGCCTGGCCAAGCCAACCAAAGAATCATGGGCGGTACCCCAGGACCAAATTTTAAAAATTACAAACTGGAGACTGGAAAAGGCCGTAACCCAACCAGTTGGACAGCAGTACCGGTACCCAATGCAACTAGACAAGTCAATAACGGGTTGCTGGGAACAATAGATGCCACTAAATACGATGGCGGGCTTTACACCATAAGATTAACGGCAACTGGTCTCTTTGGTTCGACTGAATTGTCAATATTTGATGTCAAGATTGGACAAGTAAGTACCGTAAATCAAGCACCAAAGGTAACTATTACTGCACCAGCTGCAGGCGCGACAGTGTCAGGCATAGTAACCGTTAGAGCTACTTTGACAGACGATAAAGGTGTGGCTTCAGGACGGCTTTACGTTGATGGAGTCCTGGTAGTGATTGACTCTACTGCACCCTATACCTTTGCCTGGGATACAAAAAAAGTTGCCAACGGCAACCACACGATCAAAGTACAAGCAACTGATACAGACGGAAAAGTAGCCAGTTCTAGCATTACAGTTAAGGTTGCTAATTAAAATCTTCCGGCACTAGTAAGTTATTGAGACCGATAGCAAGTTTTACATTCCCTGGGATGTGTACGTAATGAAACACCTCATTAAGCCTACAAGGACCCAACCATTAGTGTTTTGATTCCCAATTACTAGCTCGCCCCCTATAATGGGTACGAGTGAATAGACTACTGAAACGAGCCAACCGGCGGATATCTTTAGGTGGTGCAGCCACATTGCTGATTGCTGTAGCCCTTTTTGGCCAGGTGTTGGGCTTCTTGCGCAACCGTTTAGTCAGTACTAATTTTACACAGGTTGATCCCGGCAGTACAGATGCTTTTTTCGCGGCCTTCCAGATACCTGACTTCTTTTTCTTAACCATCGCTGCCGGAGCACTGGGCGTGGCGTTCATGCCCATTTTGGCAGACAGGCTGGAAAAAGGTGACAGGCAAAGCGTCTGGGAGCTTACTAGCAGCCTGTTAAACCTATTGACACTGGTCATGTTGTTCGTGGCCCTTATAATTTTCATCTTTGCGGATCCTCTGATCGGTCGTATCGTGGCTCCCAAACTTGACCCCGAGCATCATCACCAGGCAGTCACCATAATGCGGCTGGTAGCCCTAAACCCCTTATTCTTTACTCTTTCCGGCATCATCACTAGTATGCAGCAGACATTCGGCCGGTTCTTTTTCTATGCCATGGCACCGCTGTTTTATAATTTGGCAATCATATTCAGTATCTATGTTTTTAAAGACAACCTTGGGGTTATTGGTCTGGGGGTGGGGGCGCTCATCGGCGCGGTATTGCAGCTGGTGATAGCCTGCTTCGGACTAGTAGGTTTGGAATTTAAATATAGGCCTAAGATTATTTGGCGCAGCAGTCATTTCAAACAGATTCTTCGGCAGCTGCCCGCACGCTCGGTTGACCAAGGGATCGACTCGATCAACAGCATAGTTGAAATTAATCGGGCCATCCTATTGGGCCAAGGACCAGCCAGTTACTATACCTATGCAACTACGCTGCATAATGTACCCATCTCCTTAATAGGTACGTCAATATCTACCGCTGCATTTCCCCGCTTGACCGAACGCTTAAGCCAAAACCGGCCCGATCTTTTCCGACGTGATTTCCTAAAAATCCTACGGACCATGATCTGGATAAGTATGCCGGTGGTAGTCATATGTTACTTTTGCCGTGGCTACCTGGCGCGTCTTTTGTTTGGTGATGTTGCCCCGGAAGTAGCCCTTATCTTTGGCTTCCTTACAGTAGCTATCCTGTTCCGGATCATCTATTCAATTGTATCGCGCTATTTTTATGCGCAGAAGGACACTAAGACGCCTTTGTATATATCACTGTTCGCTATCGCTTTTAATATTTTCCTGGCATATTTCCTGT
Source organism: uncultured Candidatus Saccharibacteria bacterium (assembly GCA_964633325.1). Classification (GTDB taxonomy): domain Bacteria; phylum Patescibacteriota; class Saccharimonadia; order Saccharimonadales; family CAZWFS01; genus CAZWFS01. The sequence continues at coordinate 41,945 of CAZWFS010000007.1, read as the reverse complement.
CGCGCCCATCGTCCTACGGCGTTTCTGGTTTGGCTATGGCGCAGTCCATTGTTGCGACAAGTGAAGTTGTAATATTGGTGGGTGTTATGACAGCCCGCGACCACAAGCTGTTGGACCGTGAATTTTGGGGCGGATGTGTCCGCATTTTATCGGTTACGGGCTTCAGCATACTGACGAGCTTCATAATGGTATCTTTCCTGCCGCTGAAGATTGCCGATCGCGGATTCGTTACCCTAGGCGCCAAATTAGGTATTATTGCTGGAGCAACCTTGACCGTGCATGTGTTGATTTCAGCCATTATGGGCCTAGAAGAGGTCCGGCCAGTGCTTGCAAAGATGAAGCAGATAGTATTAAAACCCATCCGCGTCGATTTCTAAAGAGTAGGACTTACGCACGCGGCACATTTCGGGCGAAAGCTTCCGCTACGCACTCACCGTACCTTTAAGTACGGCTCCTTTACGTTGCTCTCCTTTCGCCCAAACTGCACTCGCGTGCGTAAGTCCTAGGCTTCATGCGGTACTTAAAAACTGAAACCAATCACATTATTCGATGTAGCGGCTGCCGGATTTGGCGTAGGCCTCCTGCTCGTATTTGTTATTGCGATAACCATACCGTAGAGACTGATAGATATACGCAAAAGGGCCAAAAAACGGCATACGTATATTCTGCTGTACGTGAACCAGCTCATGCGCCAAATCCTTATCGTCGGCTGTGGCTTTTAGCAATACTACATGACCGATTGCAGTGCCTCGCACTCCTACTTTTTTCCACCACAAACTTCTGACGTAAGCAATAACGGCAAAAGGTTTTCGTGAAAGGCGTACTCTGACAGGTAGTGATATCGCCGCACATAAAATGCCTGATAATGTCCACGGTAGGTTTAATAAAAAGGCAAGAATCGACACGAGGGCATTTTACCCTACATTTATTTTTTTGCTCAAAAGTATCAGGTTAATGTATTAGTAAAATCACCTCTGTTATACTGAGTTGTTATGGACCAGGAGCATATTAGGAATTTTTGTATTATTGCTCATATTGATCATGGGAAGAGTACTTTGGCGGATCGGCTGTTGGAGCTTACGGGGACGGTAGAGAAACGGCTTATGAAAGAGCAGCTGTTGGATCGAATGGATCTGGAGCGCGAGAAAGGTATCACTATAAAGCTACAGCCGGTGCGGATGGAGGATAAGGGCTATCAGCTGAACTTGATTGATACGCCCGGTCACGTAGATTTTAGTTATGAAGTATCGCGCAGCTTGGAGGCTTGCGAGGGCGCGCTGCTGGTAGTGGACGCAAGTCAGGGTATCCAGGCTCAGACGCTAGCCAATGTTTATCTGGCTTTGGCAGCCGAGTTGGTAATAATTCCAGTGCTGAACAAAATTGATCTGCCGGCCGCCGATGGGGAGCGCGTAAGTTCCGAAATTGTATCGTTATTAGGTTGTAAAAAGGAAGACATCCTACATGTTTCCGCCAAAACCGGCCAAGGGGTGGCCGATGTATTGGAACGCTTGGTTGCGGATATCCCCTACCCTACCGGCAAACCCGAGAGCCCGACCCGTGCGCTTATATTTGATAGTTATTACGATGATTACAGAGGCGTTATTTTGTACATTCGGGTAGTAGACGGCCAGCTTAAGAAAAATGACGCCATAACCATGATGGCAACCAATGCGGAGGGTATCGCGCTGGAGGTAGGCGCCTTAAAGCCTGACATGTCCCCGTTGCCGCGGATAGCAACTGGAGAGACCGGCTATTTAGTAACCAACCTAAAAACTACTAGGGATGCCAAGGTTGGAGATACGGTGGCACTCTCCACCCGACCGCCATCCAAAGCCTTGCCGGGATACCAGGATGTAAAGCCTTTCGTCTATGCTGGTTTTTTTCCTGACAGCAACGAAAACTACCAATTGCTGAAGGATGCTATTGAGAAGCTGTCTTTGAGCGATTCGGCCTTGCAGTTCACGCCCGAAAATTCGCCAGTGCTTGGTTTTGGTGTGCGGGTCGGGTTCCTGGGGCTGTTACATATGGATATAGTGAGGGAGCGATTGGAGCGGGAATATAACCTGGAGCTGGTCATTACAAATCCATCTACCGACTATCAATTGACGCTACTTAGCGGTGAAGAAATGTCCATCAAAAGCGCCGCGGATCTGCCGGATCCTGCCAAAATACTGGAAATCCGTGAACCATGGATTAAGGGTGAAGTGGTAGCACCAAAAGATTATGTTGGTTCTGTAATCCAGCTAATTGCTGGCAAGCGCGGGCAGCATAAGAATCTGTCCTATGTAGACGCCCACCTGGCTGTCATAGATTTTGAGGCTCCGCTAGCCAACTTGCTTACTGACTTCTACGACCAACTTAAAAGTCTTACTAGCGGCTACGGCTCGTTCAATTATGATTTAGCGGATTATCGGGCCGAAGATTTGGTTCGGTTGGATTTCTATGTGGCGGGTGAAATTATCGAGGCTCTAAGCACGATGGTTCATCGTAGCGAATCAGAACGTTTAGGCCGCGAAATAGTAACGAAGCTAAAGGATGTAATTCCAAAGCAGCAGTTCCAAGTCAGTTTGCAGGCCGCCATCGGTGGCAAGTTCATCGCGCGCGAAGACATCAGCGCTTATCGCAAAGATGTTACGACCGGTCTGTATGGAGGCGACGTTTCAAGGAAGAAAAAAGTCCTGGCCAAACAAGCCAAGGGCAAAAAACGCATGAAACGCTTCGGCAAAGTAGACATCCCCGCCGAGGCGTTCACTGTTATGCTGAAGCGGAATTAAATACAAATACAGGGTTAAGTTTCAGTTAAATATCTTGCTGTTTATGCTAGATGCTTTGTGGAACAATCTTTGGCAGGAAGGGTAACAAATATGCAGCAAATACGACGTGCAGATCGCGCTCGACATTTTATTACTGTTTCACTGATGGTCATCGGGTTGCTATTATTCGTTTTTGGAGGCCAAAAGGCTATCAACCAAAGGGCTGATAAAAATTATGTAGAAGGCAAGCAACGCCACCAGCAGCGCGACCCTTCATTACTAGTTGTGGATCAATCAGGTATTACGGCAGAACCCGAAGGAATACTGAACATTACAAAAAATTTATCAACGGCCTTAAAGATTGCCGGAGAGAATACGGAAACAGTCTTGGAATCGGAGGTACCTGCTGAAGATAATTACAGTACTCAGGTACCCAAGAAAGAAACTAAAAAATTAGACAAACCTACGAAAACAGATGTGATTACTAAGAGATTCACCTCAGATCCCAAAAACCAAAAACAACTCCCATAACGCTATTCCGACACCGCCTTGTCATAAGTGTGGTTGATTGCCGAGGGATGGCTTAGCTTACTGATTAGCCTGGGCTATTACAGAACTTTAGGGCATAGTATTTAGTAACTTGAAAATACACCGCATAACCTGCTACCTTGTAATAATCATATGAATAAGCTGAAACATTTGGCCGAATTTCAAAAAATTTTGGCTCATTATCGTGTTTCGGAAGCTAGCAAGCGTATCCTGGATCAAACCCAGCTAGTTGTAATGGCTGCCGCCACATCATCTGGGCGTAATACCATCATCAGAGAGCTCAAAAAAACGGGGGAGTATCACTTTATAGTATCGGATACTACTCGCAACCCGCGGCTTAATGACGGTGTACTGGAACGGGATGGTGTAACTTACTGGTTCCGTAGTGAAGAAGAAGTGTTGCGGGACCTAGAAGAGGGAGAGTTCTTGGAGGCCTCCATTATCCATAATCAGCAAGTATCAGGAGTCAGTATAAGGGAGCTTGAAAGAGCAAAAGATGAGGGTAAGATTGCAATCTCTGATATCGAAATCGTAGGCGTAAACAACATTATCAAAGCCAAACCTAACATGCTGGCAATATTTTTATTACCCCCTAACTTTGAGGAATGGCAGCGACGTATAGTTGGTCGTGGCAGCTTGCCCAAAGACGAGGTACGCCGACGCCTAGAAAGCGCACACAAAGAATTTGCTGCCGCGTTGAAGCATGATTATTACAAATTTATAGTGAACGATAAACTCAGTGAAGCCGTGGAAAGGGTACATCAACTGGCGCGCTTTGGCCAGTATATGCCTGAAGAGCAAGCACGAGGCCGACAGCTAGCCGAGAAACTTTTCATGGAAACTCAGGTTTTTCTAAAGAGTATAGAGACTTAGTGCCGGCGTTTTGGATTAATTCCGACCCTGCTAGTGCTCTTGGCGCTGTGCTAACCGAGTACAATTATTTTATTATGTCGGAGCCAAGCCAAGCCAAGCTTTTAGCAGCCATTATTGAGTCGTTTGCCAGTCACGGTGCCACATCGCTAGGCTTTGCATGGGTAATTTTTTAGTTTGGTTCAAAAACTTATGAAATTTAGGAAAGAAAGGCATTATAGAATAAGGAAGCTAAATCGACCAGGTTGCTAAGGGGGCGGTTCATATTCTTGCGAAAATTATTATTTAGGTTAATATATTAATATGGATAGTTTACTTGAACCTATAGAGGGTACTCCGCGCCGATCCGCTTGGGAAGTAATGGTTGGTGGTTTTCACCGTTGGAACCTCCGCAGATGTCTGAGCAAAATTGAATGTATGGATGCTGAGTTACCAGATAATGAAAGTCATGAGGATGGCGATGAGCATGTAGATGAATATAAACGAAAAGTCACGGTGTCAAAAAACAGCCAAGGAGTCACTCATATCGAGATGGAGATGGATGACTGGGCAAAACTTACTAATGTCAAAACGGTAATTGAGATTACTCGGCAGGAAACTCCTGCCCTAACCTTGGGCAGTGTTGTAGCTACCGAAAGGACTATAGATGGGGTTAATGAAGTGTCTTTAAAATCTTTTACATGGTCCGCAATAGAAGTTGCAGATACGACCCCACCAGTTAACACTATGACGGTAAGTGAAGTCGTACGTTGCATGAATGTAGTAAGTGAGCAATTAAGAGAACAGACACGCTAAAGAGGTCAGTTCGGCGCTCTCAACTTAGTGCTTGAGTTTCTGGAGTAATCCAAAAAGACCGTTCACGCGAATTACTAGCACTCTTGACGCTTGAGTGCTAACGGGGTACAATATATATATTATGACGGAGCGTCAGGCTAAGCTTTTAGCAGCCATTATTGAGCAGTATGCCGAGGTGGCTAGTCCGGTGGGCAGCAGCCTATTGGCCAAAGCATTCAATGTTAGTTCGGCGACTATCCGGGCTGAAATGGCGTTGTTGGAAGAGGCGGGGTATATCATGCAGCCACACACTAGTGCTGGACGTATCCCGACCGATAAGGGGTATCGTTTTTACGTTAACAATATGAGCACTCAAGATGAAAACCCAGCGGCTGCGGGAGCTGAAAGGCGCGCCGAGAGGGCTTTAACAGCAAGGGTTGAAGGCGGCGGTGTTCCTGAGCGTACCATCCGCAATACTGTCGATACTTTGGTGGAACTTACCCATAATTTAGGTCTTGCTACAATCGGTAACCAGTTATATATGAGCGGACTATCCAACCTGTTTGGCCAACCGGAATTCATGCACCCTGGACAAGTGCGGGAAGTTGCCAAACTGTTGGATAATTTAGAGCCTTGGCTACGTGAAGTCGCGCCAAACCAACCTATGAACGTTTATATCGGGAAAGAAAACCCGATTGGCCGTAATAGTGGTTGCACCTTGATTATCAGCCGGTTCCGAAGCCCATATAGCGACAAAAGTTACATTGGCACCCTCGGTCCCACCCGCCAAAGCTACCGAGGCGTCATAAGCCTGGTCCAACGCGCCGGGCAGGCATTAGAGGAAGCGCTGTATGAGTAAATCAGCGAACAGTGAAAAGGGGGCGGTGAGCAAGAAAACTAAAAATAGGGAAGCGGAAGACTCGACTATTCACAAATTAGAACAGCAAATCAATGAATTGACGGAGGCTTTACAGCGGGAGCGAGCAGATGCGGCCAACATCAGACGGCGGCACGAGGAACAAACAGCCAGGCTCAACGAACTGATTAAAGCCAATGTTATTCGTGAAATGTTACCAGCTTTGGACAATTTGGAACGATCCCTGAAGCACGTTCCAAAAGAGCTTGCAGGTAATGATTACGTAAAAGGTGTCCAGGGTGTAGTTAAACAGTTTGATAAAGTGCTGGCAGAGTTGGGCGTAGAGCGTATCAAAACGGTCGGCGAGGTTTTTGATCCCAAATTGCACGAAGCTGTCAGCATGGAAGAAGGTGCCGGTACAGTAGAAATCGTCTCTGAAGAACTACAGCCTGGCTACAAACTAGGCGATGAAATTATCCGCCACGCTATGGTTAAGGTAAAGATGGAAATTGAGCAAAGTTAATGGAGTACAAGGAGGATCCTTCTTTAGAGGTGATTGGCTCAGGTGAGGGACTTGGAGTGTCATCCAACAGCACCCTAGAGCAACAAGCAGATGCAGTTCCCGCGGGCATAGTCGAAACCACTCTTACCGATAACAAAGGAACACCAGCAAACTCGACCACTTCCGACAACGGAGCTCAAACAGTTCACGACTTATCATATTATAGGATGGTAACTTGATATCCTAAGCGTAACGTTCTGCGAATAGGTAGACGGTCAGATTATGAAAAGTGGGTGAGTGAGAAACTGGAGGAGTACCGTATTTAGCACTCTTGACATTAGAGTGCTAATTTTCTAGACTAAATACAGTTTGGCACTACTCGATATAGAGTGCTAAGATTAATGTTAATCACACGTATTTAAAGAGCGAAGGGGTAAATATGGGAAAGATTATAGGAATCGATTTAGGTACTACTAACTCGGCTATGGCTGTGATGCAGGCAGGGAAGCCGGAGATTATCGCAAATAGCGAAGGCAACCGGACTACACCTTCCGTGGTGGCTATCAATAAGAACGGTGAACGATTAGCAGGGCAGGTTGCTAACAGGCAACGGGTAACTAACCCTACTAATACTATTTATGGCATCAAGCGGCTGATTGGACGTAAGTTTAGCGACAAGGAAGTCCAAAAGGACATAGACCTGATGCCGTATAAGATTGTCAAAAGCGGCACGGGCGTAAAAGTGGAGATGGCTGGGAAGGAATACAGCCCAGAAGAAGTCAGCGCGATGATACTGGGCAAACTGAAGGCTGATGCAGAAGCGTTCCTGGGCGACAAGGTAACAGAGGCGGTCATAACCGTACCGGCATATTTTGACGACAGCCAGCGCCAGGCCACAAAGGATGCTGGTAAAATAGCCGGCTTAGAAGTAAAACGAATTATCAATGAGCCTACAGCCGCAGCCCTAGCCTATGGACTAGATCAGAAAAAAGAAGAAAAAATCGTGGTCTTTGACCTTGGCGGCGGCACTTTTGATGTGTCTATCCTGGAACTGGGCGACGGCGTATTTGAAGTAAAAAGCACTAATGGGGATACCCACTTGGGAGGCGAGGACTTTGATAACCGTATAGTCAACCACCTTCTAGACGAGTTCAAGAAAGAGTCTGGGATCGACCTTAAAGACGATAAAGCAGCCATGCAGCGGCTCAAGGAAGAGGCCGAGAAGGCCAAGAAAGAACTCAGTACCACTGAACAGGTGGACATCAATCTACCATTCCTGACAGCCGACGCTAACGGCCCTAAGCACTTCGAGCACAAACTTAACCGAGCCAAACTGGAAAGCATGGTTGAGGATTTAATAGCCAAAACCAAAGAACCCAGCGAGAAAGCCCTGAAAGACGCCAAACTGAAGGCCAGCGATATAGACGAAATCGTTCTGGTAGGCGGCATGACCCGTATGCCGGCGGTAGTAGAAATGGTCAAGAAGATATTCGGCAAGGAGCCACTCAAGGGCGTTAACCCTGATGAAGTCGTGGCAATCGGCGCGGCCATTCAGGGCGGTGTGCTACAGGGTGATGTAAAAGACGTGCTGCTTCTAGATGTCACTCCCCTGTCATTGGGTATAGAGACGCTTGGTGGTGTTACGACTAAGCTTATAGAGCGCAATACCACCATTCCGACCAGCAAGAGCGAGGTGTTCTCTACCGCGGCGGACAGCCAGCCACAGGTAGAGATTCATGTGCTTCAGGGTGAGCGCGAGATGGTAGCAGACAATAAAAGCCTAGGCCGTTTTGTGCTTGATGGTATTCCACCAGCTCCCCGCGGTGTTCCACAGATCGAGGTAACATTTAACCTGGACGCTAACGGTATCTTGAATGTATCGGCCAAAGACAAGGGCTCCGGTAAAGAGCAGAGTATAACCATCCAGAACAGCGGCAACCTAGACAAAGAAGAAGTAGAAAAGGCCGCCAAAGAAGCAGAGACCCACGCCGAAGAAGACAAGAAAAAGCGCGAAAGCGTTGAAGCTGCCAACATGCTGGACAGCACAATTTACCAGGCGGAGAAGATGATTGGCGATTACAAGGAAAAACTTAGCAACGAAGACAAGAAAACGCTGGAAGAAGCGATCGAAAATGCTAAAAAAACCGATAAAACCGCCGATAAGGACAAAATCGAGGCGGCCGCCAAAGAACTAACCGACAAAATGATGCCAATCGGCGCCAAGATGTACGAAGCGGCTCAGGCAGATGAGAAATCCTCCGACCCGTCCTCCGAAGCCACAGGCGATGACGCCTCCGCAAAAGAGGAAGGCAAAAAAGAAGATAAAAGCAAAGACGAGCCCGTTGAAGGTGAGGTTGTCGACGAAGATAAAGGACCGGATAAAATATGACTAAAGGCCCAGAAACTGAAGATACATTTCCCGAGCTCGGCATGGGTCCTGTTTATAACAGGAGTGATGGGCGTACTGCTGAGACTGAGGGAATTGAGGGGACAGATGGCTCAGACGCTCCTGGTGACGGCTCTCCAGCAGATGATGAACACAGAGCGGCAAATCTAGAACGTGTGAATCGTCTTTTTGGTTCTGATGAAACTGAAGAGTCATAAATTATGCAGGAGGGTAACAATGAATGACCAAGTGGTAGCTTATTTAAAAGGAATCCAGAGTTCCCTGGACCAACTAAAGAGTTTGCCTAGTATAATGTCCCAGATGGCTTCCAGTAACGAAAGCATGCTTCAGTTGAAGCAGATTTATCCGTTACTGGAACGCATAGCCGCCAGTAATGAGCGTATAGTGGCACTACTGGAACAGTCTGGAAATTCTTCCTCCTCTGGGATTTTCGGCAAATAAACTGATTTTTATATAACAAGGAAAAGTAATGGCGAAGCGTGACTATTATGAAGTTTTGGGAGTAGGCAAGTCTGCTTCCGCCGATGAGATAAAGAAGGCGTTTCGACGGCTTGCCGTACAATATCATCCAGACAAAGAAGGGGGCAACGAGACCAAGTTCAAGGAAGTAAACGAGGCGTATGAAATCCTTAAGGATTCGTCAAAACGTCAGCGCTATGACCAATTTGGCCATGCAGGCGTAGGCAGTAGCGCTGCTAGCGAAGGTGGCAATCCGTTCGCGGGATTCGGTGGCTTCGGACAGGGTGGTGGCCAGGAAGTACACTTTGACTTTGGAGACTTGGGCCTGGGTGATATCTTGGGCAGTTTCTTTGGTGGCGGAGGCGGCGGGCGCCGCGAACAAAGGGCAGCACGTGGCCGGGATGCCGAAACGTCCATGGAGCTGACATTTGAGCAAGCAGTCTTTGGGACAGAGATAGACCTTAACCTTAATTTGGAAGATACATGCGAGCACTGTAAAGGCAGCACCGTAGAACCTGGTCATGAGCTTAAAACTTGCCAAGAGTGCAAAGGTTCCGGCCAGATAGTTAGTGTATCCCGCACTATTTTTGGTAACATCCAGCAGGCTAGTACATGTCCCACTTGTAAGGGCCGTGGGAAAATTCCAGAAAAGGTCTGCTCGGTCTGCCACGGCAAAGGTACGCAGAGGAAAGCCCAGGAGATCTCGCTTAAAATACCAGCTGGAATTGACGATGGCGCCACCATTCGGTTGCGTGAACATGGCGAAGCAGTAGCCAATGGGCCTAAAGGGGACTTATATGTCAACGTGCGCGTCAAGCCGCACAAGAAGTTTACTCGCGAGGGTGACCTGATATTAAGTGAAGAACATATCGGAATGGTAGATGCCGCGTTGGGAACGGAAATAAAAGTGGCTACCGTAGATGGGCCCGTAACGATGAAAGTGCCTCCCGGTGCGCAGAGCGGCGCAGACTTTAAACTATCCGGCCATGGTATACCCCATTTAAAGAGCGAAAATCGTGGCGCACATATCGTCACGCTTATAGTAGATACTCCCACCAAACTGTCCAAGCAGCAACGCGACTTACTAGAATCCTTCAAATCGGAGGAGCCAAAACGGAAATTCTGGGTCTGACGCTTCCCTGTTGCTATAATAAGTGGTAATGACTAGAACCCATTTCAGAATAAATACCTACCCTGCAACCTGTTTTGCCGGCAGGTTCCGGCTATTTGGCCCGTCAATGTACCATTTAGGTGCATATCCTCACAAAAATAATCGGAATCCTGCTCGACAAAACAGCTTTGGACTGCAGGGATTATCCTAAGATGGGTTCTAAACAAAAATCTAACCAACAGGGCTTCATTACTATGATTATCATGATCTTAGCTGTACTCATATTTGTAATTGCTTTGGCTTATATTCGAGTACAAAAGGCCGCTCCTTAATACACAAAAGCGGGGGATGAAATTGACTCCCTTGTTGAGTAAGCACTCTACACAAGAATAGTAGCTAAAACTAACGCTCACCTTGTGCTTTCGGCATGCTCCAGCCAAATAAATCGGCCCAGTAAAAATGATTTAAATGATGAATATCCTGCCATGCAAAGGCAGACAACCTATACTTGCTAAAATCAAAGAATAATGATATGCTTAATGCGCAGCGATATCTGATATTAATGCTAGCTTATTAAAGGTTACAAAAATTAGCATTGAGTATGAACGATAAAAAAATAGTTGGACGCTTTGAGAGTGTTGATTTCCCTGAATTTGGGGTGAAGTCGGTAGCGGCTAAAGTAGACACCGGAGCATATAGTGGTGCGATGCTTGCAACGCGAATACGAGTAGAAGCTTTGGACTCGGAGGCACCAAGGCTATACTTTAGTCCTTTTAATGTGCCCGAGCGCCAGGTGAGTACCACAAAATTCCGCAAGCATTGGGTCCGGAGCAGTAATGGCATGACTGTCGACCGTTATTTTATAGACACCGAGATCAAGTTGAATGGCAAAATTTATCCCATACACATTAGCCTGGCAGATCGTCGGTCAATGTCGTACCCAGTACTACTTGGCCGAAAATTTTTGCGGCGTAACGGTTTTATTGTTGACGTTTCTCAAGATAACAGATAAGGTTACGACGTTATGAAGATTGCTATATTATCCAAAGGCCCAGGCAACTACTCAACTAGACGCCTAAAAGAGGAAGCTCTCAAGCGCGGACACGAAGTACGCGTCGTTAACTATGCCGCCTGCTACATGACAATCGAGAGGGGTAATCCGGTAGTTTACTATCAAGGAGAGCCACTGATAGATATAGATGCCATTATCCCCCGCATCGCCCAGAGTTATACCAAATACGGTACCGCAGTGGTGCGACAGTTCGAAATGCAGGGCGTATATACCACCGCCAGCTCAATCGCCATTGTACGGTCGCGTGATAAGCTGCGGTCTTATCAGTTACTTGCAAAGTCTGATATTGGAGTCCCGAAGACCGTTTTTGCCCGCGAAACGGCTGACTTTGAAGATGTCATTGAGCGTGCGGGCGGCGCGCCGGTAATAATCAAAGTTGCCCGCGGGACCCACGGCAATGGAGTCGTTTTGGCTGAGACCCGCAAGGCTGCCAAGGCCGTAATGCAGGCTTTCTATGTGGAGGGTGTAAATTTCTTAGTACAGGAATTCGTCGAGGAATCAGCCGGCGAAGATATCCGAGTCATTGTTGTCGGCGGTCGCGTCGTGGCGAGCATTAAGCGTCATAGCCTGGACGATGACTTCAGGTCGAACACTCATCAGGGCGGGGAAGGCAGTATGGTCAAGCTGACACTAGAAGAAGAAAAAAATGCGATTCGTGCCGCCAGAGCAATGGGCTTGCCGATTTGCGGCGTGGATATGATGCGCTCCGAACACGGGCCTCTTGTGCTAGAAGTAAACTCCTCTGCCAGCATCAAGACCCCGGAACTTATTACTAAGCGCGATGTGGCGACTAAAATAATCGAATACGTAGAACGAAACGCGAAACAACGAAACCGGAAGGATCGGGTAGGTGCCTAAAGCATCTAGTGGTAAGTCATCTGGAGGCGGGAAATCCGCCAGGCATAAGGCATTATTTTGGTTTGTAGCCGGAGTCGTAATTGTGCCAGTCTGCTCGTTACTGATAATAAGGCAGCCGTCAACGGCCCCTAGTACTCATGGCGGTCCGATACTGAAAATCCATGACAAAGAATTTGCCATGGAGGTACTTAGGGATGACTTTGCAAGGCAGCGCGGACTGTCTGGCCGCGAACAACTAAACGACAATGTCGTAATGCTGTTCGAGTTCGAGGACGCCCAAACTCGGTGTTTTTGGATGAAGGACATGAAGTTTTTCATCGATATCGTTTGGCTTGATGCCGATAAGCAGATTGTACATATCAAGGAAGATGCAGACCCTGACAGCTATCCAGAAAGTTTTTGTCCGCCTCAGCCCGCCAAGTATGTCCTGGAGTTTACGTCCGGCACCTCCCGCGAGCTTGGTTTAGTAATCGGCCAGCAGCTCATATTTTGATTCGCCCATGATATGATTACCGTATGACCTACATGGTTGTGCTTATTGCTATTATCGTTGTTCCGGGGATTCTCCTCACACTACTTAAAACCAACGCTACAATCGCATTTTTGAGCCTTTGCGCTGGCTATGTATTGCTACGCTTCAGCGGCGAAGAAGTGGTTTTGGTCGCTTCAGCAGTAAATAAAACGTATGTAGCAACCCAATCCGCACAAATCGCCGTCATGGTGTTGCCGGCAGTTTTGAGTGCACTCGTTATGCGTGGCACGGTTTCCGGACCCAAGTTGGTGGCAAATATGATTCCGGCTCTTGCCTTAGGGCTGCTGGCCGCTTTATTGGTGGTGCCGATGCTGCCGGGTGGCATACAATATAATATGACCCATACTGAAGCATGGGAGATTCTAGACAAAGCAAAGAGCCTGGTGGCCGGGGGCGGCATATTACTAAGCCTTATGACGCTATGGCTAGGGCATAGGCGTCACGAGAAGCACGGTAAAAAGAAACACCATTAAGCCCGCCTTACGCACCAGCCACCATGCTCTGGAGCGAAGCCCTAGACCCTGCCGGCTTCTTGGCACCAAACACGATTTTTCCTTGACTTATTAATAATATGCTGCCAGGAGCGAAGCAATTGATTTTTCCCTCCGATGCTCCCGAGCAGTACCTCATGTACAGCTCAGTCCGCTTCTCGGAGAGAAATCGCACCTGACGCTCAAGTGCGAAATGCGTGTGTTAGTTATCTAGCTGTACCACAATCGGCTTGGCTCTTAAATGTAACACTTAATTAAGGAGATACATTATGAATCCGACAGATGACCAAAGTATGAATAACGACGTAACGGGTGGCGACCCAGTCAGCCCGCTGCCACAGGACCAGAACACTCCTTTTTCTCCGCCGGATGACCAGCCCTCTACATTACCCGTAGATCATCCTGTAACAGATACAAATTCTGACCCAGACGAAGCCTACCAGGAGGGGGTCGATGCCGCCGTCGGTTTGCCGCAGACTCCTCCAACCCCCACAAGCGACGAGACAGAAGCCGACCTAAACGGCCCTACCCCACCCCCGGACACCGCCTAAATCCTCATATTAACTAGTGGTCTCTTTGGCTGCGGTTCCGCATATCGAGCACATCTGTTCTATGTGTACTGGAGAGTCCGAGGGGATCGCGGACTTTTTCTTGTTGCTGCGGCATATGCGGTATGATTGCAATCAAGCTGAGGAGCCAGTTGCCAAGAGTACCGCACCGACCGCAATAAACACAAAGGACACTATTTTTGCTTTTGTTAGTTTTTCCTTCAATAAAACAATGCCTATTAGGGCACCCATTAAGACATTGCTGCCTCGGAGGGCAGACACATATGCAATTGGTCCGACTGATATGGCGATTAGGTAGCTGCTGTATGTGGCGCCGTGTAATGAGCCTACGATACCAAGGTGCTTGAGCGCCGGCTTTGTGTCGGAAAGGCGGCTCCCTTTCGTGACGTACATGGCGGCGAAAAATGCAAAGATTGCACACACCGTACTGGCGAAACTATAGAATAACGCACTTGATGCCTTAACTGCTCCCTTTTCTAGCAAGCTTATGCATGTCACAAGTATTACGCCAAGCAACATATACAGGCTACTCTTATCTTCGCGGAATGGTTGCAGCGGGTGATGCAGTCGCCGGCCTTTTAAGCCTAGCGCATAGACGCCGACTACAGTAAACATAACACCCGTAGATGCGACGATCGTTGGTATTTCACCTAGTGTCAACCAAGCAGCTATAAGTGCGAAGACAGGCCATAAGCTTTGAATTGGCAGCACCTTAGATAGGTCACCCCGCTTAACTGCCTGTAGATACAGAAATGAATTCAAGGGATAAAATACCAAGCCGACAATTAATAGGGGCAACCAAAAGCTAACACCAAGGTGCAGCGGGTTTAAGAATTTCCCATTCAGAAGTAGTGCGACCGTTATTATCGGTAAGGATAATAATTGTACGATAAATCCGTACGTAAAATGATGAAGCTGGTTGACTAATTTTTTTTCAAGAGGGCGGCGACTAGCCGCGAATAGGGCACTCGATAGCGCCCAAAAAATCCACATAAATATTTCTTTCTTGTTTGATAATTTTCTAGTTTTGAGAAGAGATTACGGCTTACGCCTCAATTTAGTAACATATTAGCACAATAATACCTAATAGTCAAGGGCATTATTTATGTACGGGAGCACGAGATGACGCTGTTGTAACTGTTATAATGGCGAAAAGCTATGGAACTATACAAATCACTTGGCCTAATATCTATTATTCAGCTATGGGTATGTCTAATTTTTATGATTCGCAAATGGCCGGGCGACAGGTCTATGTCGTACAGTGCACACGCGGCTGCGACTAGACAGGGGATTGTCTACTATTTTGCCATTTTTTCAATCCATCTCTTCCTATTTTATTTATTTATGACAAATTGGTTCGTGCCAACCTTTCATTTGCCTAAATTGTTTTCTGCTTTGCTAATCGTAGCGGTTATAGGTCAACTGGCTGCGTTAATCATTCCCACAACAGGTGGCAGAAAGACAACAATTCACGACGTAACTGCCTATATTATGCACATACTACTGATGCCCCTCTGTCTCTTTATAGTTTTTTCTCAAGATTTCACATTAGCTATTAGAATGATTGCTCTTATAGTGGCTGCATATATGGTACTTGTATGGATACTTTTTGCATTTGTAAAAGAATCTAAGAAACATCAGTTATCTTTGCAGACTCTGTACGGTACCAGCTTTCACCTAACTATAATTTTGGCAACATACATTCGCTGACCCTTCATATGATGAATGAATCAAAAAGATACTCCCGAAGGTAGTCCTTAGTATTGCTTATGCATGTTTTATATGCAAATTTAGTGTATAATCAATATTTATAAAATCGAATGTTAAGAGTTCGGACTGTATGAGCGAATTTAGTGAAACATTTTTATACAAACTGCGATTTCTTGTCGCTGGAATATTTGTTATTGCTAGCTTGTTACTGTTGCCGTTTCTACTAGCTATAATCTGGAAAATTCCTACAGCTCAGGCCCAGGGTGCGCGCCTGGATTCTGCTGGCGACAATTCTTACACGATTAGGGAAGATAGCCCAAATGTAATAACAAACGGTATGTTTGCGGCAACTGACGAGGTTGGGCGAGCTGCGAGCTCAGCGGAACAAGCGGTAAGTAATAGTATCCGTTCTGCTTCAAAATCAATTGCAACCACCACCGTTCAGAGTGGCAGGTTTGCGGTTCACAGTGTACGTAGCGGCGCAAATCAAATTGCACATGCAGTGGATAGTAGCGCGGATTTTATTACGCACTCCGTAGGTAGCGGTTCTAAATTCGTAACAGAGAGTGCCGGTAATACCGTTGGCTTCATCGCGAATAAATCTAGCGTGAGCGCTATAATCAGGCCGGCCGATAAGCTTCCCGTGCCGGTAATTGATACCAATATATCTGTCTCGACAGCAGTTCAACCTGACCCGCCCGTTAAAAATACGACTCCTCAGCCTCATGTTGATTTGGAAACCACATGGCCAATGAACGGTGCAATAACAACAAAGTTTGGTGTGCCTCATCGGCCATTCCAACCATTCCATACCGGTATAGATATTAGCGACGGACAGCGCTCCGGCAGCACGCCCATTAAGCCTTTCAAGTCTGGTCGAGTCATAGAAACAGTGCGCTCAAAAGTAGGCCTAGGCAACAACGTGGTTATTGATCACGGCGGAGGAATGACATCGGTATACGCTCATCTATCATCAATCACGGTGCAAGTTGGCCAAGAAGTTGATAAAAAAGCCATACTAGGATATGCAGGTTCAACTGGCGCTTCAACAGGCACCCATCTGCACTTTGAAATCAGGATAAACGGTAAGCCCGTAGATCCAAGACTATATCTTGGTGGTCAGTCATAGCACTCCCGCTAGTGTAGTCAGCCACACAGAAAGCCCAACACCCACCTAGGCTCTTAAAGCGGAGGGCCGAATTCGACGCTATTACGATTAAAATTCTAAGCCAGTACTTCAATTCCCCGTACGTTTAGCTCAATACATATATACTTAAGCCATGAACAAAAAAACCTTGCTAGTCATTTTTATTGCATTTGGGATAAGTGCCACCCTTGCATTTATTTCGACTACTTTTTTATATGGAGGTTTGGGAAATTTAGCTAAGAATTTGAAATCAATGCCCAACCCAAAAAGCAAGGAGGTATCCCTACCTAGGGAAAAGATAAGATCTGAAATAAAAGATGAATTCTCTGCAGTCGAACAGGAGACTGGCTTAACTAATAGTGGATCGGAGTTTTTAGACGAGTGTTACAAAGGTCAAAATAATTGGAAGGTTCATCAAGGATTTGCCCATAGATGCAGCTATAGAATTACACAGTACTATGGATTTAACCCTGATTTTAAAATTCAAATGTTAAATTATTTTAAAAATTTAGCTTTTTTAGGTTGGGATATAGATAATCCCTCTCACTCAAATATGATTACAATGACTGACCGTTTTTATAGGAATGTTCCAGCAGGAAGCGCTCAGAACGCGTACTTGAATGGGGGAACTATCGTAAAAAAAGGCAGTCTGGAAATGCATTTGCATTACCAGGATACAAGGTATTTACTCGATAGCCTAAGCAATTACCAGAATGTTATGCTTCGCGCTACATTATTTAAGACTTTTTCCGATAAGCGTCTTGTAAATGTAGGCGCTATAGCAGATGCCATTTCTAAGAATAATCAGTACCTATTAGTAATCAGTATCGAAAAAGATTATTTTGAGAATTAGCTCGTCACTATCAATAACCTAAAAAGCTTATAATTGTGGTAATCGTGTGTGGCTTTTCAGCTGTGTTGTAAGATGATAAGTGAACCATGATTCAAAATCTAGTAAGTCGTAGGCTAATATTTGTTCCAACCCACCGTGATTGTAGTCGTGTCATGAAGCAGCGGTTACAAGAAGCACGCTGGGTTCATGCTCAGCCAGGCAACTCTGTTACTTTCTGCATTATCGAGAATGAACTGAGTGATGAAATCTCGCAGCAACACAAGCGGCTACTGTTAAAAGAACGCTCTGCAGGGCTACCAATCATCCATTTTATTGAGTCACAACAGCACACTTTCATTAATAGCTTGCTGACTCACGGGGCACTCCTGCGCTATGATCGCGACCGACTTTACAGATTGTTACTACCAAAAGGCATTTCATATGGCCGTGGACCGAATTTGGCATACTTGCTGGCTGTTGCTACGAATTGCGTATCAGTACATCGCCGTGATTCGGATGTCTTACTTGACGAGAGCAGGCAAGAAAGCCTGCCGGTTGAACTGGAACTCGCTGCTATTGGCCGAACTCTCAATAGCATTGAGTTACCTATCCGTAGGCTTGGCGAAATTGAATACCCGAAAGAGGCTAAGGTAAAGATTGTCGGTACAGGTACGTTCGGTGATGCGACGCTAGATCGCAGAGATCTTCAAACGGCGGGTATAAGCTATCTGACTGCGCTGCAGCAATTAGGTAGGCCGGGCATACCGGCTAAAGAGGTAGAGCAAGAGGCAACTTCTTATCTGATTAAGGAAGCACAAACGCGTTACTCCGAAGATTTTTATGAGCTGGAAATCGATGGCCGAGTCGAGATGGAGTCGTGTTGTATCGCTGACCTTTACCGCGACTTGCCAGAAATGCCGACGGATATATTGGGTTGTGACTATATGGTCAAAGATCTGGCGTGGCGGCTACAGCAGCCGATCCTTTTTCATTCACGCAAGATGCATCACGCATACGATAATGATCGATCAGCACATGCCAACCAAACTGCCGATCAAAGCTATGCGTTACGTGACGTTCAGTATATCCAGATGGGCCGCATCTGGAGTCAGGTAGGGGAATATATTGAGCAGCACCTGGATGAATATACGGATGGGGACGAATTCAACGCCCACAGTTATGCTGCTAAATTCAGAAGTATCACTGCCGCTTCCCGAGATGTGCTACGGGATGTACGGTTAGGTGCCCAGCGGGTATATACGGCAGCTGCGGCAGCTTCCGCGGGTCCTGTCATGGATCGCTTAAACTGTGTGGCCGATGCACTAGAAGCTGCTGGAGCAGGATTAGACGAACACGTTATGCAAGCTGTTGATGATTTCGCCTATTTAACTGAGGCCTGGCGACATCTCATTACTGCTGCCGAAAGCCGCGACGTACTAATACCTCCAGCCCTAAATCAATAATCAAAAGCTCATGGGATTGGAGGGTAGTGTGTTATGTTGTTGCAACTTTTGTGCAAAAGACTTTATTTTACATTTACGGGGTGTGGACTAGCGCTGCCTAAGGATAAATGACATGTTAATGTTTTGTCCTAGCTGTACTTTTTCCGATTTTCTTACTTTTGCCGGTAAGGCTATAAAATGTGTGTCATCACCCATCGGCAGAAGGGAAGTATTCCAGGATGATTCGCCAAGTGTCGCTGTAATCGCTACTAGCCCTATATCTGCGAGCGGTTTTGTGATTTGAGTATATTCTTTTGGTACTTTGACGTAATGCCAGCCGCCAGCTTGGGGAAATAGTTCTATCCGGCCGCTTACTTTAAAGCCTTCTTGCATATTTTGATTATAACAACAGTTTATAGGGTCAATCGAGCAGATTGTGCTGGAGGGCAGTGTGCGATACTGTTGCAACTGGTATCGAACTAGGTGGAGCGATTATTTTATTGTTCTTGGATGGTGAATTCACCTTCTTTTAGTGCATGTATTGGAAGGGATATATCGCCGTAAGCCGCCAAATCATCATAGGCTTGTTGCCAGTCAATAGGTCCGCGGGGATCGTCTTTACCAAAATCTGACTGGTAATGCGGGATAAATTTTATATGCAGAATACCAAGACCATCTCCACACTGCCGCCAGTCACAAGTCCAAAAGTGTGTAGCCAACACGTTTGAGCTGGCAGAATTGGTAGCCACAACTTTTTTCCTGAATAATTCGCCTAAATCATATTGCGACATCCAATATTTCAACAAGTGGTCATCACCACCATGCAAGTAGATTATATCGGACCGTCTGCATTGATCTGCGAATGCAGACGGCATAGCTAACTCAAATGAAGGCGTAACACCCACCGGCATATCCTCACTTACTGCATTGGCGTAACCCTGAAATTTCGACTCCCAGTATTCCCGTCCTTGTGCAAAGTTGCATAGCAAAAACTTTGGCTCAGCACCTATTTCTTTTACGAGCTCTTGATGAAATTGCTGCTTGAGTTTCGATTGATGCTTGATTGCTCCTGAATTCAATACGTACTTGGTCATATGTCAATCATATCAAAAAGGCCCGACTAAGGTTCCTGGTTGCGGTATTACTACTTGGGGTATAGATTGGAGGGCTGTTTGTGAGGCTGTTGCAGCTGAAATAAGACTTCTCTAATTAAATTTCAAAATCAAAGCAATGTGCTTTGTTGGTCTCTTTATTGTCAACACATCGTCCGGCAAATTATGACTCTAGCGGACATATTCTTGCAGCTAAATTGCAATAAAGTGTTACTCCTGCGCTTCCTTGACAGCCAATTTATCTTTGAATAAACTAAGTTTGTAACATGCATAAGCAGCATCTTCAATAAAAAAACTAAGAGAAGAGATTGGAATAAGTATGGCATTACCTGCCAAAAAAAACAAAAAAATCGTATCAAAACGCAAATCAAACAAAAAGAATGTAGGATTTTTAAGCAGAGTATCAAAGATGCAGTATCGCTGGCAGAGGGCCTCCTCGGCTTCACGGGCCTTAGTTTTCGTGGCCTTATTCACGGTAGTTGGCACTTCAGTGCTTTTATACTCCAAGGCCGCAGACCTGTCTGGCGGCGTACCGAACAAGGCCAACCAGCTGGTACTGAACTACGAGATAGGCATGCTCCATAGTTACAAAGAAAACGACTTTAATACCTCGATGCCGCAGGCCTTAATGCTGTACGGCGATGGACGTTTGCTGTGCGGTGATACCAGCCATGTCAAGAACGATCCCACGGCCCCGCCCAGCTATACCGAGAGGCGGCTGAGCCGATCAGAAGTCAAGTCCATCGTTTCTGAAGTAAAGGACCGCGGCTTCAACAAGGCAGCCAACAAAGATCGCAGTAATGACCAGTACATACAACCATCTTCCACCGGAGAGCACGTGCGTCTTAACACCACTAAGGGGTCACGCATTGCCAGTATCTATCCCAATGAATCCTCACTTGAACTCACGGCTATCATAGAACTGCTAAAAGGCGAGTGCGCCAAGGCCGCCGCGCCGTATGAGGCCGACGAAGTAAATGTGGAAGCCATCAAGCTGTCAGATGCCGCCAAGGCAGGCGTAACAGAGGCCTTGCCTGCCGACCTGGTCCCAACCGACGCAGCTCCAGACCAAATCAAGAACCGCAAGCTTGGGGGCCAGCAAGCCCGGCAAGCCCGGCAGACTATCGCCAAAGAGGTGCGTTCCTACCGGGTCGGTAATGATGCTTTCAAAGTCCGCAGCGTCCCGCTTCCTCCAGCTTATGAGGAGCCTATACCCGAGGAAAAGGACGATAGAGGCAAGGTCAGCGCAGCCAACTTGCAGCAGACGCGGTGGTTATGGGTAGTTCCTGCCGATGTGGGGGGAAATGGCAACCTTGGAGAGATCACTACTATAGCCCAGACTGTGCAGGATTTTTACGCACGCAGTACCAACGGCAAAAACTTCGATATAGCGGAAGTCAAAGTGGTACGTGGCAGCAAGACCGCAGCGCAATACATGCAGTGCCCTGCCGATTTGAACTGCCAAGGCAGCGCAGCGCTGGCTGTTTACTTCAGCTTGCAGCCGGAGTTCGGTCGTAAAGGTTTTAGTACTAACATATTGTATGAGTTTGGGCTTCCGGAAGGCTGCATCGGCATAGGCGGACCAAACACTAACGTGGACTCCACCCAATACATTAGCGGTTTCGCGGCCACTACTGCCAGCAGCTGCAATACGTATGATAAACGGCGTAACCACCCAGCCCATGAGGCCGGCCATAGTTTTGGGCTAGCGCATACCTGCGACGGCAGCCTAATGGACGCTCATTGCGTCAAAGCCCAATATAATAGTTGGGAATCGCAATGGCTTAACCTCAGCCAGGGGTCATTATTGAGGGATAGGAGTCCATATTTCAATAATCGGCCCACATCCAAACCGGCTGTATGGCGAAATGGCACCTGGTATCTGGGGGATGGTAGCCGAACAATCAAGCAGTTTAGTTATGGTAATAAAACTGATGGACTGATGCTGATGTGTGACTGGAATGGGAACAGTACCAAATCACCGGGCGTAGTTCGCAACGGCCAGTGGCATATCAGCAATGCTGTCGCTAGTGGCGGAGCGCCGCAAGCAATCTTTGGCTTCGGTAATACCGGGGACATCCCGATCTGCGGCGACTGGGATGGGAACGGCAGCGAGACTCCCGGCGTTGTCCGCAACGGCCAATGGTACCTACGCAATAGCAATACGGCTGGTGTGGCTGACCTAGCTTTTGGTTACGGCAATGGTACGGGTGATATGCCGTTGGTAGGCGACTGGGACGGCAATGGTACGGATACGCCAGGTATATGGCGCAGTGGTACATTCTACCTACGCAATAGTAATACTAGTGGCGCGGGTGAACCTTTTGCTTTTGGCAACTCTACTGACCGGCCGGTCGTGGGAGATTGGAACGGTGACACTTTTGATACTGTGGGTGTTGTGCGTGGCAATACCTGGTACCTATCTAACAATAACTTGAGCTCCATTCCGACCAAAACTAATGTTGAGTTCGTGTTCGGGAATAGTGGAGATAGGCCGCTGGTGTGGCGGTAAAGGGGTCTCTGGTTATTTAACTGCTAACGATTAAGAATACTTGTGATATCTCCACCTGTTTAAAATTAACCACTCTCCTAAGCAATATCTAGTGCCAAGCTGTTTTAAAGCTTGAACATAAGCGTATTGGAGGGCCATGTGTGGAGTTGTTGGAACCAGCCTAAGCGTCTCGAAGTCTTACATATTAGGGTAAAAATCTAAAACGCTGTGCGTGTATAAGACGTTCATCACGAACATGCCTTGGAACATCCTTGGTGGTTCAATATCTATCGGTACTAGCATGGCTATTTGTTGTTTTGGCTTGTCTTCATTGCCCAACGTCAGGTGGACGGGTGTATCAATAAAGTATAGATATTCACTAATCCATTCCGAGTAGTTTTCTTTGTCACTGTATTTGCTCGTGGGGGAGAATCTAGAGCCGGTGATGGGAATATAAACTACAGATTTATTGTTATAGAGATGTTGCCGTAATTCGTATGCGGACAATAGTCTGTCTTCGTACTCGGGGATAACACCCGCCTGGACATCGCACATAATCCATTTTTGGGATTCACCGCTCCAAAATTCGATAACGACGTGCCCGGCTCCGTATTCACGTGTCTCGACGTCGCTAGTTTTAAGGCCGATAGTCCTGGCTGGTATGCCGTTTGCCCATAATAATCCGACTGCCAGTGTGCTGTACTCAACGCATCGAAAGGATTTACCAGCTTTGGCCTCTTTGAGAATTGTTAAAGGATCGGCCGCTGAAGGTACATTGTCGCCGTTATGAGTAAAGAGTGAATGAGAATACCCAGTTAAATCTTTTACGTTTTCCACCTCGCTTTTTGAAACATCAATCTGGGTGCCAGATGAACGCTTCAATTTGGCTAGCATGGTGTCGTTAGTGTTCGGATACTGAAATTGGATATCTTTTTCTGCAGTTTCTATGTTGTAAGCTACCATTCCATAACTATAGCAAACAAAGAGAGCAGACAAATGGCTCGTACTTACAGCAGCCTCACTTGGTCTAAGCTGTGGATGGCCATCTGCGATGGTATTGCAGCTAAATTTTAGAGTACGTTCGTTTTATATATTCGAGTACTTCAGGAAAATCATTTCGCTCAATGAAGTGTCCGCCATTTGGAACTTTTATTTCTGTAGGCCTAAGTTGCTTTGCGATAAAATCAAATTCATCCTGGGAGATGAATGGATCATTGTCGCCCCATACCAAAGCAATATTCTGCTGATTGGCTTTTATGTCGTTCCACTGCCAGGGCTTGTCGAAATATCCACTTTGCCTTTCCATGCTGTCACCTAGGTCCGTATAGCTTGGTGAGATTAAGACAGACCCCAGGATCTTATTGCTCTCAGCAAAACGCATGGCGGCCATCGCGCCCGATGACCAGCCTATAATTACGTCATTGTCGCCTGCCTTTACATGATCTTTAAGGAAGGGGAGCCAGTATTCAGCTCGCGCAATTATCGAATCCGGCATTGTCTCAAAGAACGTTTCGTACCCGAGTTTTTCTAGCTCAGCCTTGAGCCAGGGAACCCAGGCGAATGACCAGTGTGTGGTTTGATTCCCGTGAACAAATACGAATCTATGCTTCATAAACTAATGATAACAAAATGTAACCATCTTCGGCTCCTTGGTTGCGACAATCCCACCCGGACTAATCTGTGAAGAAGCGTAGTGGAGACTATTGCAGCTAAACTTTTGCTCAATCCCCCTTATTACCGGCAAAAAACTCTTTAACTATAGCTATCGATGCAGATCCAATTGCCCGCTGGGTCGCGGAACCATGCGGCGTCTCCCATATCTGGATCGCTCATGATGCCGTTTTCGTCCGTGCCATCGACTTTCTCAACGGTGATGCCCTGAGCTTTAAGTTCATCGACCGCATCTTTGACATCAGGTACTTCTATACCGAAAACAGTGGAGTCCCAAGCCTTGTGGTCGGCTTTTGCGTACACATTGAAGCGTGTACCGGCGGCGCTTTCGAACACAACGTAATAGGATGTTTCACGTCTGATGGTAAAGCCAAGTTTATCCACGTAAAATGCCTTAGCCGCATTCATGTCATCAACGCTAAAGTTCGCGTGTGTTGCGTTTTGTCCTATCATTTTGAGCCCTCCTTACCTGATATTTTCATTATACACCTGCCGAAATGATCAGATGGCAAAATAAAAACTTCCGGGATAGAGTCGTAGTTTTGGAGCCATCGATAGGACTACTTGGAACATATAAATGCTTTATAGTATGCTTAAGCGATAAGACAAGGATACCTTTGTTATGATAATTCAAACCAAGAACCAAGCGGGCTTTAGTGCTAACATTTTAGTGTTAGTGCTGGTGGTTTTGCTGGTAATTACTGGCGTTGGGTACGCAGTCTTCAAGTCTTCATCCAAAGATACAGCCAAATCACAGCAGAAAGATACTGACACAGCTCAACAAATCCCCAAACCTAGCACGGATGAGACAGCAAACTGGAAGACGGTCACAAGTCTTGACGGTGGTTTTACTATCAAAGCGCCGGAAGGCTGGGAGCTTTTCAATTATCCTGGCGGAACAATTAATGGCGACGAAATTACACACACTCCTGGGAAACCAGCAATTATTCATGAAGAGTCTCGGTCATATGTCGGTGATCAGAAGAAATTCAATGTAGTCCTGTCGGCTAATGCTTACGATGCTCCTCAGTGGCAGTCGCCAAATAATAATGGTAAGGAAACAAACAGCGAATACTCAATCGGCAGCGTAAAAGGTAAAAAATATACTATAGAATGGCTCGAGTCAGTCACTGGTGTTACGAAAGGCGACAGAATATATCAGCACGTATTTAACTTAGCAGATGGTAGGCAACTAAATGTGGTGTACAAGGCTACAGCAAACACAGATAATCTGAAGCTTATAGAGCAAGTAATCCAGACAATTAAAGTTAATTAAGAGCTTAGATTAATGAAGATGTCACTTGCCAGGGTACGTAAAATCGGACTGACCAGAATCTTAGTTTTGATTGGGATAACTGTTGTAGCGGCGGTTGCCTTCGGCATTAGCCGCTCTCACGAACCAACTCTTGCGAGCTTATCATCCCAGTCAGAACAAGCCCCCGTAGACCCAGTCGACACGGAGTCATCCGATCAAAAGCCGGCTGAGCCCATACAACCTACCCCCATAGTGTGGAGAGATAACACCAATGCCGAACAAGGCTTTAGCCTTAGATATCCATCTAATTCTCAGTGGTCACTTTCTCAGGGCAAAAATACAGCACCCGCGAACGGTAGAATATATACTTCTTCGGTTGAATACCACGAGACTACCAGCAAAGAAGGCATAAACGCCTTTGAATTAGTAGTTGCAAAGAAAGGATCTTCTCAAGACTTCGATCTCCCAAATATCAAAACTGTTATGGCTAAGAATGATTTTTTCGAGCTTGTTAAAGAAGAGGGAGTAAAAGTAGGCGGACTGAGCGGCATGGTACTGGAATATCAAGCGAAGAAATCTGATTTAGGTAACATTAAATATTATTTCTTCGAAAAGAACGAGACAGTTTACAACGTAGTTATAAATTATCTTGGTGACAAAAGCGAAACTACTAATATAGTAGATTTCGGTGATCAAATACTTAACTCTTTAGAATTCAGTCAATAGAATTATGAAATTGACTCGACTCTCCCGTAGAATCGCAGCTTTAGCACTGATAGTGAGCTCGTTTCTATTTCTTATATGTTCTCCGCTAAGCGTCTTAGCAGCTAATGAAAAAGCTACAATTGGCATGCCATTTCAGGGCAAGTGGGCATATAACGCAAATGTGAACCCGCCATACACTGATTCTAACTCCAGCCACCCTACAGTACATCCAATATATGGTTCGGGTTACAACTGGTCAACCGACCTGTATGCGGCCGCTGGGACAAGTGTGAAGTGGAATGTAAGTGGCAGTACAGGCACCCTGACTTATTCCTGGGCTTCTTCATCCACTGGTTGTGGTTCTAGCACTGCAGTCAACGTTAGTGACAATGGTGTCGCTGTCGGGACATTATATGTGGCTCACCTCTCCGGAGCAGTGACATCCGGAACAATTACAAATGGTATGAGTCTGGGTACTGTAGCTAACTTAAGCTGTAACCCTGGTCCGCATGTACATGTAGAGTTCAAAAGCTCTATAAATCCTGCGTGCTACAAAGATCATGGTAATCCAGGTGTTACGTTGGGCGAAGGAATAGAATTAGGGACTGTAGGGACAACAGGCTCAACAGCTAATCGACAAGCTTGCGCAGGTGGCTCCACTATTGATCTAAGCACACATTCTAAAACAGCATCTATTACTCGAAGCTCCACCTCAATGGATATTTTTTATCGAGATACAAATAACAATCTACTCAATATGGGCTGGGATGCAAGTACTGGTTGGGGCTCACCAGTAGGCCGCGGGCTTACTTGTGGTGTGGGTGGCAATCCATGTGTGGCTGGCAATCCTGTTGCGGTCGCAAGAAGCTCTGTCGATATGGATGTATTCTATCGAGATAGTAATGGCAATCTCCAGAATACCGGGTGGAATTCGGGCACTGGTTGGGGCTCAACTGTATCTAGAGCGAGTGGAATTGTGGGCAATCCTACCGTAATATCTCGCAGCTCTACTAGCATGGACGTTTTTTACCGCGATAGCAGCGGCAACCTTAAAAACGTTGGCTGGGACTCCACTACGGGCTGGGGCAGTGCCGTAACAAGAGTAACTTGTGGCGGATCTACACCCTGCGTAACAACGGATCCAATCGCTATCACGCGATATGGAAATAGTATGGATGTGTTCTTTAGAGACGATGCAGGCAATTTACAAAATATTGGCTGGGACGCAAGTATTGGCTGGGGATCGGTTAATTACCGCGGCGGAAATGTCAGCGGGAGCCCTTCGGCCATAACTCGAAACTGGAACGATATGGACGTTTTTTACCGCGACACAAATAATAATTTATTGAATGTAGGTTGGAATGGTTCCACGGGGTGGACTTCACCAACTGGCAGGGGTCTTACTTGTGGAGTAGGCGGTAATCCTTGCGTGAACGGTGACCCGATCGCAATTAAGAGGGATGCAAACAACATGGATGTATTTTATCCTGACAGCGCTAATAATTTAGAGAATACGGGCTGGAATAATGTATCGGGCTGGAGCGCAACAGCATCTAGGGCAAACAACGCCGTAGGTGGTAACCCTTCGGCGATATCCAGAAGTAGTGTGGATATGGACATCTTCTTTAGATCTATGACAGGGACATTGAACAATGCAGGCTGGAATTCTAGTGTGGGCTGGGAGCTATCGTCTCCTGGCGGTAGCAACATATACTAGCTTCGTTTTCTGTACTTAGTGTGCGCGCAAAATATTTCTAGGATTGAGCCCTATAATAAAAGTAATGCAACACCTAGTTTTTGATGAAAATATAGATGCATCAGCCTAAGCTCGACCTATGATTTAGCTTTTGACGCCAAACCCTTGAGATAACTTGTCACGGGGTCTTTAGTAACGTCGTCAATTATCTCGTCAGCTAGTTCTTTCAGTTCTGGCA
Source organism: uncultured Candidatus Saccharibacteria bacterium (assembly GCA_964633325.1). Classification (GTDB taxonomy): domain Bacteria; phylum Patescibacteriota; class Saccharimonadia; order Saccharimonadales; family CAZWFS01; genus CAZWFS01. The sequence goes on along the minus strand of CAZWFS010000007.1, from coordinate 13,843 downwards.
CTGCGTTACCAACAGCAACTTTTATGCCAACTGCATAGAAGATATGTAAATCATTGTGGCCATCGCCAATACCAATTGTATCCTCCTTGCTTATACCAAACATCTTTTGAATAGTAGCAATGCCATGCTCTTTAGTTGAACGCTCACTGACGACGTGGACATCAACTAAACCTTGTTCAAAGGAGTTCATCTTTACTGATGTAATGCCTTCGAGCACCTTAAATTTCGCTATAAGCTCATCCGCTAGTTCATGCGTAACCATAACGATTTCCATGATGTAGCACTCATTACTTTCCACGAGCGTTGATAGCTCCCAGCCACCACCAAGATAATCCTCTTCCGTATAGTCATTGAACAACACATGTACTGTAGGGTAGTCCTTGAGTACTGTTTTGATGTTATCTAATTGCCCTGGAGGTAACAGGTTTTCTTCTATGATTTCTAGAGTCTCGGGATTGAGCAGGAGCGTACCACCACCAATAATGCATGGTGCAGTAAAATTGGCATGTTCAAGTACTGGCCTGGCCCATGACCATGAACGGCCAGTCGCACACGTTATGAGTGCGTCATTCTTGATATCTTGTACGACTTTCACAAACTCATCACTTGGTACTTTTTGTTTTGGCGAATCAATCAGTGTAGCGTCAATATCTACGACAACAAGTTTTTGTGACATAACTACATCATAACAGGGGTTGAGGGAGAATATATAGACAGCGATTATTTTCTGGCTAATTTAACAAAATTTGAGAGGCAAAAGTTTATATACCTAGAATTCACATAAAGAACATTTTAGAAAAATAAAAACAGCTTCCGAAAAGGCTAATTCAATGCGATTGGAGGATCCACTGTTACGCTATTGGAACTATTTTGAAAGCGGGTAGCTACGAATTACTTGATATTCGAGCATTGGTGGGCGAGCGTTGTGTACGAGCTGAACTTCCGAAATAACTTCTTCAAAATCAATGGCTAGTTCACGGCATGCTTCTTGTATGGAGCGGATATCTTCTGATTTTTGGTATCGAGCTATTGAAGAATGCACAATATCTGGCGGCTTTTTAGTTTCATCAGGAATCGGTAAAGACTCAACAAGTTTGTCTCGAACTTTATTGAAAACTCCACCATCTTCACCTCGAACGATAATAGCTTGCGAGTTAACTTCAATAGTGTTGAAACGCACCGTAATTGGAGTAATGGATGAAAGCACTTGTTCCGGTATCATTTCGTACTCAACTTTATGGCGGTCATAAAGTGCCTGTTTATCTTCACTGTACAATTTCGGCTGAATAATTTCACATAGCGTAATGTGAAGAGCGTTAGAGGGCATCGGCCAAATGACGTCATTTATTTCAGCGACAATACTATCTAATAGATCTGAAACTTGCTTCTTAAAGCCAGTTGAAGGTATTGCCAGTAGCGCGTAGGCATTATCGGATTGCCCTATATTTTCTGCAATCACAGTATTCTGCATGTCGGTACTATAACAAAAAGGCCTTTGTTAAGCCCATGTGTTGCAACTGTCGTAGTTACTCTAATCCCCGGAGGGCTAGGTGGAAGCTATTGCGACTATAGTGCGTCAGGGTGATGAGTCAATGCGTAAGTCGCTACAACACGCACTTGTTCAAACGTAGGCAGGGTTTTTAGTTGCTCTGCATTAAACCAGGCAACATCGCTGACTTCCTCAATTTGTGCCATTAAATCAACATCCTTTGTTCCGGATTTACGTCGCATCCAAAAAAGCTGAACAATCGCGGGAGTAGGCTTAAATTCATATTCAACATCTACATAAAATGGCACCGCTTCTGCAATAGCAAGCTTATCATCAAGGTTTAAATTCGGTTGCGATGATATGACCTCTACCTCCAAACCGGTTTCCTCTTTTACCTCACGGGCGGCTGCAGATGCAAAAGTATCTCCAGGCTCTATATGCCCACCGGGCGGAACCCATTTATCAAATCCGTTGTGATGAACTAAGAGTACTTTATTATTCTCTACTAAATATCCAGAACAAATATATACATAACCCGCGTCCCTTATCACTTCTTCATCTTTAATCAAAATATTTCGTTTAGGCATGATTGGGAACTTTAACATAAAATGAGATTTCCAAACGCATATGGAGGGCCCACTGGGACTCGGTCACGTTCCGCGACCCCGGAAGTTCGCTATTGCAAGCACAGCTTGCATCGGAACGTTCCCTTGCAGATTGCCACCGGCAATCTTCACCCATGACACCCCTTTTGGCGTGTCATGGAATCGAGTCCAGTAAAGCATGCCAATGAAAAAGCCCGACACAAGGCCAGGCTTTTTCATTGGAGGGCCCACTGGGACTCGGTCACGTTCCGCGACCCCGGAAGTTCGCTATTGCAAGCACAGCTTGCATCGGAACGTTCCCTTGCAGATTGCCACCGGCAATCTTCACCCATGACACCCCTTTTGGCGTGTCATGGAATCGAGTCCAGTAAAGCATGCCAATGAAAAAGCCCGACACAAGGCCAGGCTTTTTCATTGGAGGGCCCACTGGGACTCGAACCCAGGACACCCTGCTTAAAAGGCAGGTGCTCTAACCGGCTGAGCTATGGGCCCGGTAGTAGACTTTCGTTCCTTCGCCTTTAGGCGAAAAAGTGCTCACTTTTAGGTGAGCACCAACGAAAGCTCACTACCGGGTGAGCCCTCGTCGCAATAAGTAAGACGAATTAACTCCTTACATTATGTTTGTTTCCCCTTAAAAGTCAATTTTCATATATCTGTTTGTGTGGGGTATTATATTTATAGAATCCTAAAAATAAATATGAATTTTTCTCAAACCTACCATATCCGGCGGACTACTATTATGATGGTTGGGTTTGCGGCCTTTCTACTGGGGTTGGGTGCGGCACGGAGCGGAGCTGATATAGATAGCACTTGGGCTATATTCAGTCTTATCTTGGTCATCACCGCCTATAAGACTTCACGGCTTGCGCTTGTATGTAGCGTTTTGTTGCTAGGTTTATCGTTAGGATGGTGGAGAGGTTCGGCCTACTTACAGGATCTTAATAAATACAACGCATACTATGACCAAACAGTAATATTGTCTGGTGTTGCCGAGACCGATGCGGTATATGCCAACAAATCCCAGCTATCTTTTGATGTAGGCAAGTTAAAAATTGAAGAACCGGAACAGGTTGAATTAGTGGGTAAAATTAAGGTAGAAGGCTTGGGCACGCCAGCTGTCTTTCGCGGTGATATGGTGCGGATGGAAGGCAAACTGCGCTCCACTATAGGTTCGCGCCAAGGCCGTATGAGCTTTGCCAAGCTGGAGGTGTTGGGTCGGTCTGGTTCTGTAATCGAAAATATCCGGCATCGCTTCGTGGCCGGCATGCTATCGGCCCTACCTGAACCGCATGGTTCATTCGGCCTAGGCTTGCTTATAGGCCAGCGGAATACACTGCCTGAGAATGTTACAGAACAGCTGTCTATTGTGGGATTAACGCATTTGATTGCCGTATCTGGCTACAACCTGACTATTCTGGTCCGGGGTACCCGCCGCTTGCTGGGTAAACGCTCCAAATACCAGAGCTTTATATTTTCCTTAAGCTTAGTTGGGCTGTTTTTGCTTTTTACCGGTTTTAGCGCCTCAATTGTGCGAGCGGCCATAGTGAGCTTGCTCAGCTTGCTAGCTTGGTACTACGGCCGGGCTTTCCGTCCGGTATTGCTGCTGCTGATTTCCGCGGCTTTAACGGCAGGCTGGTATCCGATATACATTTGGTCTGATATAGGCTGGTACCTATCCTTTTTAGCATTCTTTGGCGTGTTGGTGTTAGCCCCTTTGTTAGTGAAACGCTTTTACAGGCCTCACAAGCAACCGAAAGCCTTGAGTATGATTGTTATCGAAAGTTTATGCGCCCAACTAATGACCCTGCCACTTATTATGTATATTTTTAGCGAAGTTTCTTTGGTAGCAGTACTAGCCAACGTACTGGTGGTGTGGATGGTGCCGTTCGCCATGCTAAGCTCGCTTGCGGCTGGACTGGCTGGAATGCTGATGCCTTTCATAGCCGGTTGGTTCGCCTGGCCGGGACGTTTGCTGTTGACTTATATGCTCGATACGGTAAGTCTGCTTGCTCGTATTCCCCATGCCTTGGCGCATCGATCGCTCGGTTTGTGGCCTATGCTGTTTTTATATGGCGTGATTGTTGGCATTAGCCTTGTGCTCGGGCAGAAGACAAAGTCAAAAAATGTTATACTGACAGATGAAATTACTCAGGAAGGAAGCTAAATGTCGGGGCATTCCAAATGGTCTACAATCAAGCGCCAAAAAGGAGTCAAAGACGCACAACGTGGAGCCGTCTTTACTAAATTAGGTAACGCCATAGCTGTTGCCGCTCGGGCTGGCGCCGATCCGGAAATGAACTTTTCGTTGCGTTTGGCGATTGACAAGGCAAAGGGCGCGAACATGCCAATGGCTAACATCCAGCGTTCAATAGACCGAGGCAGCGGCAAGCTCGGCGGTGAGCAAATCCAAGAACTTATGTACGAAGGCTACGGCCCGGGCGGCGTGGCGATTCTGGTAGAGTGCGCCACCGATAACATCAACCGTACTTATCCAGAAGTTAAGCTGGCCTTTAGCAAGCATGGCGGTAATATAGCGGAAAAGGGAGCCGTAGCGTTCCAGTTTGACCGCAAAGGTATGATCCGGGTGAAGGGCAGTGGCGATGAGCTGATGCTTCAAGCGCTTGATGCCGGGGCGGAAGACTTGCATGAAGATGACGGCGAATCTGTCATCTATACCGATCCGAAGGAACTAGCCAAGGTCCGTGACGCATTGCGAAATCAGGGAGTAGAAGTGCTAGAAGCTGAGCAGACCTATGTGCCAAACAACACCGTTGAAGTATCCGATGCCGCCACCGCTGGAAAAATAATGCGCCTGATGGATGCCCTGGAAAATATAGACGATGTCACTACCACCCATACAAACTTCGACATCCCAGAGGGATTACTAGCGTAACCTAGGCAAGGTAGTGAGCAGACATAAATCACATTCTGGCGCGCTTTCTGTAGCCGTTACTATAAGTGCGGTTATATGGCTTTTTGGACAGCTAGGCCTAATAGCTGTGTTGTTCTTCTGGCCACGTCCAGGGGGTTTTGGCTGGCCCCAAACCATGTGGTCACTCAGCGATCAACAGCTCGCCCTATTCTCTGAGGATATTAATCTTGGTATCAATATGCTGAACCCTAACTTCATGATCTATGTAATCGCCAGCCTGTTTATATTGGCCTTAACTAAGTTGGTACTTATATGGCAAGAATCTTAGGAATTGACCCAGGCACTGGAATCTTAGGGTTTGGGGTTATTGAAATAGACGATAAGGTTAAAGCTAGTTTAATTGACGGGGGTGTTATTAGGACACCCGTGAAGCATCCAGATGCCGAGCGACTACTTATAATCTATGATGAACTGAAGCAAGTTATAGAAGAGTTAAAACCATCCGTTTTAGTGGTTGAAAAATTGTTTTTTGCCCAAAACGTGACTACGGCTATGACTGTGGCTCAGGCTAGGGGGGTGGTACTACTGCTGGGCCGGCAGCATGAGCTGGAATTACATGAATATACACCCTTGCAAATCAAACAAGCTTTGACCGGTTACGGACGTGCAGACAAAAACCAAATGCAAGAAATGGTAAGGGTTATCCTGGGTCTAGCCGAAAAACCAAAACCCGATGATTGCGCCGACGCCCTAGCCGCAGCAATTTGCCACAGTATGAATATGAGATAATAGGTACTACTCCATACCTAATCTGACGGGTCTGAACAATGAGCAACCGCACCATGCGTTCCAATCCATTCCTCAACGTACATTATTGTATGCCTGCGGATTGCTTGAAACACCTTGCACGGTTGCTCACCGTTCATCTAGCCATCATAATAGGCACGGAGGAGTACCGAACATGATAATTACTTTGAGTGGTGTGGTCGCTGAAAAAACTATGGAGTATGTTGTTCTGGAGGTCCAAGGGATCGGCTATGGTTTGTTTATGCCTGTAGAAGAAATGAGCCGTTTGCAAACCGGCGAAACGGTAAAGATCTATACATATGAGCATATCCGGGAGAACAGCCACGAACTATTTGGTTTTAGCAAGCCTGATACAAAACAGTTATTTGAACAATTGATAGAGGTTAATGGGGTAGGCCCCAGAATGGCACTGAATATTTTAAATATAGGTACGGCCGATAAAGTCCGCCGGGCAATTGCCGGTGGGGATACCAAGTTTATTCAGCTGGCCAGCGGCGTGGGGAAGCGCGTGGCCGAGCGCCTGGTGGTTGACCTCAAGGACAAGGTGGGGCTGATTGGGGTAGATCTGGAAAGTACTGGCATGCTGCAATCAGAAGATAAACTACAGGAGGACGAGGCAGCTGTAGCTCTTATTACTCTCGGATATTCTCCCTACGATGCTGGCCGGGCTTTACAGGGAATTGATATTGAATTATCAACAGAGGACCGTGTAAAAGCGGCTCTACGGAGCCGCGCCTGATGATTGAGCGGATAGTACATACGGCGGTGCCGTCTGACGACAACCAAGAAGTCGAGCTGGAGGTGACGTTGCGGCCGAGGGACTTCGCTAATTACATCGGTCAGGAACGGCTCAAACAGAATCTGAAGCTGGCGATCGACGCTGCTCAGAAGAGGGGGGAACCACTTGATCACGTCCTGCTGCATGGCCCACCCGGACTGGGCAAGACTACTCTTGCTAGCGTTATAGCAAACGAGATGTCGGCTGCTATTCGCGTAACCAGTGGTCCGGCAATCGAAAGATCGGGAGATCTGGCCAGTTTACTTACTAATCTTCAAGACGGAGATATCCTCTTCATTGACGAACTGCATCGGATTAACCGTGCCGTAGCCGAAGTTTTATATAGCGCGATGGAAGATTTCAAACTGGATATTATGCTAGGTAAGGGCCCGTCAGCTAAAAGCTTGCGATTGGATCTGCCCAAATTCACGATTATTGGTGCGACTACCCGTACTGGCTCGTTGGCTGCGCCACTTCGCGATAGATTTGGTATGGTGCATCGTCTGGATTTTTATAAACCCGAGGAAGTGCAAAAGATAATTGAACGAGCCGCTAAAATACTGAACGTCAAGATTGATAAGCCGGCCGCGCAAGAACTGGCCAAACGGGCGCGCCTAACGCCTCGTATCGCCAATCGTTTACTAAAACGGGTGCGGGATTACGCCGATGTAAACGGCGACGGCATCATAGACACGGACATTAGCCATAAGGCGTTAGAGCTACTTGAAATTGACGAACTTGGGTTGGATGCGGCCGATCGCATGCTACTAAATGCTATCATTGAAAATTACCAGGGAGGACCTGTCGGTGTGGAAACGCTGGCGGCCTTGACTAGCGAGGAGCGCATGACCATAGAAGATTTTTATGAACCTTATCTGATGCAGGTAGGCCTGCTGGAGCGGACGCCCCGTGGCCGCAAGGCTACCCATAAGGCTTACCGGCACCTCGGAAAATCACCTCGCCTCGGAAAAGATCAGGAATCATTGCTATAATCCATGGTATGAACCCGGAACAGGACCCAGTACCCGTAACGCCGCCCCCGCAGCCACAGCAGCCACCTACACCCGTGCTGCCTCAACAGCCCCAGTCTGCAGCACCGACGGGCGAACAGACCCAGCCGAAAATGACGCCCGAACAGCTCTCGAGCGTCGGCCACGGGCTGTTCGACAAGATAGAGTTCGACCCCAACGAACAACTGGTCTGCGAAATCCGCAAGCATCCGTTTGGCTTGTTCATAATCTATTTTACCGGCTTCATCATTGCTTCGATAATCCTGTTGGTAGCGATAGTGGTGAGCAGCCTTCTGACCGGTGATGTCCTGTCGACCGGGACTGATGTGTCCAGCATCCGTCCGGCCATCGTCATCATCGGTGTATTCCTGTCCGGCCTTGCTATCATAGGCGCCTTCATCGGCGGGTTCATCTATCGAAGCAATGTCGTTCTGGTCACGAGTGAGAAAATCGCTCAGGTGTTATATCGTAATATCATCGACCGCAAGATATCACAGCTGAGCATCGGTGACATACAGGACGTGACGGTCAGACAGGACGGGATATTCGCGCGCATCTTCAACTACGGCACACTCATCATCGAGACATCCGGTGAGCAACAGAACTATAACTTCACCTACACGCCGAGTCCCTACCAACGCTCCAAAGACATAGTAGGTGCTCACGAAGTGAACCTAACAAAATATGGCAACTAAATAAGGGAAGGTGAATCCTCCTCTCATTCTTGAAACGGGTTGTCGCGGGCTTGTTTGAAGAGAGACTGGACTTCTACGTTAGTGCCTTCTAGCTGTTGGATTTTGTCGACTGCTGATTGGTCTATCTTGGGGCGCCTGACATCTTTTAACTTTTCAGCTACAGCGTCCTCGGATGGTTCTGACTGAGCCAGGGTGCTTATGCGGAAAACTAAAAATCCGAAAATAATTGCCATAAAGACCAAGAATATCATAACGATATATTGTCGGAGTTTTTGGATCTGAGGTTGGATCTTGCTGGGGATATCTTTGATATTCATGGCTTTATATATACGTTAACTGTTAAGCTAAAGCTTACATTATTCGTACCCACCGCAGGCTTGATATTTATATTGGATACCTGGGCTGTGCGGCGACCTTGTTCCAGTTTTGACAGGAAATCAAGAAATCCGGTGTAGGTTGTGGCGTTTTTCTCAACAGAATGGATGGCCACCTCCATGCTGTAAACACCCGGTATGCCGTCTGCCGGTTTCACTTGGGTTACTGATGGCGAAGCTGGCCGTACCGTACTGGCCGTATTTTCGCCCGTGGTAGTTGCGGGCTTGGGCGGTGCTTGTCCAAGCGTTGATGACGGGAAGCTAATAGACTGAAGCTTTACGCCAGCAGCATCGGCATATTGGACGATTTCCCGGACTGCTTTTGCTTGATCCTTTTCCTGTGGGACAATGGATTTAGCTATTTTTTCAAGCTCGGCGTACTTCTGGATATCCTTGTTGGCTTGCACGAGGGCGACTTGTTGCTCCTCTAACAGGCGGTCCTCAAGCTTTAGTTCTACTAATTTGGCTGATTTCTTTTGTAATAGGTTATTTCCGACATATACGCTAGCAATACCCGCACCGCTGAGCAGGATGACTATTCCAATCATGACAAAGAATACCTTTTTGCTATTCATTTTCATGGCTTTTTACCTGCGCTATTCGGACTATTGTTGATGAACAAGAATGGGTTATTCTTGGTGAAGAGGGCTCTTATCTTTACCTGACAAGGATATTTGGAATTGATTTGTTGAGTCGCTGTCGCGCTTGGTGTGGTAGAAGTGGTAACGGGCGTGCAAGTAATGTTGATAATATCAGCTTTATCGAATATCTTGTTTTTGGGATCGCTAAGGTTAACCTGTATCTGGGTCCCAGTCTTATAGTCGACAGATACTGCGTCCAAATCTATGCCGCCCTCAATCTTGGTAACTTGTAGGTTAGTGAGTATCGTGCTTTCTGGCATAGCGGCTCCAACTTGACGTATCAGTTTGCTAAAGAGTACTTCGCGCGCGAGCACTTGTAGTACCAACTTCAAGCTACTGGTAATATCGTCGACCCGCTTCTGGGTTTCTTCTAGCTTCTGGATTTTTAATGCTTCGCGCGAGCCTTCTACCTGGGAACTATAAGCGACCACTGAACGATTTATATACATATGGCCCAAGAACACCACAGTTATGATAGTGGTTATTGAAAAGAAAATGACCCCAGACCAACGAAGCAAGTGCCTGTTACGTCGCGCGTAAATGATATTTTGCTTTATATCCGGTGGTAGTAGGTTTATCATGCGTAAATATCCTTTGGGCTGATAAGAGCTAGTCCTGCAACTGTGACGTACATAGATTTCTCCACAGAGTTTGGGGGCTGCAAACCATCAAACTTCATATTTTGCCAGGGGTCACACATCCTAACCGGTAAGCGTAATTGGTTGGTCATGAATTCGCTAAGGCCAGGCATGTTGGCCCCTCCACCCATAGTTACAACTTGGGCTATTTTGCCTTCTGTGTCAGAACGTTCTTCGTAATAGCGAATCATGCGTCGGATTTCTTTTACGAGTTTATCAAGTTCTGGTGTGAGACCTTCGGTTATCTCGGCTTGTTTTTTGCTTACTCCAAGACCGTACTTTGTCTTTATAAGTTGAGCTTCGGGCTTGGTTACTTTTAACTTCTGCGCGATAATTTCCGTAAATATATCGCCGCCACACGGTACTGTCCCGGTAACGATTAAGTCATTATCATAAATAGTCACGTCAGCCGAAATAGAACCGAAATCTATCAATACAGTCGGCGCATCGCTACTTTCCGCCTGCACAAACAAGCGCCCACTAGCGGCGATAGATGTTTCGAGCGTGACTACTTCAAGTCCCAGTAACCGAGCAAGTAACATATATGAGTCAACGACTTTTTTAGGTACTGCGACCGCTAGTAGCTGTATTTCCTTTTCGGACCTGCGGGTAATGTGATAATCCAAATAAAGGTCTTCAATTGGCAAAGGGATATACTGTTCGGCTTCCAGCTTTACTGCTTGCGCAAGATCTTTCGGAGCGAGTTTAGGCAATGTTATGGGCCGGTTGAAGGTACGGGCGGCTGGAATTGCAACGGCTACCCTACGAGTGGTTATGTCGCCAATTAGATGATTAGTAAACATGTCGTGAATACTGCGAGCTAATTCCTCTGTTTCGGTGATGACACCGTCTTTGATATACTTAGCCGGAAATGTACCGCCACCGTACCCTGCGACGCGTTGGTTTTTGTGGCTCCAGTCAATCTGCATGGCCTTTATGCTGCCATAGCCAATATCTAGTCCGAATATTGGCTTGTCTTGGTAAAAATATTTGGAATTCTGTGTGTTATTCATGCTGCCCACCGAGGCATGTATGTGTATTGATTATGTTAATTATAACATACGTAAGCGGTATCAATGATTCTTACTTCCTGAGGTAACGGACGGCACGCCAGGCTAGATCTACTGGAATCTCGCTTACCGGAAAGTCCGGGTTAAGTCTCAGGTCAAAAGGCGTACCCGGATTAGTCGCCACATAAATATTTTTGCCGGAAATACCGCCCAGAGCTGGATCCACGCCGAATTTAGTTTTTTCCAAACACAGACCATTGGTAGCTAACAAGAACACAGCCGGGGCACTGGTGGTACCGTCCTTGCCTACATAAATAGCCCCCCCCAGCGGGCATACGCTGGTTTTGGAAGCCGGATCGGTTCCATAGGACACCAATACTATAGGGCCACTACCCGCAGCGGTCTGGATACCGTCAAAGTTTATTGTTCCTTCTATGAAGACAAATTTTAGGCCGAAAGCGCCGGAATCCGGATTATAAAACGTTGGTGTACAAGCTGAGGCTGCGCACAGGTTTGCCCTTAAATGAACGTGATCTCGTATATTGTATTGCCCACTGCCGAGTGCCAAATCACCAGAGGAACCACATGAAGTGCTGATGTTGCCACTGTTATCTGGATAATGTGTTTTTTTGGTATTACCTGTACTGGGAATGTTTCGCGGCGAACTGCCACTTGTCCAATCGGAGCATCCACCTGCCGAATTCTGATATGAGCTATCCATATATTGTGACCAAGGGATAAACGTGGACTGGATTTTGGTAAGGGAAGTTTGGTTAGCTAATACATCGAAATTGATATTACTAGAGTTACCAGGCGGCGAAATACAGTTGTTAAACCCCATCGTAATTTTAGTCTTTGTCTGCCCCGGGTTACTAAAAACAGCAGGCTTCACCAGGTTGCCTGTACCTCCTATGGAACAATTGCTAGCGCCGGTATTTTTGTCAACGACCGTTATATTCTCGGCCTTAAGATTAGTCGTATTTTTGTTCATATTTATGTACCCGTTTATATAAACATCTTTGGCTACAATGTTCTTAACTCCGCTTTGGATGTCCATTATATTGCGGCTGACAATTGATGAAGAAGTAGTGCTAGAAGTGCGTTGAGCTAGGACCTCAATGGTTCGGCTTTGGGTAGCCACAGTCGCGCTTGACGGAGCATAGACCTTGCCTGTGGCTGTGATAATCTTTTCCTTGGCGTCGGTTCCAGCCGTGACGCTGACCGTAAGTGTTGATTTGTATAGATTATTGGATAAAATCTGTATCTCTGCGCCGGAACCACTGTAGCTTGTGTTGCCACTGTTAAGTTGGGCGATAGCGGCGTCGGCACCGGACTCGGCGGCGTATTGGGCTTGCAGCAGTAAGACACGGTTTCGAGCACGTACTAGATTGGAATTAGCAAGTACTATCAGACTGAAAATAATAGTTACCAAGAAAACCATCACAACCAGTATGGACACGATGATAGATCCCTCCTGCTTCTCTATTCTGCGATTTGTCGATGATCCCATGCTATTGCTCCTATGTGTTACGCAAAGCTACTCTGATTATGGTCTTGTTCTGGGTAGCGTTGGTTTTCTGAAAAATCGGTTTTTTGGTGACACCTAAAGTAAATTCGATGACATCGACTACGGGGTAATCCGGGCCAGCGTACAGTCCTGTATCAGGGTCGATAATTGAAGAATAATCCACTATATTTCCGGAACGTGAGAAATATCGCATGTCTACAGACGCCAAATCACCTATCAAGACCTTATCAGGCGGACACGTCGTAGAGGCGGAAGCTGGCGGACAGCTGGTCATCAAGCGATTTCCAGAAGCATTTGGATTAGCCAAGGCACGTACCAAGAGCTGCTTGGTAGACCCATTAAGGTATAATATGTACTCATCTTCGAACGGCTGTGCACCGTTCATTATTACTGTTCCAGATGAGTTTAGGCTGTGGCGCCGGAAATAAACCAGCGGTGTAGTGGTACCATTGGACCCAACTGGGACGCTGCCTGGAACCGCATGGATCGGTGACCAATATTGGTTGCCGGGGATGGCCGGGTCGGGATTTTGACTGTAGTTATCAGGAATACTATTTTGAGTTATAAGGCCGGAAGACGCACTGAAGGCCTCCCTCATATAATCTCCGGCATTCAGCCGGGAGACAAATGTGTCTAAATCCGCTTCCATTAGGAATCCGTATCGCCAGTAGCTGAACGTGAAGAACATGATAAGTCCCACAAAAATACCAGTAACAACCATGACAGAGAGCAGCTCAACCAGGCTAAACCCTCTCTCGCCCAAACTCCATGCGTTCCGTGCATGTGCGCGTAATCTCATAACTGGCCGATTCCGTTTCGTGTAATTAGCATACGTAGTTGTAGAGGTGGAGCGCTACTTTTTGGGTAGCCCACACTTATATTTATGATCTTCGAATCAGGAACAGATTTTAGTGGATCGGAGCTGGCCAAATCACTGGTACTAGTTACGGTCAGGGTTGGCGTGTAGGTGATTGTCTTGCCGCTGCCGCCTTCCGCCGAGAATGTATTATTTGGAAAACAGTTAGTCGTACTGGTAATAGAGTTGAACTCTAATGCCCGGTCAATCTCTGGACAAGCGCTAAGGACCGCATACATCTCATTAAGCTGTTTGGCGGTTGTATAAGATTTACGCACAGCATCAAATGCATTGGATATACCTATAACTATAATCGGGAAAATGACGCATGCCAGAATCAACTCTACGGACGTAAAACCGGCTTGCTCAAGGCGCCTTAATCTATATTTCATATCTCTTATGCTTAAGTATAGCAAAACAGCAGAACCTGAGGTCGCTATAACCTCAGGTTCTGTAAGGCCTATTTTTAGTAACTAAATTGCTAATTCAAATTAGTCTTAACAAAGTTCCCAGTCCCCTCATAGTTGGCCTGCAAGGTGT
>CAZWFS010000006.1:55750-81713 GCA_964633325.1 uncultured Candidatus Saccharibacteria bacterium | reverse complement strand
ACACCTTGCAGGCCAACTATGAGGGGACTGGGAACTTTGTTAAGACTAATTTGAACTAGCCACTCAAGTTTGAGCAAAAAAGAGCCCCCTCCTTGGGGCTCTTTTTAGTTTCTGTGATTTCAGTAGACAGCTTTCACCGCCCCGCTCCGCTCTTGCGTCGACATACTTTTACCTGTAGCTGCAAAAGTATGCAAAAGAGCCGCAGGCGGTCCAAAACGCTGTAGTCAACCATACCAGGCCAAGGCCGTGGCTCCGGAACTCCCTACGGTCGGTCCCGCTGAGTTTCCTTAGCTGAGCAGCGGGACTGGTCCTCGCCAGTTACTCTGCCTTTATCTGATGGCTGGCACCGGTTTTCTCGAGCCTGGGGGAGGCCATGGAGTGCTTATTTATGTGATTTCAGGCAATGATTATAGCCTGCAATCATTAACCCTTTCGTAATAATAACGTACGATTTCCCGCAACAGATAAGCAGAAAAGGTGACCGCCACTATTAAGTAACGTATTACCAATACGTTGTATAGGTTCAACTTTTGGCATTATCGGGTTATATGCTTGGCCAGGAACAGGGGCAATTATATTTTCAGTAACTATGTCAAAATCGCCGCCAGTAGCTTCTTCTAACATTGCAGGCGCATCGCTACGGTTTAAATTCACCACCACATGTCCATCAAGACTTGCTTTTATCTCCGGCGTTAAATCTATTACATCAGCAGTGTATGCGGTTGCGCCAAGTGCTTTTGCTGCAATAGCAAAGCCGGGATATACACCACTCCCAAGGTCAATAATTCTCATACCAGCAAGAACTTGGCTTTCTCTTAAATCCCTAACGGCATCATGTGGACTCAGATCTTTTGACTTGGCATCACGCACTACTTCAGCCACTGCTGGGTGTGTCGCTACGGATAGTGCAAACGCCAACTGATAAACGCTACTTGCATGATTGTAAAAATATCCGGCTCCAAGCGGCTCGAGGAGAACATCTTCAAAACCCTCAACTACCTCAACTGTTTCTTGTCTGCCGGAACGGAATGTGGATGATGGGCGTTCTATTCTGGTAGTGATAAAGCGTCTTATATCAAAGTTATCAGGCATTGTAACAACCTCGAACTGACTAGGAACATTAACTAAATCACCAGGATTAAGGGGCGGATGTTTTTCTGCACCATCCGACTGAACGGGGAATGCCATAGTAAAATCATATCATATTAATAACATATTTACAAATACTAGCTTTAGTGTTACATAAAGTCAGGGAAGTTAAAATCAGTGATTCTGCATGCGCATATCAAAATATGCCTACGGGCATTCCATGGGCTTAACCAGGCTCTGTAAGCTCCTGATGAGTGAATGTCAAAGGCACAATTTTTAGCGTGGAGATGTTTAAGCCCTTTCCCTTCCTTGAAGATCGATAAAGAAAAGGGTGAGTTCTCCTAAGCATTGTGCCGCTTGACGATGAAATCATAAAGAGCTGGAATCGCCTGTCGGCTTTTGGGTTCCGTTTTGCCGAAACAAAATGGAACAAGTTTGGTTCTTTTCGAAAGAACTCCTTAGCTTATTGTAGTGCCGATTGGATTTCCCTGGACAACGCTTAGGATGTTACCGGCTTTCATAGCGTCAAAGATTGTAATCGGCATTTTTTGTTCCATAGCAAGGCCCATTGCTGCTTTATCCATAACCATAATGTCCGTGTTTTCGACGGCTTCCTGGTAACTGACTCTGTCTAGCTTGGTCGCATCGGGAAATTCATCGGGATTCTTGTCATAGACGCCGTCCACCTTAGTAGCTTTGAGGACCAATTCACAATCCAGCTCCAAGGCTATGTTTACGGCACCTGTATCGTGCGTAAAATAAGGGCGTCCGATGCCCCCTGCTACTATTAGCACCCGACCTTTTTGCAGATGTCTTTCCGCTAAGCGAAAAGAATATGACTCAGCTACCTGGGGAGCGAATATATTACTCATACAACGTGCAGGAATACCAAGTTTTTCAAAAATGTCGGTTATGGCCATAGAATTGATAAGGCCGCTGAGCATTCCCATCTGTTCGCCGGTTACCCTTTTGATACCATGCTTCACCATATCAGCGCCACGGATCATATTGCCGCCGCCGGCAACCAGGATTACCTGACAGCCCGCCTCCACTGCTTTTTTCACCTCATTTGCTAAATAGCCGACCAGCTCAGGATCAATCCCAGCATCAAATTTGCCAGAGAGCTGTTCGCCCGATAATTTCAACAGAACCCGCTTATACATCTGAATGAATAGTCTAGCAGAATTTCATACCGGCACGCTATACTGAAAATTAGGATGAAAATCTATTCTTGGAATGTAAATGGGATACGGGCGGTGGTAAAGAAAAATGCCTTGAAGCCATTTATAGATAAACACCAGCCGGATATTTTATGTTTGCAAGAGACAAAAGCAGAACAAGGCCAAGCAGTGTTTGATATGCCCGGCTATGAGGAATACTGGAACTCGGCAGAAAAAAAAGGTTATTCTGGCACTGCTATATTCACTAAAATCAAGCCTCAGGCAGTTATTAATGGCCTACCCAAGGAAATCGGCGATAGGTACGGCTTACTAGCTGATAGCTACGGGGATCCGAACAAAGAGGGCAGGGTGATTGCGGCGGAATTTCCCGACCTTTACGTTGTCACTGTCTACACACCCAACGCCAAGGATGATTTAAGTCGTGTACCGTTACGACACAAGCAATGGGATCCAGCCTTTCTGGCGTACTGTAGAGGGCTGGAAAAGAGTAAACCAGTAGTATTCTGTGGAGATCTAAACGTTGCGCATACCCCCGATGATCTAGCCAATCCAGGTCCAAAGAAGGGTTTTATGGAGGAGGAGCGGGAAGGGTTCCAAAAATTTATTGATTCCGGATTTATCGATACTCTCCGTTTATTCAAGCAAGGCAAAGGTTATTACACATGGTGGAGCCATTTCGCCAATTCCCGGGCCCGCAACGTGGGCTGGCGTATTGACTATGTATTGGTTTCAGAAGGACTTAAAATAAAAATCAAGAAAGCAGAAATCCACCCCGAAATCCTCGGCTCCGACCATTGCCCGATCAGTATCGATTTAGACGTCTCATAATTATTTCTTATCATGTGCTTCAGATTTGTAGGCTGGCTTGCCGTTATCATCAAATCGCATTGGCGTAAATGCTCCGGACGGTGAGCCGCTAGGTTTTGTTTTTTTATTTTCCTCCTCTTGTTTTTTCCGATTAGAAGCAGAACTAACAAGTCTATCTAATCCCGTCTGTAGTCGACTACTATCAGCGGCACAAGCACTACTATATCTATGACATTTCACTATGACAGATACGGAATCACCGATGCGTCTTTCTTCAGTTCCCTTAAGCCCGCAAGCCGCAGAGCCCAGGGGACAAGCTGCCCTAAAGGCTCTATCCTCCAGCTCAGTGCTTGTGACTAAATCTCGATCGCTCGAAGCCAATACCGCTGCAGCTGCATATCTTTCACCGCTTTCATCACCCATAAGACCTCCAATCTGGCAATGAAATTAGTATAAATCCATATAAATGATTCTCACAAGCAGTAGTGTTTTGTATCCTTCGCATTTGGGTAGGGTTAGTTCCGTGTATCCACTCGGAGCTGCACAGGACATTTATCGTGACGGTGTTACAATCAATATATAAATAGAGGTATCGCAGATGACGCCGGATGAATTTACTATCCGTGAGAGTTTTCTTGATGTGGGAGACGGGCATCAATTATATGTCCATGAGTGGGGAAATGAAAACGCTGAGACACCTATAATCTTTATGCACGGTGGGCCCGGCGGACAATGCAAGGACAAACATAAAGTCGTCTTTGACCCGAATAAACATAAAGTGATTTTTTTCGATCAGCGAGGATCGGGACGAAGCCTCCCATATGGATCACTGGAAAACAACACGACCAAGGAGCTCATATTGGATGTAAACAAAGTAGCGGACCATACTGGCATAGAAAATTTTGTCATAACTGGGGGGTCCTGGGGTTGTGCCCTTTCATTATTTTACGCTGTAGCTCACCCTAAACGTGTAAAGGCACTAGTTCTCGATGGCGTTTTGACGGGGACGAAAAAAGAGATCGAATGGCTGGACAAAGGCAGGTTCCACGCATTCTTACCTGATGTATGGGAAAGTTACGTCCAAAGCGTACCGGCAAATCATCGCAGCAACCCAAGCAAGTATCACTTTGAACGCGTATTGTCCGACGACGAAGCGGCAGTTCGTGAGTCTGGATATGCATATGAGAATATGGAAGGAGCCGTTCTTTCATTGGACGATCGATTTAACCCGAATGATATAGTTGATTTCGATCCAACAAGTATTCGCATGGAGATTTATTACTTAGTAAATAGCTTCTTTGTGCCCGATCGGCATGTAATAAATAACACCGCTAAATTGACTATGCCAATTTGGCTGGTACAAGGTCGCTATGACATGGTCTGTCCTCCCATCACTGCTTACGAGCTTAACAAGAAGCTGCCCAACAGCAACCTAATATGGACCATAAGCGGCCATAAAGGCGAACGCGAAAGCTGGAACGTTATCCGAACCATTTTAGCCCAATGGAGTTAAAGATGCAGCCAAAAAAACAGATGGATGAATTCACTAATCGCATAGTAAAATACGTAAAGGAGCGGGACTGGGAGCAATTTCATAATCCTAAAGATGTGGCAATTTCTTTATCCCTAGAGGCGGCAGAGCTATTAGAACACTTCCAGTGGAAAAATCCTGACGAGATTAAAGCCTACCTAGATAAACATAAAAAAGATGTGGCAAGTGAATTAGTTGACGTATTGTACTGGGTGTTATTAATGAGTTACTACCTCAAAATCGATCTAGAAAAAGCTTTTGAAAGCAAAATGATAGAAAATGAACGCAAGTACCCTAGAGACAAAGCCCGTGGTAGCTATAAAAAACACACAGAGTATAACAATGAGTAAAACGAAAGGGTATTTGCGTTTGAGTGCAACACTGGGCGGCTCTGCGGAGCGTAAAGGAGGCGTACAAAAAAGTACGGTGAGTGCGGAGCGTAAAGAGGCAACAACGCAGGGTGCCAAAAGTGCTGGCAGGGTCTTGGGCTTCGTTCAAGAACCGGCCAGCACGACGCAAAAGCCCTTTGCAGTGTTTGATATAGATGGGACCTTAATCCGCTGGCAGCTGTACCATGCGGTTGTAAATAGGTTGGCTAAAGAAGGGCTGCTTGGAGAACAAGCATATAAGGTAATCCAGGAAGCCAGGATGATATGGAAACAACGAGAGCATGCTGATGCATTCAAGGATTATGAGCGACAAATGGTCAAGTTATACGACCAGGCCATAACAGGAATTCAAGTTGCCCAGTTTCAAAAGGCAGCAGAGCAAACACTAAGTGAGTACCAGGACCAGACCTATGTGTACACACGGGATTTAATTGCCGCCCTTAAAGCTAAGAAACATGTGCTCTTGGCCATTTCCGGATCCCAACAGGAAGTAGTAGAAATGCTAGCCAGACACTATGGATTTGATGACTGGGTCGGATCCGTTTACGGACAGGCTGATGGCCATTTTACAGGCATTAAAAAGGTAGCTGCCGAGAACAAAGGGGGAATATTGGACACACTAGTCAGTAAGAACCGTCTGACATACCAGGGGAGTATAGGCGTGGGCGACACAGTAAACGACACTGGTTTTCTGGAAAAAGTCGAGCAACCAATCGCCTTCAACCCAGATCGCCACTTGTTCACGGTAGCCAAATCACATGGCTGGAAAGTAGTAATCGAACGCAAAAATGTTATATACGAACTAAATCCTCAAGATGGAAAATACATACTGGCATAAGCAAGTCGCTAGTAAGCCATTATTTCCAGACTTGTTATGGAGTAGGCCAGAAAACAAGTCTACTGCTGGAAAGTTATTGATCATTGGCGGAAATTTACATGGTTTCGCCGCTCCAGCAGAGGCTTATGCCGAAGCTATAAAAGCCGGCATCGGGACTGCTCGAGTCTTGCTACCTGACGCAACAAAAAAACTCATAGGACCGTTAATGGAAAATGGCGAATTTGCCCCTAGCACGCCTAGCGGGAGTTTCAGCCGTCTGGCTTTGGCTGATTTCTTTGAACATGCCGCATGGTCGGACGGAGTACTAATAGCCGGTGAACTAGGCCGGAATTCTGAAACCGCCATAGTACTGGAACAATTCATAACCAAACATTCAGGCCCTATAACCATTACGCGCGACTCAATAGACTATTTCAAGGATATACCTGAGATATTGGTGACGCGCGAACATACAACTTTAGTCTTAAGCCTGGCCCAACTACAAAAAATTTTCATGAATACACGCTCACCATCTGCCATAACCCTTGGAATGCATTTACTGAAGCTGGTAGAAGCGTTGCATGAATTTACCCTAGGCTATCCGGCCAACATCATGGTCAAGCATCACGACCAAATTGTGGTGGCGTCGCATGGCCAAGTAAGCACCACTAAACTAGAAATAGACCTGCCGATATGGCGCGTAAAAACCGCCGCTCAAGCAAATGTCTGGTGGCTTCAAAATTCCACAAAACCCTTCGAGGCCCTATCGAGCGCCGTTTTCTCGGGGAATAGCCGAATTTGATTAGGGCTGGTAAAATGATAGATTAAGCATAACCACTAGATAAAATTTGTTTATGACAACTCTGAATAAAAAATCAAAAAGAGGAACGATGATGCCAGCTAGAAAATCCGTCAAGAAACCGGTACCTAAGAAAATATCAAGAGGCCGTATGATGCTCAGGCCAAAACTACGGTTCAATAAATTTGCAGCAGTAATCCTGATTCTCATATTTGCTGGAGTGGGTAGCTATTTGTTGTTTTATGGCCGAGCAGCGGCCCCCAATTTTGATAAAGGAGTTGTGTCAGATATTACCTGGGGAGCTTCTAACGCGGATGTGGATCGAACGGTAGCCCAGTTGCAAGATGCTGGCGTCAAATGGGTTCGTGCTAACATCGCTTGGACTTCTGGAGAACCTGTTACCAAGGGGCAATTTCACGCCGGTAACTTTTCCCAATATGACTATGCGATATCGAAAGCAAGGGCAGCGGGTATAAATGTATTAATACCTGTGGCTGACGGTGTTCCGTGCTGGGCATCTGGCGACCCAAATAAAAATTGTTCCACAGGCACATGGAGTAAGCTTTATCACCCGGCAAATTATCAAGACTATGCCGATTTTATGGTTTATGTAGTAAATCGATATAAAACCATGGGTGTACATAGTTTTGAAGTCTGGAATGAACCCAATCATTCCTACTTTTGGCCTTCTGGTGTTGATGCTTCAGAGTATGTAAAAATGTTAAAAGCCACCTACCCGGCCATCAAACAGACTGACCCAAACTCCGTCGTGTTAATGGGAGGGCTATCAAAAAATGATTATAATTATCTGCAACAACTATATGCTGCCGGTGGCGGTGCATATTTTGACATTGCTAACGTACATCCTTACACCGGATCGGTTGACCCCACCGTATGCTGGAACCAATCCGGTACTAATAAAAAGGCGCTTGATGCCTTTTGCGGTATAGAAGAGGTGCGCGCTACTATGACAGCTAACGGTGACAGCGCAAAAGAGATGTGGCTCACGGAGTTTGGTTGGTCGACGTGTGCTTGCGCTTATGGAGTCAGTGAAGTTCAGCAAGCCGATTACCTAAACAAGGCCTTTGCCAAGCTAGAAACATATACATACGTTAAAAAAGCCTTTCTTTACAACTTCCGCAATGAATATTGGTCCAATGACAATGTTGCAAGCTGGAATGCTAATACGGGTCTAATGCGAGTTAACTACAGCCAGAAGCCAGCATACGACGCGTATAAATCTTATGGAGCGGGTATCGCGGCTTCGGACACCACTGCCCCGGTCGTAAAGATCACCTCTCCCGTCCAAGGTTCCACAGTCGGCCGTAACGTCAACGTCAACGCCACCGCTACAGACAACGTCAAGGTGACCAAGATGGAGGTCTATATAGACGGCAGGTTAAAGACATCTAATACTAACTCTACTTCAATATCCTATGCCTGGTATACACGCAAGGTTGCGGCCGGCTCACATACCATCACCGTTAAAGCCTATGATGCTGTCGGGAATATTGGACAGGGTAGTGTGATGGTGAATATATAGGATGATTGATTAATGCAAAAAGCCCAAAAAAGTAAACTTAGTAAAAAGCCGCCTGCCAAGCCAAAAGCGCCTTATGTTAAATTCCTTAGTGGGTCATTTGGTTTTATGGCCATACCAAAAAGTTATAAGAAATTTAACAAGCTGACGGTCATTATCTTTATTGTGGTCTTTGCTGGTATTGGTAGCTACTTATTGTTCCAAAGCCAGGCGGTTACTGGACCAAACTACCATGTAGTAGCTACGCAGGGATCGACCGATCCTAGAAACGTATATGTGACCGTAACCTGGACAAGAACAGAGCCGGCAGCCACCGGTTATGAAGTACTAAGAGATGGTGTAGTTATTGGCTCAACTGCCGTTACTGGTGATGCCTGGGATGATTTGGCATATAAAGATACCGGCGTTCTAGGCAGCCGCTCATATAGCTACCAGGTTAGGCCGCAATTTGGTGCCTCGCGCGGTAACCTTTCTGGTAATTACTCGATTTTTGTGCGATCTAATGCAGATATTGGCAGTGGGCAAGTATTTGATGTTGATACACAGGCTGGTACCACCGACTTAACTAAGGCCCAGGCTGCGGTAAATGCGGCTATTGCTAAAGGCGGCGGCATTATTCAGTTTAGTGCCCGTACCTATACTTTCAGCGGAACTCTCCAGCTCCCATCTACCAATAATATTATTTTACGGGGAGCAGGACGTAACAGCACTATCATCCGACCTAACTTTGCTGGTGAGTTAAGCTCTTGTGGCACGGGAGGCCAATTGATTAATTTTACCGGCCAGCAAACAGCACTTTCTACAAAACTGACTGTACCGGTAGAGGTGAATAGCCGTATAGTTAAAGTGAGTTCGATTAGTGGCCTATCTGTAGGCCAAAAGATTATATTGTTTGATATCCCCGCCGTGGCTGATGTACGGCCTGTCCAATCCAGTTCTGCCGGCATCGCCGTAGATCCGGGTACAGGTAATGATGGTCGTGGACGCTGGGATGCAGACGAGATCACCGCCATAGATCCCGCAAACCTAACAGTTACCTTCAAACACCCTCTATCCCAGCAATTTAGCATTAATACTTCCTGGTTTTGGATCCAGGCTGGTCAAGGAAATGGCATCGAGCAGCTGACGCTGCAATCCCGCTCTGCTAGTGAAACTACATTTTATACCCTACTGAACCTTGATGTACAAAGTAATTTTGCGTTGTCTGACGTAGCCGCACAATGGGCGAACCGCAACTTTGCCCGGATCTTTCGTACTTATGATACCCATATGACTGGTTTCTTAGGCACTCAGGGAAATCCGAACCGTGATTGGACCTCTACATGCCAGTACAAGATTACCTTGGCCCGTAGCGCTAACTTCACTTTTATCAGCGGCGAGATGGGTGAAAGCACCGATGATTACAATATGTCTTTGTTGGCTACCCAGCGGGCTCAGCGCACGCTGGTAAGGAACTCAAAGTTTTTGGGAAGCCGTACTTATGCCTTCAACGAACATGGCGCTGGTTCCCGCCACTGGGTATTTGAGAATAACTACGTGGCGACCGGCCCGAACGCGCGTTATGGAGCAATATTTCTGGGCAACGAAGACTTTGGCTTCTCGGGCCCTGGCATTATACGTAATAATACTTTCGAGAATAACTACCGCGACGTGAACATGATTGAAAATTCTTATGAAGTTAGGATAGTTGACAACATAATGCGCAATACCATTAACAGGGTTATTAGCGGCGCCGGTTGGCAAGGGTCTCAGACTGCGCCTGACCTTTATGGGTCGATTCGATGGACAATCTCTCGCAACCGCATAAGCGGCGGTAAGGGTGACGGTATAGTACTAGGCGAGAGTAATCCAAACTCAGATTATCCATATCTAGGTATTAAAGACGTAATAATTAATAACAACGCCATCGATGTAACCGGTAGCGCGATCAATATTATTGGGCCGAGCTCTAATTCCAAACGGTTCCAAGTTTCTGACAACTCCGGTAGTCTTTCTTATACAAAGCCCGCCTTTGTTATTGGCGACCTTTGGCGGGGGAATGCTGACGGCGTCAACTATGGAAGTCCTACAGAAGTACAATGGAGTAACGGAATGCTGGATTGGGAGATTAACGATAATGGCCCTCCCCCGCTTTTATCAGAGCCTGACGCCTCTCCTCCCTCTAGACCCACTACGCTAACCGCCACCCCCCAGTCATCAGTTCAGGTCAACCTGTCCTGGACGGCCAGCACGGACAATGTCGGGGTCAGCGGTTATGACGTTTACCGCAATGGTAACAAAGTTAATACAGTCGCTACCACTAGCTTCAGCGATACAGGTCTGACAGCCAACACTACCTATAGTTATTACGTGATTGCCCGGGACTCGGCCGGCAACTCCAGCCCTCAGTCCGCCAAGGTAAGCGCTACTACGCTGGCTCCGCCTCCGACTAATTCCGACCTTACTGCCCCGGTAGTAAAGATCACCTCTCCCGTCCAAGGTTCCACAGTCGGCCGTAACGTCAACGTCAACGCCACCGCTACAGACAACGTCAAGGTGACCAAGATGGAGGTCTATATAGACGGCAGGTTAAAGACATCTAATACTAACTCTACTTCAATATCCTATGCCTGGTATACACGCAAGGTTGCGGCCGGCTCACATACCATCACCGTTAAAGCCTATGATGCTGTCGGGAATATTGGACAGGGTAGTGTGATGGTGAATAAATAAGTGGCTCCACATCCCACCAAACCCCTTCAAGCTCTCACTGCCGTCATACACAACAGCTTTCAATGTCGTTGATAAGTCGTGACTTACATTGGAAGTTGATATATTGTTAGCATAACTATTTACGTAGAAATGAATGCCAGTTAAGAATAAAGCCAAAAGAGGAGCCAAAATGCCTGCCAAAAAGGACTCTGCTAAGAACACGTCTAAAAAATCAGTTAAAAGCGGAGCTCTGCTGCGCCCTAAAGTAAGATTTGATAAATCAACGGCCATTGTCCTGGTAGCCATCTTTGCTATCATTGGCGCATATTTCGTCTTCTTTGGCGGGGCGGCCACGCCCCCTCCGTCTCCACCGCCGGGAGGATATTTCGCCACATCCACACCCGGTTCTGCTTTACCCTCAGAAGCCGATTGCAACGCTAAAGTCACTAAGACCGGCTGGGAACCACGGCCTCAGAATACCAAGGCTAACCAGACCGTACCATCTGGCGTATCCATTCCCGGCTACACGCCGGAGAAGGGGTATGATTCCCGCGCGCGCGCTTTGGCCGACCGAGTGACCGGCAACTTTAAGGGCACCACTGACGAAATCGTCCAATGGGCCTCTTGTAAATGGGGTTTCAGCGATGATACGGTACGAGCCGTGATGGTCAGTGAAAGCATCTGGCATCAGGGCGAACTTTATGCCAATGGCCAGCCCGTCAACGACAAAGGCTACGGCGATTTCACCACTAACCCGGCAGGGTGTGCTACCGGATACACGGTCCCATGCCCACAGAGCTTCGGTATCACTCAGGTCAAATGGACGGCCCATGCAGGCACCTTTCCGAACTCGCGCGATGCCACCGCTTTTAATATTGACTATGCCTTGATGTACAGGCGTATCTGTTATGAGGGTTACAGCTGGTTGCGTGACTACCATACTACTTATAAGGCCGGCGATGAATGGGGTTGTATAGGTCACTGGTACAGTGGTGCCTGGGGCAGTCCCAGTGATAGCTACATAGCCACCACGAAGGGACACTACGATAACAAGCCGTGGCGCAGCTGGGCTCATATATATCCGCAGCCGCCGCAAGGGACTGTCAGCCTGGCCTTCACACCAACCACCGTCAAGCCCGGCCAGACCATGACGGTGAATTGGTCAGTGCCCACTGGACATGCCAATACTAAGGATTGGATAGCGATATTCAAGCAGGGAGCAACCAACGCCGACTATGGCGAATGGCACTACACCGGTGGAGCCACCAGTGGCACCATGACTTTCGCGGCTCCCGTAACGGCCGGCACTTACGAATTCCGATATCTGCTGAATGACAGCTTTACATCTGCAGCAACCAGTAAGCCGATTACCGTAGGCACTACCTCGACAACCCCTTCACCATCGCCTCCACCGAGCGACACCGGCGCTCCGAGCGTAACGATCACATCTCCGACTAATGGCGCGTATATTGGCAACTCCGTGTCTATAAACGGCACGACCAGTGATAATACCGGCGTCACCAAGCGCGAAGTCTGGATTGACGGTAAGCTGCGTTCATCTGGTTTACCATACACCTGGGGCACCAAACGGGGAGTCGCAAGGGGAGCCCATACCATCACGGTCAAAGCCTACGACGCCGCCGGTAACGTCGGCCAAGCTAGCGTAACCGTATATAAATAACAGTCATATACTTTTGCAGTTTATATTTACATGGTGTGCGAGGAAAGAATCAAACCCTCAACCCCGCAGGAACACGATTTTGCTATATCATCCAGACGGCACCGCATCGAATGATATGGTAAGTCCAGTGAGCTTCATATTAAGTGGTGGCGCTGGTCGGAGTCGAACCGACATGGGTTTCCCCACACGATTTTGAGTCGTGCGTGTATACCAATTCCACCACAGCGCCTTGACGAAATTAGGTGGACGAACAGGGGTTATTGTACTATAATTATCATGTACGCGCTACCATAAGCGCAGAAGAAATATGTCATGAATAACCAAGCCGACAAACAAGACGACGACAACGCTTATCTGCTACCAAGCAGCAAGATTAAAGCGGTCCTCAATCCTTTACCAAAAGATACGAATGATGAGGCAGAGCAAGGTTCAGCCAAGGCTGATAGCTCAGACCTAGCCGCTGATGTCATCCGCACTAAGATAAGCGCGCTGTATGGCGGCGAACCAGATGCCAAAGCGGAGCTTGTGGAGGCAAAAGAGCCAAATATACCACACTCCAAACACCAGCAATTCATGCTCAACCTGAGCGAGTCGGGTAAATCAGTGGCCGAAATCCAGACCGCCTGGCATGAATATTACAGCGCATTGCCCGATAAAGAGAAGCACGAAGTTTGGCAAGAGTTTTACTCCGCCGCCGCCATTGCCAAAAAGGATCAAAAAACAGAGGAAGCTCACTCCGACGACATACTAAGCACATCAAGCAAGCAAGCACATCCTAATACCCACAGGCCCATGGTGTCTATAATGCCAGGCGAACCGACCCTGAAGGGAGCAATTAAGCACTCGGCGGCCGAAAAGCGCTCCGTGGCTGAGATAAAACAGCAGATAACTAATCGCGTTAGAACCAGGAGTAAACTTAAGCCTAAACATCATGTCCAGTCCTTGCTTTTCGGCTTGAGCATGGGAGCGGCCGTCCTGCTAATCATGCTATTTGGTTTCTTCAATGAACGGTTCATAGCACCATTTATAACCCCAAGCCGCAACGTAAGCGCCACACCGATTATAATCGACCCTAACTCCACGGCTGTAGGACCGGAGTCCAAAGTTATCATACCGAAAATAAATGTAGAGATACCTGTTGTCTACGACGTTGGCACAACCGAGGAGAAAGAGATACAGGCTTCGCTGGAAAGGGGAGTTGTCCATTATGCCACTTCCGCCATGCCCGGTGAGCAGGGAAATAATGTCATCGTAGGGCATTCCAGTAATAACATCCTAAACAAAGGCAAATATAAATTCGCCTTTGTACTTCTGAAGCGGCTGGAAAATGGCGATACATTCTACCTGACAAAAGACGGCAAGCGATATGCTTACAAGGTTTTTGAGAAGAAAATCGTAAAGCCCAACGATATCTCGGTGCTAGGTAATAATAGCGGCAAGCCAGCCACCGTCACACTTATAACCTGCGATCCCCCTGGCACTTCTATAAACCGCCTGATAGTGGTTGGCGAGCAAATCAGCCCGGATCCCGCCGGCAACGTGGCCAGCAAAGCCGCGCCAGAAGTAGCCGCCCAACCCAAAGAGGTTCCCGGCAACGCCCCCAGCCTATGGAACCGCTTCACCAGTTGGCTCACGTCCTAAGAGCCGAGATTTCCAACCTATTTGACCTTTAACTCTGTGCGCTGCAAGGCAGATCGCGAGGGGACTGTTTGGGATGCAGAAATTGTGTAGAGGGCAGTGTAGTCTCGGTTAAAGTAGGGAGGGAAGGCCGATGGCGCCAGGGTTTGGACATTGGTGCCGTCAAAATCAAAAACTATGGATTTATTATCACTGACCGTCCTCAGGCGGTGGCCGTCCATCCAGGTAGCAAGCTGTCCGGGCGCCATAGGCACCTTAATCTCGTAGTATAGTCGACGTAGTGTTTCTGCATCGTACACGCTCATTTCCTGGCCGCCTTGTAGGGAAATAAAGCGCGTGTTATCGGAAAAGGCCAGTTGGTGCGCGCCGGCGGCCTTCAGCAACGCCACCGGTATTACTGGACTGAATCCATTACGCCTAAGGGCATCAACTGGATCGAGATATACGTAAGCCTTATTCTCTTTGGCGGCACCGGCGGCTATATACCAATGATGGTCAAAACGCGCCATTTCTAGCAAATAAGGCCCACTACCGGCCGGCAGATCCCTGACCACATAACTTTTGCCGTCGTCTAGGACCACTACATTAACCTTGCCCGGCGGAGCAGACTTATCGGTTACATATATCAGCTCGTCGTCTCCATGCGGTTTAAAAGCATGGACTTGGCTGAGGAGAGGTTTCAATGTGCGGGCTTTGACATCTGCCGTTTGCAATACCCCAGATGCGGTGTCATGTACATAGAGCCTGTCAAAACGCTTGTCACGTAGGGCAACTTGAGCGGATGCGACCCCAAACAGCTGATTCACATTAAATGAAGTGGCGGGCGCTTCACGGTCGATCATGATAAATTCTTGGCTGTCGCCAATTGTCTGCTTTACAAGTAAATGGCGATTATCGGTAGACCACTCAACTGCGGTTAATGTTCCCGGTTGCTCACTGGTCTTGAATATCTGCGCTGGAAGTGAAATCACGGTACTGGGAGTATTCTCGTCATTCAGGTCAAAGAGGTCAAAATTGTTATGAGAACCTGGTTGTGCCACTACCAGCCATCGGCGATCTGGGCTTTGGGAGGCAAAAACAGGAAGGGAACCATAAAGCAGAGCGTCCTTGGTTGCCATTTGCTCAGGGAAAAGTTTTGGGTACACCAACCTCTCTATGCTGCCGCCTTCCAGCGTAACCGCCGTTTTCCAGGTCTTATAGCCCTGACGCTTAAGTTCTACGTCATAATTTCCGGCGGGCAACAGCAGCCTGGTATCCGTTTGATTCTTGTACCTATTACCATTTATATAGATATCTGCCGCCTCCGGCCGCGCAGATACAAAAACCAAGCCATTCTGTATAACCGCCCCTGTTTTTCTATCCAGGTCGTAGCCGCGGGATGTAAGAACTAATATGTAGGAAACAGTTAGGATACCAATTGCCATCAATACATATCCTATATACAAACGCGTTTGGTGGGCTTTTTTTTTGGCGGGATCAAGGAAATCCATAAGATAGATTATAGATTATAGATGCTAGATTATAGAATAGCCGCAATTTATCAGACTCTCGGGGCTTATTCCATAATCTATATTGGGACCAGGGCTTTCGTACTTGAGTGCAGTTTCGGTGCGCAATTGAGCAGCGGAGATTGGAAGCCGGGAATGTGCCAAGAGCATTAACAGGGTTACTGGCTCTGCCAGTAAGCAGGTTAATGCGCTACGAAGGCAGGGGGGGTTGTCAAGCTGTCAATGCTCTAGTACTATATTAATTACAACCATAAGCATACCAAAACAACAAAGGTAAAAAACAAAGTGCAAACCGCTAAAAACTTTATAGAGCTTAATGGCAAGCGTTATAACGCGCTAACCGGAGAAATGCTGGATAGTCGATCCGAAGACGACCTTGCCTCTCAGTCGGTATTCAAAACCAAGAAGCCTATGACGCAGGCCAACAAAGCATTGGACGGAGTTGGACATCAGGTTCCCGCCGCTACTAACGATTCATCCCAACTGTTAGAATCTAAAAATAAGACTGAGGTAACGCTACTACGAAGACCGCACTCCCGCACGATCGCACCACACGCTACTCATAGAACACCTCAGCGCTCTAAAACATTGATGCGCAAAGCAGTAAAAAAACCTCTACCCAGCCAAGCACGTTCACATCACAGCACAAGCCCTCTCCAAGACCGCAATCCGCTATTAGAATCTAGCCATAAGACAGTTATTAGTAGCTCAATCCAAAACAGGGTAGAACGTGCTTTACGCATCAGCAAAAGCAGTCTTATTAGCAAATTCGAGCCCCATAAAGCCACGCTGACCAAAAAAACAGCTCCTTTGCGCGTAAAAGATGCCCCTGACCACATACCGCACAAAAGCCAGCATATTGTTACCCCGACTAAACAGTATATGAACACTACCTCTAGTCCGTTTATACACGCCATGGAACATGCTAATTCTCATCGTCACAGTGCTCCAAAACACCATAAGCTACATGCCCGCTTTGCACGCCGGGTAGGGGTGAGCAATAAAGTGGCCAGTTTAATTAGCGGAACTTTGGCTATGCTGATACTGGGTAGTTTTATTGCTTTTCAAAATATGCCTAACCTAGCGATCCGTGTAGCTTCAGCCCGAGCTGGTTTTGGTGCAGAAATGCCAGATTACCGGCCGTCTGGCTTCGCTCTTGCCAATCCTATTAGTTACCGGCCCGGAGAGGTTACCATCAGCTTTAAATCAAATAGTGATACACGTGCCTACCAAATAACGCAGAAACCATCAAATTGGAATACCGAAACATTGCTAGAGAAATTCGTCGCAACCAAAGGCCAACCTTACCAGACATTTCAGGAAAAAGGCCGTACCATTTTCATAAACGACTCCAACGCGACATGGGTGGATAGCGGCGTTTTATACCAAGTCGCTGGCAACTCCTCGCTGACCAGCGACCAACTATTGCGTATAGCTTCTAGTTTATAAGCACAAGCAACCGGGGCTTGAAGGACGCTGTCAACTTATTGACTAATATATCTCACTTAGTAAGTGCATTTACTTACACCGAACCATATTTCGTTTACAATACCAAGTATATGTCTAATATTAGAACCCGTTTCGCGCCCAGTCCTACCGGACAAATGCATGTGGGCGGCCTACGGACGGCTCTGTTCGCGTGGCTAGTGGCCAAGCAAGGCAGGGGGCAGTTCATACTACGACTGGAAGATACGGACAAGAACAGGGAAGTAGAGGGCTCGGCCGAACATATCATGCAGTCACTAAGTTGGCTGGGGCTTGATTGGGACGAGGGCATAGGGAAAGGTGGTGAGTATGGGCCTTACTTACAGAGTGAGCGGCTTGATATATACAAGGAGTGGGCTCAGAAACTCGTTGACACAGGAAGGGCATATGCCGACCCATACACCCCTGAGGAGCTAGACAGTTTTAGAAAACAAGCCCAGGCAGATAAGCAGGCATTCCTGTTCCGCGATCATAGGCCGGAGAACCCACCCTTGTGGGATGGAACAAAACCGCTGCGTCTAAAATCCGAACCAAAGGATTACTCCTGGCACGACGCGGTCATGGGTGAACTATCCACTGGCCCAGAAGTAATCGACGATTTTATCCTGATGAAATCCGACGGCTATCCTACTTATAACTTTGCACATATAATAGACGACCACCTTATGAAAATCAGCCACGTCATACGCTCTCAGGAGTTTTTGGCTTCTGTTCCCAAGTATTTGAACCTTTACGAGGCATTAGGCATAGAAAGCCCTGTCCTAGCTACGGTTCCGTACGTTATGGCTCCAGATGGTAAAAAGAAGCTTAGTAAACGTGACGGAGCCAAGGATATCTTGGATTACGCGAACGAGGGCTATATGCCGGAGGCATTGATGAATTTCATAGCCACGCTTGGCTGGAATGACGGCACAGAGCAGGAAGTCTTTTCAATCAAAGAGTTGATAGAAAAATTCAGTCTAGAGCGCGTGCAAAAGAGTGGAGCTAAATTCGACGACCAACGCCTGACATGGATAAATGGGTACCATGTCCGCCAATTGCCTCTTGTTGACTTATACGAAAAGGTGACAGAATTCTGGCCTTCCGCGGCATCAGAATACGACGACAATTATAAAAAACAAGTGTTAAGACTAGTGCAGGAACGACTTAAATTCTTCGCCGAGCTGCCTGGTCTCACCGCCTTTTTCTTTGAAGAACCGACGGTCACGCAGGAGCTACTTATTGACGGCAAGGTTAATACGCCCGACATCAAGCCTTACCTGGAAGCCGCGCTAAACCAGGCACAAGACAGCGATTTCACCCATGATGATCTAGAAAAAAAGCTGCGCGCCCTTTGCGACAAACTCTACACCAAGCCCGGCATCTTATTCAGCCTGATCCGCCGTGCCGTAACCGGAAGCAATGTAGCCCCCGGCATCTTCGAGACCCTTGAAGTGCTAGGAAAGGATCGAACCATAAAGCGGTTGCATAAAGCATTAGCTTTGTTATAGAATATATCTTAGAATTAATAGTGGTCTATCGACCTTAACACAAATAAGTAAGATAAAAAGTATGCGTGACGACTTTCAACCACGGCAGCGTTCAGTAGCGGTTTCAGCCCGGATTCCAAATATAGCCAGTCTTCAGTCCGACACCGCTCAAGCGCTACCAGAACCTGCTGATACATTCGGGCAAGGCTCTGGCATAGGCGCATTGTCTCGAAACAAAAAGTTATCATTCGGTAAGTTTTCTAAATACATACGAAAGCCAAAAACCAAGAAACAATGGGCTATTTTGATTGCGGCCATGATTTTGCTCATCGGAGGCGGCGGGATGGCCTATGAAATGTTTAGGAAGAAACCCGCCCCAGCGCCATCGCCGTCCGCAGCTAAAGAAGAGCCAAAACCCGAGCCGCCCAAACCTACCGCGGAACCATCCCGACTGACCGGCGTGTTAATACCGCTTGACCACAATAAGCGTCCGGTTACAGGGGTCATGATAGAAAATAGTCCCGACGCCCGCCCCCAATCGGGTCTCAAAGACGCTGGTATCGTATTTGAAGCCGTGGCCGAAGGTGGAATTACCCGCTTCTTGGCCTTATTCTTAGAATCACAACCTGATTACATCGGTCCAGTACGCTCCGTACGGCCTTATTATCTGGATTGGGTAGCTCCGTTTGACGCCGGGATTGCCCATGTAGGTGGCAGCCCAGAAGCCTTGGCACAGTTGCGAGCCGGAGGTTTGAGGGATCTTGACCAATTCCAAAACTCTGGCGCTTACCGCCGTGTATCCAACCGCTACGCACCCCATAATATGTATACCAGCATGGCCAGCCTTGACGCCCTAAACCAACAGAAGGGATTCACGTCAAGCACCTTCACTAGCTTTGCCCGCAAACCGGACGCGCCTAACCCAGCGCCCTATGCCCGAGCCATCGACATTACCCTTGGCGGCTTCCTCTACAATGTCCATTATGACTACGATGCCGCCAGTAACAGCTACAAGCGGAGCGAAGGCGGAAGACCGCATCTGGACGAAAAATCTGCGGCTCAACTTTCTCCTAAAGTCGTGGTAGCCCTAGTGATGCCAAAAGGCATCGCCAGCGACGGACAACATACCACTTATGGCACTAATGGCACGGGCCCAATGATCGTGTTCCAAGACGGCGCCCGGATAGATGGCACTTGGGCTAAGGCTGACCGTAAATCCCAGTTTGTATTCACTGATACTGCTGGCGCCCCTCTAAAGCTAAACCCCGGCCAAACTTGGTTTACTGCCGTGCCGACCCCCTCGGCCGTAGCCGCGAGGCCTTAGCCTTCAGCCGGTTTTATAGCCCTGATAAGTTTAGTGCTTTTGGTAAGGCCACTAAGGATTCCGAGCCTATCTAAGTGAACAAAAGGCAAGAGTGATACACGAATCTTTTCGTCAGTTCCTCCAATACGGCGAACATAGTGACCTGTTAGAGTCATTGAAGTCACACCACCAACAACATAAGCTCCTAAGCTTTTAACTGGTTGACCTCCTGCAATCATACTGGCTGCAGTAAGAACATCACCCCCTGCATGGAGCAGCTTAAAATACCAATGTACATTATTAACTAGCTGCTCTCTACCGGCACTGGCTAGTCCCTCTCTTATGCTCAGGTCAAGATAATGCGACCAAGCTTGGGTGGATCTTTCGCCAGTAGGCCATTTTTTTAGATTCTCATTAATAAGTTGCCGGATTTCATTAGTATTAATCCCAATTCGGGCGTCACTCCAACTTAATTCAGGCCAAAAGTTGCTTTGGGGAACAGTCGTGCGGCTTAATGACTCTCTCTTTATCGCCCCTGACATACCGGCTAATGCGTTACCGCGCTCATCACTCCCAATTATCGAAGGAATCGCTTGGGTTGTAGGTCCCGCCTCCTCCACTACCGTAACCGATTTCAACCCACCCCATCTGGCAGTTCGGCCTAGCGCACGCAGCCGCAAACCGATCTCATCGGTTGCTACGTATTGTGGCAGCTTTAACTGCCAATCCAAAAAATCCTGCTCGATATCCGGCAGTTCCGAAAGCGGCACGTTCCTCTGTACATCGAGCATGTAAATACCATACAATATTAATATTTCATCTGCAAATTTATCATTCTTATAGAGCTGCACTACTTCGTCAAAGTAACGCTTGCAAATTAATGTGGTCTATGAAATAATATGGCAATAAAATCCATCAATGGCAAACGATTCTTCATTACAACCAGTTTTTCCGCCTGCTGAAGCTAATTGTTCAGCAGAAGCCTTGCAAGCTGCCGACGCAGTTTTAGATGATGAGACCCGTGCGATATTAGCCGCGGATCGTGCCAGGCTTACACAAGCTACCGTACTTGCTTCATTTACCTTAGCAAAATCCTTAGGCCTTTCCGAAACAACTACGCATGATCTTCAAGCAAGATTAGTAGATCGAGTACGGAATTTGTCACCTCCTTACCATGATTACGTAAATCGTCTGTTGGGAGGAGTAGCTACAACCTTTTCTGGACAGATGACATCCGAACAAACATCCACACCGTATATGGCAGCATCTGTTGCAAGCGATAACGGTCATAGCCCATTGCACGATGTTAGCGTCCTCGAAGCACCGCACGAAGTGCCAGCTTATCCCGAGCCTTCCGTGGGTGGATCCGCCCCTACACCTGATGCTAATACGACCGAGTATGCTACACAACATCATGAAAATGGGGATACCCCTGCCATTGGAGGGGGCGACCCGCCAGAAGCCGAGAAGGAGAGTCTGGCAGCCTATGATCAAATAGATTGGAACCGATACACAACAAGGGAGCGCATAGTAGTTCAGTATTTACTCGATAGCCAGGGTGTAAAACATAGCCCAAGTGAACTACGTAGTCTGATACCCGGATCCGCGACCGACGCCGCCAAGAAGCAGGCCATCCTCAAGTTAATACATACCATTAAGGGCGATCCAGTCCTTGGTCGACAATTTAAATCAGAGGGTTCTACAGTGTCACGGCTTTACTGGCTTGAACAACCACCAGAACCGTCCTCATCGGTAGATGGAAGCAATTCCAGTGATTCAGTTGTTCCGGACGACTCTCCATCCGAGGCTCAACCTACAAACACACCTTCGACAGAGGATTCACAATTTGATCCTGCAGATATCATAAGTTTGCCCGAAGGGGTCCGATTCTTCGACCATCCTAAAACCCCTTTCCATATGCGTAAATTTTTGAGCGGAGTTTTACCTAATATTAGTACCGAACTAACAACTCTGACTCCTAGGGTTGCCTCTCTCTTAACCTTCGAAGTACTTCGCTATTACCGCGAAGAAGTTGATTTGCCCAGACACACGACCCAAAGGAAAGAAGTGCTTTGCAGTCGGATAGCAAGCTATGTGGGCCTGAATGGGCCAGTAGCTGGCCGCGAAGAATTTGAAAAACAAATTGGAGCAACCTTACCAAGTTATTTGCATGGCGCCAAACTACTAAAAGAAGCCCTGCGCGAATTACTGCCCGCCGAAGAACTGCTTAGACGAGCTATCACTACTAGAAACCATACAGATACAGATGACCTGTTTACCGTCGAAGTACACAAAGACGGGCAAGCCGGAGTTAATGATACCGATGAAGGTCAGACACCAGCCCGATTAGCAGCTGAGAATGCAACCCCTGCATCAGATACTGCCAGCGACAACGGAGGAGAAGAACTGACACGTTCGGAAACTAAGGATTTATTAGAGGCTGAACCTGTCACATCCGAAGCCGGAAATCAAAGAGTAGAGCTTCGCGTCCATCCTAATGCTCCTGCTAGTATGCGTAACTTTTTAGTCGGCGTATACCCGGCCGAGTTCGGTGATAGGCTCTTAGGCCTTTCTTCCGTACAAGCTAGTCTTCTGACGTATAAGCTCATTGAGACATACCGGGACTTGGCTACGCCACATCTAACGGATGAGGCTAAAGCGCACCGGTGCAGTTTGGCCGAACAATGGACGGGCCTCTATGGTGAGCCCCGGGATAAAGTCGATTTAGCGCTACATGCAGCTACCTTGACGACATCCATAGAAAACAGTTTGCAGGGAGTAATCAGGACGCTAGGTAAAAGACTTCGCAAGGGAGTATTAAAGGAAATGTATACGGATGTCGCTGCAAATTCCGGCCGACCACGAATTACTAAGACCTGAGCCTGCTGAGGCAGTCGAGGTATCCGCTGATATATATGCATCTCGAAGCGCACAGGAGTATGCAAGGCTACAACTGAGTATAGGGGCTACTGTTTTTGAATTAGCTCGCCTACTAAATCTGAACGGGGCGTCAGCTACAGAACTGGCTAGTACACTTACAGCTCGAGCCTCGGCTATCGGACTACCCGCCGCTTCTACGCTTTGTGACTCACTGGGCAATGTAGTGGAATCGCTTATTACTAATGTGGACGAAGTTCCAGAAGTTGAAATAGTCGCTACTGAGACACCTGAGTCATCGCCCGCAGAACAAGCCAGTAAACATGTAGTAGAACTTGATAGCTTTCGGAAGCAACGGGAGGGTCAACGCGGTCCAGAACCGACCACGACCAGGAATACAAGGCTGAGTAAGACGGGGGTCGGTTCGGATAAATCGATTAGGGGGACCCGCCGCTCGGAGCTTCTGACCGCGCCAAGCAAGGGACTTTCTGACGCCGAAGTGCTAGAGATGATGGTTGAGGGCCGTGGGACTGAACAAAAGGCAG
Organism: uncultured Candidatus Saccharibacteria bacterium; assembly: GCA_964633325.1. Taxonomy (GTDB): domain Bacteria; phylum Patescibacteriota; class Saccharimonadia; order Saccharimonadales; family CAZWFS01; genus CAZWFS01. Next base: position 58,363 of record CAZWFS010000006.1, on the reverse strand, counting down.
AAACCTTGATTCAAATGGCTAGAAGTACTGAGCGGTCGCTTGACTCCAGCGAAGATTATCCTACCGAAAACGAATCACGAACCGTAGTATTAGTACTTCGGGCTACGAATGCCCTGCGCGCCATTCCCGATGTCCGTCCACCCGAGGGACTTACCATGCATGCTAACAGGATGCTTGGATTGTTCGTTAGTAGGTGTGAGAGATTGATCAGGTCAGTGGTTAAGGATTTAGAGCATCCATCAGGCGGCTTGGTATTAGACGACTTATGCTCAGAGGGTAGACTTGGCTTAATGGAAGCCTTGGGACGATATGATCTAGCTCGCAAGGAAAAAGTAATTACATTCTGCGTGAAGAGAATCCATGGAGCTGCCGTTGACGCCATCCGTAGTACCGGCGGCATGATCAAGGCAAGCCGCACCGACATGAAGCGAACCAAACTACTGGATGAGATAGTAGAAGAAAGACTACAGGCAGGAAAAGAAATTGACGAAGGCATTCTTGCACAAGAAATAGGTATGAGTATCAAATCTTTCCAGGAGTGGCGGATTCGGAACCAGCGCATGGGCGGGATATTATCAACAGACTTGGAGATGAGCAGTCCAAGTGATAGTGATGGGCTCTCAATTTTGAATCTGTACCCTGACGAAGACGAAGATACAGAGGGAGAAGCGCTAAGGATTGCAGGTGGAAATCAGTCAGAAATTGACAGATTCATCGACATTCTACCAGAAAGGGATCGGCGGGTAATCTTAATGCGATTTGGTTATCCACCCTATGATAGGGTTTACACACTTAACGAAATTGCGGACGAGCTGGGCGTTACCGAATCAAGGCCATGTCAAATAATAAGAGCAGCCTTAGAGGAGATGGGTCGCAGGCTTCCTGACCGTATGCGTAAGAGAATGGTTGACCAAGGCTTAGATAGCGATCAGATTGAGACCAGTCTCCAAGACGAGCTATATGCTTTGAGTCCGCCATAGAGCACATCAATCAAGCTTATAAAACCGATCGCGGTTCATAAAACCATATTTAAAAAGCACTCGCACTTGTTGACACGGGGAGTATAATCAAAGGTAGCTATGTGAGTACTTTTGCCGTGAGGCAGATTTCCACTTGCAGGCTTTTACAATCGCATTTTCAGGCAGCATACTACGGTCCCTGCTGACCTTCATATACACACAACTTACGCACCACACCAGCCTGCTTTCGAGCAGAGCCCGAAACCTGCTGGCGTTTTTGGCACCGAATCGCTGTTTTAGCTGTGGTACTCCTTGCACCGTACCTTTCGTACGGCTCAGTCCGTTCCTCGCTAAGAACAACGCTTCTGCACTCAAATGCGAAAGTTGTGAAACTCTAGTTTACTGTAACGGTAGCGCGACCGAACGGTTTGCAATACCTACCAGGCAACTTCTTTCACCAAACCCGTTCCGGCTGCAGATTTTATCAGCCGTTTTTCCGTTTAACCTGAAAAAAGGAGTTGTATATGAGCGTTGATAAAGAAGTTGATGTTTTGTCTTACTATTTTGGACGCAGCAGCAATGGCACCCGGGGCTTTCCCAAGAGTATCGATCTAGAGGGGCGGCGGCTGGATTTTATTGAGGGTCTGCGTTGTCTAGTTGAAGCCGGCGGCAAGCCCATTCAGGTCTTCAATATGACAGACGGCCACCACCGATATCGCCTGAAGTTTAATCCGGAAAGCCGAATTTGGACCCTACTAAGCCAAAAAGCGCTTTAACAATTTAATAAGTTTGGGACTTACGCGCTTGAGTGCAGTTTGGGATGAAAGACGAGCACCGTAAAGGAGCCATACTTTAAGGTACGGTGAGTGCGGAGCGGAGGCTTTCGCCCGAAATGTGCCAAGCGCATAAGTCCCTAGGAGAATACAATGCAATTGAACCAAATGAATTTAGATATCAAGACCCCCGTTCAGACAAAAAGCAGCTGGGCGTTCGCCGTAGACAAACAAAAGGCCGGCCTATGGCGCCGGAAGCCGCTAGCCAGCAAACGCCCCAGTCTGAAGCGATGCGTCATAACCGCTTGCTCTAAAGAGGCCAAGCAATTCGGCGTACGTCCGGGCATGCGTTTGTCAGAAGCCAAAGCCCGAATTCCAAGCCTGAAGATCCTTGTCTGCAACTGGTAGGTTGTATACTGCGCTTAACAATCCGTTTTCTTAGTTAAAGTAGTCCTATTCTGAGGAACCACATGGGTTAGAGTCGAATGAGTAGGAAGGGGTTCTATATACTCGGACTACTCCTCCCTCATCTAGCGCGAACCAAACCATAGCCCTGCAAGCCGTTCGTCGAGAGCACTTACCCCCTGATTTACCGCGCCCTTCCAGGCTGCCTACACTTTCTACACCCCTGACTTCGTCTCGAATATCGGGGTCTAAGTCGTCCCAAACCTGGCCTTCAACACGCGTAACGGTACCTTTTAGGCATGCCGGGTCGGGAGCTACCTCGCGGCGGCCATCATCAGTAATCTCTATCATACCTTGAGAATCTGGAGGAACTTCACCGACCATAATCGCTCCTAGTATATTAAGTACTAAATGTAATTATATTAAAACAAATATTTAATCGTGTCAATAACTTAAACCTGAAGGATTATTATGTG
>CAZWFS010000006.1:0-55740 GCA_964633325.1 uncultured Candidatus Saccharibacteria bacterium | reverse complement strand
ATCGGTGCATGCTGGATTTCCCAATCCCGCTACCGACCCTTCTCATGCAAGCTTGGATTTGGGTCGGCTTCTTGTTCCGCGTCCTGTCAGCACCTTCCTGTTACGGATCCGGGGTTACGCATGGGAAGAGCAGGGCATCTTCAACGGTGACATCGCTGTAGTGGACCGGGCGCTGGAACCGCGACAAACCGATCTGGTCATCTGGTGGCAAGACGACAACTTCGTAATTTCCAAACCATCCAAATTGACACCACAGACCGCGGTATGGGGAGTGGTGACCGCCATCATTCATCAATACCGGAATCAAGTATGAAAAAGAAAAAAGACGATACAGGACTTACGCACCGTGGCAGCGGGGTCAGTAGCTCCGCTACTGAGCGGGTTGGCGCGGTGCGTAAGTCCTGTGTTTTCGCATTGATAGATTGCAATAATTTCTTTGTCGCTTGCGAAAAGGTATTTCGGCCCGATCTGGAAGGGAAGCCGGTGGTCGTGCTCAGCAGTAATGACGGCTGCGTTGTGGCGCGGTCTAACGAGGCCAAGGCGCTTAGCATCCCCATGGCGGCGCCGGCCTTCAAATACCGCCATGTCTTCAGGCAACATGGAGTCGTCCAGTTTTCGGCTAATTTTGAACTATATGGCGACTTCTCCAGGCGCATCACCGCTCTGCTTACTTCAATCACGCCGCGTATAGAAATTTATTCTGTAGACGAATCTTTCCTGGATCTAAGCGAACTTATTATCAAAGACTATACGGTTTGGGCATTACAGGTACGCTCGCTCATCTTGCACTATACCGGCCTGCCGGTCTCAATCGGCATCGCGCCCACTAAGACCTTGGCCAAGTTAGCGTCAGACCGAGCAAAGAAACAATCCGACCTTTGCGGTGTTTTAGATCTCACGGGCAAAAACGACACTCCAAAACATCTTAAGGCTATACAAATAGAAGATGTCTGGGGAATTGGCTGGCGCTCGGTTCCCAAGGTAAGAGTGGCGGGGCTTCAAACAGCCTACGACCTCTCAACGATAAGCCCACGGGCAGGCCGTCAGCTGCTGGGCGGGATACGTGGCGAGCAGTTGGTGCGTGAGCTGAATGGCATCAGCTGCTTGCCGCTGGAGGCTGAACACATCGCATGCAAAAGCATCGCCCGGACCCGTACGTTCGGTGAAGATACTGGCCAATTCAGAGTAGTAGAAGCCGCTATAGCAAGTTTTGTGGCTCAGGCAGCATTCCGGTTGCGGAAAAGTGGCCAACTGACCAAACGGGCCAGCCTGTTTTTAACCACTAACAAACATAATCCTGGCTACCACGGTTGGCGCGGCGAAGTTAAACTTGCCATGCCATCGTCCGATACCGGCTTACTCACACGCTTACTGGTAGAAGAACTAGGCAGACTCTACGATAGCCATGCTGTTTATCATAGAGCCGGAGTTATACTGTATGATTTTATCCCCACGGATTACTTGCAAACAGACCTGCTCGGAACCGTTGACGTAAACAGACACGCCCAGTCAAACGCCCGCATGGAGGCTGTAGACGAGATCAACTCCCGATTCGGTAAACACAAAATCCGTTACGCCGCCGAAGATCTAGGCAACGCATGGGAGCCCCGCCGCAACCTCCTTAGCCCGAGATACACGTCAAGTTGGGAAGAATTAGCAAATGCTAAGATACAAATATATTAAAGTGGTGAAAGGAACGGGGATAGATTTGGAGTCGAACTAAGATAGAGTAATATTCTTCAGTCAATTCTTTAAGTTCACGAGTAGCCCGTCTTAAACTTTAAGTGGCTTATTTTGATTAGTGATGTTATAATATAGTTTATGAGTTTCCGTTCAGGGTGGGAGAGTTTTACAGAGGCTGTTCCATCTGCCTATCAGAAAGCAATTGTAAAGGTTAGTATGCTATTTTTTAGCGGTGATCTTGCAGAGCTAGCTTCTGATTCTTACCTTAGCCGCGGCAGCTTACCAGAACCTTTCGATATAGCTGCTCACATTGGCAACACCAGGGAAGCCGCGATGGCAACAGTCGGAGCTTTTGCAATGATTGGTGTATGTCGTCTAGTGGAGAGACCCCGTGAAGCCGTGCTTAAAAGTGCACGACGCGTAGCACTCGGAGCATTTGCCGTATCAAGCGCAGTACAGCTTGCCGGAGAACATTTTGAACTGACAAACCAGGCGATAGGTCATAATTCAGGTGATGTAATCGACGCCGCGTACGGCATTGGCTGGTCGGGACTGGTTGCGGTTGGTTCGTTGAAGCTTTTTAGATCAGTTGAACAAATGCTCCACGACCGTGCTGAGGCGAGAAATGCAGAAAGCGAAGCATGGCAACAAGAATTCAACGAGACAAACAGAGAAGAGTTAGAGTAAACCATTTTCCGGACTACTTGGTGACCCCTGCGGGATTCGAACCCGCGATCTTCAGGATGAGAACCTGATGTCCTAAACCGCTAGACGAAGGGGCCCCTGAATGATTGTATCATTTGGGGTAAATGGAAGGGGCCGGGTCGTCCGCCTGAGGCGGACTCCAATTTTCAGTTCATAACTTACCACGAACCAACTAAAGCTTATAGCTCAAGTCATCCTAGCATGGTAACAGGGAGGGAGTCCAGAAGACGTACTGGCGCTGAAACCACATTCTACCGTATACTTATTTTTAATAGCATAAGGATATTACGAATAAGAAAATGAATGGGCTCTTTGCGGTCATAGGCTTGTCGGGTTGGATTATCATCGTTGGTCTTATATTGGTGATAGGCGGCGGCGGGACGGTCGTTTGGTACTATCGGCGAAAACTACGAAACGTGCAGACCCCCGGACGAGTACATAACGTTGTCCCTCCAGAAACGCTTATTCAGTCTATTACCGATGGGATTGTAGTTGTCGACCCACAAGGGACAATATCTCTAATGAATCCCGCCGCTTCCATGATGACCGAGTGGCCAATAGAAGAAGCCTTGGGCCTGGACGTCAGAAGTGTAGCCCGTCTAGCCCAGGAAGACGAAAAAGAACTTGAGCCCGGCACAGATCCCTTTTCGTTAGTATTAAAGACTAGGCAGCAACTCAGCCACATATTCCAGCTGAACGGGCGCAATGACAAAAAATTAATAGTCTCGATGGTTATCTCGCCGATCCTCATATCCAACACAAAAGAAATAGCTGGCGTGGTGGCTGTGTTCAGGGACATTAGCAAGGAGCATGGCGAAGAAAAACAAAGAGCTGAATTTATTAGCACCGCCAGCCACGAAATGCGTACGCCAGTAGCAGCTATAGAAGGATACTTAGCGTTGGCGCTAAATGAAAGGGTTAGCAAAATTGACCCTAAAGCTAGAGGTTTCCTAGAGAAAGCACATGCTTCCACGCAGGCGCTAGGCAAGTTATTTCAGGATTTGTTGACTAGCGCAAAAGCAGAGGATGGCCGGCTTAGCAGTCATCCAATTGTAGTAGAAATGGGTGCTTATATGGAACAACTCACCGAGGATTTGCGATTCGCCGCCCAAAAGAAAGGTTTGCTTATAGAATTCATCATGGGATCTAGCGAAATACCGCAGCAACCAGATAGCGTAAGCAAGATGGTGCGACCCCTTTATTACACTTATACAGATCCGGATCGTATGCGCGAAGTAGTCACCAACCTTTTTGATAACGCGGTCAAGTATACGGAAACTGGAAAAATCTCAATAGGACTAACCGGCAATGAAGAAGTTGTCCAATTTTATATCAAAGATACCGGTTCGGGTATCCCATCCGAAGACATCCCGCATCTGTTCCAAAAATTCTACCGGGTTGATAATTCGTCGACAAGAACTATTGGCGGAACTGGACTAGGCCTATTTATTTGCCGTAAAATTGTTGAACTATACAAAGGCCGTATTTGGGTTGAGAGCCAGGCCGGTCACGGGACAATATTCTTCATTAACTTGCCACGCCTGAGTGCGGCAAGAGCGGCTGAATTGCAGTCAGTCGAGATGATCGGCACGGTACCACCGCCTATAACATCACTGACCAGTTCATGATACAATAACCATTAATAACTTCAGGGTATTTAACAGGTAACGGGGGACATCAGATGGCAAAAATAATGCTGGTAGAAGACGACAACAATCTTCGCGAGATCTATGAGGCGCGACTTCTAGCAGAAGGATACGAGATCGTGGCAGCTAAAGACGGTGAGGAAGCACTGGCGATGGCTGTCAAGGAGCGCCCCGATCTGATCATTTCAGACGTCATGATGCCGAAGATTAGCGGATTTGATATGTTGGACATTTTGCGCAGTACGACGGAGACCAAAGACACCAAGGTTATTATGATGACGGCGCTTTCCCAGGCCGAGGACAAAGCCCGGGCAGATAAGCTTGGCGCCGACCGCTACTTGGTCAAATCTCAGGTAACCCTGGAGGATGTTGCTAAAGTCGCTAGGGAGGTGCTAGAAGATGACGGTTCACGCACGGAACCCAAGGCCGAACAGTCGCCGCCTGCACCGCCAGCACCAGTAGGCGAACCAAGCCAAACACCAGCTCCATCCACGCCCATGCCACCACCTGAGCCAGTCGTTACAACACCAATGCCGGTCGCGGCTCCACCCCCAGAAAGTCCTACGGCACCGCCCCTGCCTGCTGCTTCCAATGACGATAAAAACGCTAACACTCCGCCGGATGATCCCCAATCTCCTAAACCACCAGACGAAACAGAGCCTCCTGCGACTGCGGCGCCCCAAAGCACACCCCCATCTCCAGCTCCACCTTCACCGCCTGCTTCACCAGTAAATGATGATAACAGTTCTGGTAGCGAACCGGCTACACAGCCTGCAGACAACCCAAGCCCAGACCCTGCCGCCAAGCCAGCAACAGCTCCGCCAGCCAGTGAATATACTGACCTCAGCCAGATAATCGAAGATGAGCAGGTGGAAGTAGAGAAAGAGATTAAGGAATTCGTTGATAAACCGGCTCCAAAAGAAGCTGAAGAAGTTTCAGCCCCAGCCCCCAACGCCGTAACCGGATCCACAGATACCACAACTCCTGTACCAGCCGTAGAATCAAATACCGCCGGGGAGCAAAAAGGCCGGATATCCAATCCTGCAATAACGGGTCCAGTCGTAGTGGGAGGCAACCTGGCTCCGGAGCCGACTGTTTATCACCCACAACCCGTTGTAAAACCCGCGCTGCCTGATGAACCCAAAACAGCGTTAACACCGGATGAGGGGGGTGGAACCAAAGTAAACATAGCTGGCAAGAAAGTTATTAGCCCTTTAACGATTAAAAAACCAGGAGATACAAAAGCAGAGCTAGATAGGCTACTAGCAGAGGAAAACCGGAACTCACAGGTAGGCACCGCGCCTGCTAACACCGTTATAAAACCGGTCCCTACCAAGATGCCTTTACCCGATCCCGCAGAGGTAAAGCCAGTTTTTGCCAGTACGGACACTATACCCACCAGTAGTAAGTCGACTGAACAGCCCGCCAACCCACACGCTAACGATATAGCCCTTTAAACAGGTATCAGTGACAGTGAGCAAAATAAACATTTAGGCTAAGGTATTAGATATTGTTCCCGGTTCGCTGCTCACTGTATGCTGGGTGTATGCGTATCAATCAGTTTATCGCTCAAGCGACCGGATTGTCCAGGCGCGCAGCTGACTCTGCCATTCAAGCTGGCAGGGTTATGTTAAATGGAAAATTGCCAGAGACCGGCTACGCAGTAAAGGCCGGGGATAAACTGACGCTTGACGGCCGTCCTATTATCCGCCTTAGGCGGATCAATATGACTACCATTATGCTCAACAAGCCGTCCGGCTATATCTGTTCACGTAACGGCCAAGGTAGCAAGACGGTTTATGACCTATTACCGCCTAAGCTACATAACCTCAAGCCGGTAGGACGACTAGACAAAGACTCGTCCGGCTTGTTACTAATGACTGATGATGGTGAACTAGCGAACCAGCTGACCCACCCCAGGTACAAGAAAGAGAAGGTGTACGAGGTTGAGCTTGACCGACCATTGGAACAGAAAGACAAGGTCAAATTAGAAAGTGGAGTAATGCTTCAGGACGGGAAAAGTAGGTTACAGGTTACAGGTTACAGGCTACAGAAGAAATCAACTATAAACTCTAACCTACAACCCCTAACCTACGAAGTTACCATGAGCGAAGGAAGAAACCGCCAAATCCGCCGTACCTTCTCCGCACTTGGCTACAAGGTAAAATCTCTGCACCGTATCCGGTTGGGCCCATATATTCTTGATCATTTATCTTCTGGGCAATATAAGTCTATGTTGCTTACACAGCTGGAGTAGGAGCTTCTAATCCACATAGTCGCTCTAGCTCAAGCACTACTTCACCCGTCCTAAATAAGCTCCTGATATTTTGTCGTTGATTTTCTGGACCCAAATCGCCACTATAGTGGCCCTCCGCATCCCTAGTATCAATGTTCCCAAAGAAATCAGCTCCGTTCGAACCGTATTTGCCAAATTTATTCACGTCATCAGCTAAAGCTAACGAGAAAAGGCTTTGTTCCTCTGTATCATTACAGATTGCGGTGTGGCGAGAAATACTTACTTTTACACCATCTAGGTCAAATACGGTATGTTCAACTACCCTATACAAAACATCTGCCTCTCTCCACCCTTCATCTTCCAATGTTCTTGTCGTCTCGTCATCTTTGCTGGGATAACGACTTTTCTCAGTGATTTTCTCAATAACAGCTGCGGGTTCCCCAACTTCCAGCTCGTGTAATCGGGCAACTCGGACAAGAAGATCTCGGTGCATCTCCACACCAACTTCTGATAGCTCTGCATCGGGAATACTGGCGGCAAATTCTAAGGCACGCTGCCGCTCAGCTTTTCTAGCCTCTTCAGCTGCAGCCGCGGCTTCAAACATCTTCTGCTGTAATCTTATCTCTTCTGAGTCCATATTCTCTCCTTTGCTACAGATAATAACATTTATTTATAATAATACAAGCATGCTGCGCAATTCATGATAAGATACGGGTAATGAAGTTGGAGCGGGTTTCCCATTTGGATGCAATACAAGTAAGCGTTGAGGAACGGAAAGAGTCGTACTTTAAGGTACGGCGTCTGAGTACCGGAAACGCTGACACCGTAGTGCGCCAAAAACAGCTCCAGGGCAGCAAGCTTTGCTCGATGACTGGGAGATGTGATGGGTAAACCGCTGCCGATCGTGGCGATTGTGGGTCGGGCCAATGTAGGCAAGTCCAGCCTGTTCAATTCAATTTTAAATCGTCGGGAGGCTATCGTGGCTCGCGAGCCGGGGACTACGCGGGATAGTATTTCGGCCAAGGCCTCGCATCGGGGACAGGATTTCTGGCTGGTTGATACGGCAGGCGTTAAGGATCCGGAAGACGAATTTGAACTTACCATTCAGGAACAGATCCTTGAAGCTGCGGATAGCGCCGATGTCATCTGGGTGGTCTGCGAAGCCGACACCATTATCACGGAAGAAGACCGCCGTGTCGCTAAACTAGCGTTGAAGAGCAAGAAACCGGTGTTTTTGATAATTAATAAGATAGATAAACTTCCTCATAAAGTGGAAGAAACTCTAATTTACTGGCAAAAACTGGGCATCAAGACGATCCTGCCGACCAGCACGACCCAGCAGAAGGGTATAGAAGAACTGCTGGACGAACTGGTAGAGATAATTCCCAAGGCTAGCCTGAAAGAATCTGACGACCGCTTACGTATAGCCATCCTTGGCCGCCCAAATGTCGGCAAGTCATACTTATTTAATACGTTATCCAAGAAACAGCAGGCGATTGTCGCAGACCGGGCTGGCACCACCCGCGACATTAACCGGGCGGTTGTGAAGTTTGCCGGCAGGGAAATAGAGCTGATGGACACGGCAGGTATACGGCGAAGCGGCAAGATAGAGGTGGGGGTGGAAAAGTTTAGCGTGCTAAGGGCACTCAACGCCATTGAACAGGCCGACATCTGCCTGATGCTGATGGACGTAAATGAATTAAACGTACAGCTTGACCAAAAAATCGCCGGACTAGTAAAAGAGGCCGGGAAGGGCCTTATCCTGGTGGTAAGTAAATGGGATACGATAGAAGACAAGACGCCTTACACTCGCGACGAACTAGCAGCCAAGATCCAGCGCGAATTCATCTTTGTGCCCTGGGCTTCTCTTATATTCACCAGCTCCGTAACCGGCCAAAATGTGACAAAAATATTCGAGTTGGCAATGGAAATCGCCGAGCACCGTAAGACACGGATAAAGACGCCGGAGCTCAACCGATGGCTTCGCACCACGGCAGATAAACATCCGCCAGCCGGGCTTAAGAATCGCAACCCCAAGTTAAACTACATAGTCCAGGAAGACGACAACCCTATGCCCGCCTTCAAGATTTTCGGCTCCCACACGAAGTTCCTTCACTGGAGCTACAAACGATACATGGAGCGCGAACTCCGTGCCACCCATGACTTCACCGGCACTGCCATAAAATTCTGGTTCTTCGATAAAAGCGACAGACATAAACACGGGACAAGAGCCCAAAAAGATTGACCCCGTCTCTGGTGTACAATATGCCTATGGAAATCTTGGCGGTAGAAGCTTAGTATGGCATTGTTTCAGAAAAAACCTATGGCTGGTAGCAGCGTACCGCTTTATACGTTAGGGCTAAGCAAAACAGTCCTGTTGATTGGGCTGGGTAACCCTGGCAAGGAATATGATGGCACCAGACATAATATTGGGTTTGCATGTTTGGACGAATTTGCGCGAAAAAACGAATTTCCCGCCTGGGTAGCAAAGAAAGACTTGAAATGCCTGGTTAGCAACACAACTATAGGCACAGCCAGGGTCATAGCCATGAAGCCCACGACTTTCATGAACCTTAGCGGTCAAGCGGTACAAGCTGTGCAGCACTTCTATAAGGTTCCCGCGGAGCAGATTTTGGTAATCCACGACGAGATAGACATACCGTTCGGCCAGATCCGCACTCGCAACGGCGGCGGCAGCGCGGGACACAATGGCATTAAATCTCTAATTGAACATATTGGCGACACGTTCAACCGCGTAAGGGTAGGAATCCAAAATGAACAGACCACCCAAATAGAAAGCAGCGACTTTGTACTACAAAAATTCTCCAAACAGGAAGCGTCTCAACTGCCAAACTTAACCAATGAAACAGTCAGCATAATCACAGAATACATCTACGGCGGTCAACTAAACAACGAAACCAGAAGTTTCCTGTTATCTTAAGAAACGAAGTGGAGAAAGCCTGTTGGAAGTGGGCGCTCCATGGGAGGAACGGCATCAACCGCCCCTTGTCCCTCTGCATGTAGGTCATCAGCAAGACTGATAGTAGTAGCAGCAATTCTGGTTTCTGTGTCATGTCTAGCAGGTTCAGGCTGAACCGGACCTGGAAGTTCTGAAGCTAGAACGACAGCTAGATTAAAGTCAACTACTTCACCTGCTCCCACTGGAGGATGAAAACCTGATGCTGGTGTCATTTTTTTATTCCTTAACCTTTACAAATTTAACTTTTGTACTATAACACACTGTAGTTAATAAAGCAAGAGCTTTTTATATCCGGTCAATGTGAGAAATATCTCACGGTAATTGCGTTAATAATTTTCTATTATGGCTAGCTAGCCATAAAATGAGCCTCCAGAGGGGGTGGGCACCGCTGGAGGCTCAATAACACCCTTCAACCCACCTTGAAGGTCTTTCCGGCTGACGCCGAACCCACTCGAAGGCTTGTTCCGTCATATCACCGCGACTCAAAATAAACGAGGGGGAATGCGGGGTTAAAGGGATAGTCTCATCCCTGGATAAACTCTGACTGTCATGGCTGATGATTGCCAGTTTGAAGTCTACACCAGCAAGTTAAGCGTAGCCTTAGCTACGGTTTGCGAGCTGGAGTTGGCTTCAGGCGGCAAGGGCAGTCATGAGTTCAGAGGCTTATCCAGGGAGAAGACTATAAGTTCGTTTTAGAGCGCCCGCCCGCCAGAGGCGGACGAATGCGTTATACTAAGTGGAGGGTAACAACTTAGTGGCGCCAACCCCGACCCAAAATGTTTGTGTACGAAACGCTAGGTTGATGGTTTAGTCGGACGAGGTTTTTTCGAAAAACGTATCTGAAGATACAATGTCGAAAAAAGCCGTTCGAATAAGTTGTCAAACTAGCGTTGAAGTAAACATTTTAGGTCGGAGTTGGCACTAACGCACGCTCTAAAACAATCTAACATTTTGACCCGCCCTGGGGCGGATCAGGGGAATGTACATAAGTAATCCGCCTAGGCGAATACTTACAGGTTGCTATTTTAGCAAAATAGTTATGTTATGTCAATACCAAAATATATTTTTATATGACTGTCAATATGCTAACGCTTAAGAAAGGCGAGCTACCAGCGAAGCTGGCCGCTATCCCAGACCCACCGAAGCAGTTGTATGTAGTTGGCAGTACTTTTACTGAGTTAATGCAGCGCCCTTGCCTAGGGATTGTCGGCAGCCGCAAGGTGACGGCCTACGGCCGGAGCGTGACAGCCAAACTGGGTGAAGCGGTGGCACGGCAAGGGATAATCATTATTAGTGGCCTGGCGCTCGGCCTGGATGGGTTAGCGCATGAGGCAGCGCTGAGCATGGGCAAACCAACCATAGCTGTCCTGCCATGCGGCCTGGATAATATTTGCCCATCAAGTCATCGGAATCTAGCAAAGAGGATCCTAAATAAGGGCGGAGCACTAGTAACAGAATATCCGCCAGGCACTGTACCGCTTAGGCCGAACTTTATAGCACGCAACCGTATAGTCTCAGGCCTAAGTGAAGCGGTTCTTATCCCAGAAGCCGCAGAACATAGCGGAAGCCTCCATACCGCCAACTTTGCGCTGGAACAGGGCAGGGACGTCCTGGCTGTACCTGGCAATATCACAAGTGAGCTTTCCAGAGGCACGAATAACCTCATCAAAAGGGGTGCTACACCAGTAACCACGATTGAAGATATACTTTACGCGCTTAAGCTTGATCAAAAAGATCCACAGAAGACGGAGTTAATAGCTGCAAATGAACAGGAACACACCATTTTGGCGTTGATACAAGACGGTGTAACAGACGGAAACGAACTTATGATACGTAGTGAACTTTCACCAGCTATGTACAACCAAACCTTGACGATGCTGGAAATCACAGGACGGATCAAGAACTTAGGCGCCAACAACTGGATTTTGAATTAACATCTTCCTTGCGAGTCGGTTTATATTTGCATTCTGCAAGCATGTGCGCTAATGATTAAGGGCATGTCAAAAAACCTTGTTATTGTGGAGTCGCCAGCAAAGGCTCGAACCATTGAGAAGTATCTGGGGCGGGATTATACGGTCAAGAGCAGCTTTGGCCATATCCGTGATTTGCCTAAAAAAGGTTTGAGTATTGATATTGAAAACGGCTTTGCACCTACTTATGAGGTCAGTACGGAGAAGAAGAAAGTGGTTAGTGAACTCCGTAAGGCGGCCGCTAACGCCAATACTGTATGGCTGGCAAGCGATGAAGACCGCGAAGGCGAAGCGATTGCTTGGCACTTATGCCAAGCCTTGAAGTTGGACGCCAAGAAGACTAAGCGTATCGTCTTTCACGAAATCACAAAGCCGGCGATAGAGAATGCCATAAAGAATCCCCGAATCGTTGACGAGCACTTAGTAGATGCCCAGCAGGCTCGGCGGATATTAGATAGATTGGTGGGTTATGAACTCTCTCCAGTTCTGTGGAAAAAGGTCAGGAGTGGCCTAAGCGCCGGCCGTGTCCAGTCTGTAGCCGTGCGCCTTATAGTAGAGCGCGAACGGGAAATAAAGGGATTCAAGGCTGAAAGTTCCTTTAAGGTGTCAGCGGTTTTCGAAACGAAAGGTCAGGAGCTCAAGGCTGAACTGCCAGATAAGCTAAAAGTGATGGATTCAGCCCGCAAATACCTGGAATCTGCCCGGGATGCCAGTTTCAAAGTATCAGATGTCGTCCAAAAACCTGGCAGCCGGAGCCCGGCAGCTCCATTTACTACCAGCAGCCTGCAGCAGGAAGCAGCACGCCGTCTAGGCTACGGGGTGAAACAAACCATGATGCTCGCCCAACGTTTGTACGAAAATGGACACATTACCTATATGCGTACTGACAGCACAATTTTATCTGCACAGGCCATAGCCGGAGCCCAAGCTTATATAAAGAAAGCTTTCGGCGATAAATATTCCCAGGTGCGGCAATATAAGACTAAGAATAAGAGTGCTCAGGAAGCCCATGAAGCAATCAGGCCTACAGACTTCACTCATTTGAGCGCCGGGGATGACTTTCAACAGGAGAAGCTATACCAACTAATCTGGCAAAGAGCGCTGGCATCCCAAATGGCTAGCGCGGCATTGCAACGCACAGAAATCAAAATAGCTCAGTCCAACCGAAGCGAAGAACTGATTGCTAAAGGCGAAATCTTAACTTTTGACGGCTTTTTAAAGGTATACGGGGGAGGCAAAGATGACACACTTTTGCCGCAAGTCGCTAAAAACGACCCACTACATCTTGTCACTATGACGGCTACGGAGACTTTTTCGCACCCGCCAGCCCGTTACTCTGAAGCGACCCTGGTCAAGAAACTGGAAGAACTAGGGATAGGCAGGCCAAGCACCTATGCGCCAACCATCAGCACCATCCAGTCGCGCGAATATGTGGAGAAGAGCGATCTGGAGGGGGAGGAAAGACAAGTAAAGAGCTTGGAGCTTCGAGCTAAAAGCTTAGAAGAAAAAGTAAAGACGGAGGTTACTGGGGCGGATAAGAATAAGCTTCTGCCGACACATTTGGCGGAGATAACTACGGATTTTCTGACAAAGCACTTTAGCTCCATAGTAGATTACGACTTTACTGCTAAGAGCGAAGAGAGTTTTGACGCCATAGCCGAAGGCAAACAGGAATGGGAAGAGATGATTCGGCTATTCTATAAGGATTTTCACCCACTCATAGAGCAATCCGCCAGCGTCAGCCGCCAGGAGACTTCACAGGCCAGAGTGCTAGGTAACGATCCTAAGACCAAGCAACTAATTGTGGCCCGCTACGGCCGCTACGGGCCTATGCTCCAGCGTGGAGAGACCGAAAGTGAGGACAAACCCGATTTCGCACCTTTGCCAGAAGGCAGCAAATTGGAAACAGTTACACTTGAGCAAGCCCTGGAGATGTTCAAATTACCCCGGGTAGTCGGCAAAACAGATGACGGGTTGGAAATAAAGGCCAATATAGGCCGCTTCGGCCCCTACATCCAGGTAGACAAGACATTTGTCTCCATAAAGCCTCAGGATCCTATGAAGATTACCCTTGAAGAAGCCCTTCAACTACTCAAAGATAAGCTAGAAAAGGACGCCAATAAGAACATTCAAATATTTGATAATGGAGTTAAAGTCTTAAGAGGCCAGTATGGCCCTTACATAACTGATGGCAAAAAGAATGCAAAAATCCCTAAAGAAACGGACCCAGCCAAACTGACCCAGGCCGAAGCCACAGCCCTGCTAGCCAAAGCCCCCGCCAAAAAACGCGCTTTCCGCCGGAAAGTGAAAACTTAGGGCAAATGTTTATCCTGTTCTGATGGAACAGGCGTCGAAGCGGTCTTAATTAGGCGTTTGAATAGCTTCTTGCTCATGGTTTAATTATACGCCTCGTATTATGCAATTGGTCTCTTCGCTAATCGCTGGTATGATTTCAGCAGCTTTTTTTGCTTCAAGTAGTTTTTTCTTAGCAGTCTCAGTGTCTAATGTAGTCAAATATTCTGCTCTATGCATTACAGCTTCAGATTGTTTCATTCCTGACCCTATGCAGTCCCAGCCACGAAGGTCACGATTTTGCATACCACCATCTAGTATGTTGTACATGTGATAACCTTCCTTGTCTTTAGCGATTAACAGAAGTTGTGTCCCCATCTTAAAGCGGCGCACTCGATCTAGTATTTCTATCGGCATGTCCTTTATACAGTCTTTATACTCTTCGAAGGTGAGTCCAAAATGATTAAGGACAAACATCTCTAATTCTTCATTACGAACGTAAATATACTGTCTACGAACGAGTGTTGCTATTTCCTCGACTGTTTCATAGTCGGACTTCTCTTTATCCATAATAGCTTTGGCTCGCTTAAATATACGCTTCGCTCTATCTTCAGTCTCATTGCATGCTAGTAACAACCAGGCATCGTTTTTTCCTAGCGATAGAATTTTATCTTTTGTTAGACTCGCCTTAATAACTAGGCTGCCATCTGTATCTGTGGCGACACCCATATCAGCAACCAGAACAGCACCTTTTCTGTCATTACTAAGTCCAGCAACGCAAACAGTCATAACTTCATAGTACACCTTCGAGTACCTATTCACGGGTCACCCCGCTTCCCAGCGGCGTACTTGCCGTGAGGGGATAGTCGCCGGTTATCCACACGTTGCACTGGGGCAAACATGTTTTATGGTGATATTTCTACACCATCTATCTGGCAACTGCGTCCATTTAGTGCTACAATATATTCGTAAGAAACTATGTTTGACTTTTGAAAATTAAAGTTTTATAATTAAAGCTATACTATATATAAAGAATAGGGAAGTGAAATCCATGGCAGAATCCAGCACTACCAAAAAGCTTAATATCGAAGCCATTATTAATGACATCCTGGCAACCATAGACCGCGAACGCGAACGGGAAATCGTAGCCCGCCGATTCGGCCTGTTTGACCGAAAAGAAACCCTAGAACAGATAGGGGAGTTGCTAGGCATCACCCGAGAACGTGTCCGCCAGCTGGAAAAAGCCGTCGTGGCAAAACTAAAAGCCACCGCAGAAGAAGACTTACCGCATATAAAAGATGTAGAGGCTGTATTCGTAGAACACCTGAAGGAATTGGGCAATATCGCCCGAATTGGCGAGCTGGCAGCCCTGGTAACTCCAGAAAACACCCGTCTGGACCAATCACGAGTATCATTCCTCGCACAACTATGCCCTAAACTTGTCGTAATTGACGACAACGACCATTTCTACCTCTCCGTAGGACTAAAAAACGCCCATAACGAAAAAGCTATACGTGATTGGGTGCAGAAGATTATCGATGCCATCAAGAAGATAGGCGAGCCAACGGATATAGAGAAGATTAAGCACGCCACGGGACATAGCGACAGCAAACATGTCCAGGCCCTTGCCAACACCAGTAAGCACCTGGCCAGCTTGCACGACCGTTGGGGACTCATTAAATGGCCCCTGGTAAATCCCAAGAATATCCGCGACAAGATTTATGTAATATTGCATCAGCACGGCAAGCACATGCACTTCAACGAGATTGCCGCGTCCATAAAGGACTCTACCTTTAAACGCAAAGACGTAACCACGCAGGCCATCCATAACGAACTAATCAAAGATAAGCGTTTTGTACTAATCGGCCGCGGCATCTACGCACTAAAAGAATGGGGATACGAGAAGGGCACAGTAGCCGACATAATCGCTAAAGTCCTAAAAGACGCAAATGAGCCCCTGCACCGCGACGAAATCGTCAAACGCGTATTGAAGAGCCGTTACGTAAAAGAGACCACCATACTTCTGAACCTCCAAGGCAAACCCCAGTTCAAACGAGTAGCAAAAGCCACCTACGCATTAGCTGAATAAATACGTCTGTAAGAATATATATAAATATGCCATCAGAAGGAGAAACAACGAGTGATTTTGAGTTTTCGTTGGGTATGCCATTCTCTGAGGCATCACATATTGCCCAAGTAGCACTTGATCCAGACTTGGCTGAAACGGAATATCCACCTACGCTTAGTGCAAGTGATATTAGCGCTCAAATGAATGTTCGCAGTGATGTTAGAACTGGAACTGCGGATGAGGATCAAGTTCGGCGGAACCACATATATAACAGACTAATTTCTTGGGCGGCGGAGGGATTTTTCGATATAGTTCCACTCCCTGGTTCGCAAGATAGTGCAAAAATCGGATTTCGAATGACTGGAAGCGGAATGAAAACTGCTGTTGATAATCTACGCCGTCAAGGCAAAGCAACAAACAGTCTTGTAAGACGGGTAGAAAAGAAGCCAGCCTATAGACTTATGGTGCAGTTCATTCGTTAAGTATCCCTAAGTACCAAGGTCGTTTTTGCTTATGAACTAAATACGAACATACAATAATAAGTAGGGTCGTCATGAAACTACCAGGAATAATGCACAAAAAAGCTAATCGCCTAGGATGCAAGGGAATAACTGAAACGAAGGAACATAAAATGCCTGAGCCAAAAAAATCTACAAATTCGCACAAGAGTAGAGTACACAATAACGTTCATGCAGTATATGTCGTACAATGTATATTTTACGACTTACTAGTAGGTCTTATGCTTTGATTACTTATACCTCTCTGCAGGGGAGTTTATAGATGAGTCGATGTATTTCGCGGTCGTTATTATATTCTGCCTGTATTTTATTCCTAATATTATCGACGACCATTTCGCTTTCTCATAGCATCTCAGGGATTAGGTGCCTGTATGCACCCTAGGACTTATCCACAACGCTTATTTGCAATAATTTGCTTTTTGTTATTTTTATATTTTTTTATTTAAAACTCCCCTGCCTTTCTGTTCAAGGTTGATGTATTTGACTTTTGCATTTTAGTATTCTTTTATATAGTTTTTTATTTGTACGCTGTCTTTTATTAATATGAACATATTACGAACATCACAGGGTAGTGGGGAGCAGACTGTTACAATAAAGTTATGAACCGTAAAAAGAAAATGAGCTGGATAAAAGCAATCAATGGGTCTGGGATGCTGATAGGCATACCGATAGTGTGCCCTATTATCTATTTAACCACTGGCAAAAAGCTAAATGAAGCAATTGGTATCGCAGTATTTTTCTTTATATTGGGAATGTACGGTGCCTGGAGATTACGAACCGGTAAAGATTCTCTAGCTTAAATGGACTATTTGATATACGCCCTTTCCTGAATGCGAAGATCTATATACTCTGTTGGAAGAAACTGTTCATTAGCCTCTATGCGCTGCTTTACGGCCATGAATGTGCCTACGGCTAATGCGGGTTCACCTTCGGTGTTGAACTTTAGATAGTAAGACTGTCCCCTAGGACGTACATGAAGCTCGTTGGCAACAGCAGGCAGAGTTAAGGATTCCGCTCCACTTTGTTTAGCCTGTAATTGTGTCATGACACCTGTAATGAATTTTACGGTCTGTTTTGGCAGCACATTCTTGCCCACCTCAATGGAGAGGCTAGTTTCGTCAGATACTACTGGCAGCGCCGCCGTAGCTGAACTGCTTATTTGAGATGCTTTCCGTATAGCACGCCCCTTATCATCCAGCACATACGAACCGCTATTAGTGGCCAGAATGATTGACGGCTCAGCTGCAGTTATACTTATAATCGGACGACGACCAGCCAAAGGTAGTGTTATTGCTACTTGATCGATTTCTGGAAATTGCATCTGTAGGTTCCTGGCAGTATCAAAAGTATTAATGGTTACTTTTGAGCGATTCATTATGGAACCCGTTAATTCCTTACGAGCAGCAACTTGATATATGTCTGCGTCCTGAAGCAGGGTATTCCCCTCCCCCGGAGAGATAGTTATCTTAGGGTTGGTGTCCAGCGTCAATAAATATCCCGTACTGATGACCACGCCTATAAGAGCTACGAAGCTAGGTATATAATGCCATTTTGTGATCTGATTTATAGAGGTAGAATGCCTAGAAATCTCCCCTGCCCTACCGGTAGGTGACTCATTTTTACTACGATGGCCGTGGTAAGAGAAAACCTCGCTCCTGGGTGGAGGTAGGTGCGGGTTTCTACCCTGAGGAGCCTGTTTCTGTTTCTTCTTGAATGGACTCATTTCAGAACTCCCTTCTAGTTTGAGAGACAGATTCAGGAGAAAGATTATCTGATTTCTTGTGACAAAACATACCTATGGGTATGGTGCGAAGCAAAAATCGGTAAGCTTTCCCTGGATCTGGTTTGTAGAAAGGAGGTGAGTTCTGTAATGAGTCCAGCAGCATTTGTCATGTTCTCGATTTTTTTGCGTATTTAAATAATAATTGGGTTAATTCGACGGCTGCATTAGGGTGGGCTAAGAGCCCCAATTTGTGCGCTAGCTCTCTTCGCCCTGCTGGATCCAGTAATAAGCCGCGTATGGCTGGTAAAAGTGCAGTCGTGTCCCTTTGTAAATCCAACTCGGATACTTCTATAATTGATTCCGACTGTTTAAAATACTTTGCATTCTTAAGTTGATGGCCCCCGGTTAGTAGCGGGTTTGGAACCGCTATGCAAGCCTTGCCTTGAGCAGCGAATTCCATCAAGGCAGTAGCACTACATCTAGTGACCACCACGTCTGCGGCACCACTATAGCGAAATAAGTCATGAACAAAATCCTTGACGATTATACGGCGGCTCATTTCGTCGCTCAAATTATCGTAACTAGCTTGGACTGCTGTTACCTGGCCACGACCTACCGAATGCAGCAAGTATAAGTTTGGGAACTGGGTAAGAAGAGATTCAGTAATGGCTATCACGGCGTTATTTAATCTTACGGCCCCCAGTCCCCCGCCTGTGACAAAAACTACCTGCTCAGCTTCAGTTATTCCTAAGTCATGCCGAAATTTCTGCATCGCTTCAGTTGAAACCGGTTGAAAATCGGGCGAGACCGGAACCCCCACTTCTATTGTCTTGTCCGGAGAGTAAGGATATAACTTCTTAGATAGTGCTACGGCATGCACTTTTGCCCACCGGGCTACCAGTCGATTGGCCAACCCCGGGATGGCGTCAGAATCATGTGTTACATAAGGGATCCGCAATAAGGCCGCTGCCCACCCCACAGGGACACCAACCAGACTGCCCTTAATGAAGATTACAGAGGGTTTAATTCGCATCAGCACCCAGATTGCCTGACATAATCCTAAGAATAAATACAACACATCGCGTATATTTTTTAACATCGTAGGTATATCCAGCAGCTGCCTAAGACCCTCACCGTGATAGCGCCGGAGTTTGCCAGCAAAAATTCTATAAGACTGGTCAACACTGGCATGCCCACTAGCCACATCACCTAGACGACCCCCACGCTCACCAATATACACAATATTAGTGTCGGAATCGCTTTTCTTCAGTTCATGGGCGACGGCTAGCAGCGGAGTTATGTGACCCCCAGATCCCCCGCCTGTCAGCACCACGCATCCCACACCAGCCAGCCCGCTCTCAGGCGGAGCCAGAGAACCCGCAGGCTTCTTGTCCATTTCGGGCTTATCCCCTTGCGGTACTCGCTCAACGTACCCATTTGTACGCTGAGCATCCGTTCCTCGAGCGAACGCCCAAACTGAACCAAGTGTGGAATCCGTGGACATCAGACTAGTTACGGGCACGATATCCAACTGCGAGCCTGTTTCCGACATATCGTTTTCCTTCTGGTTGTGTAGTTGATGTAGCTGAGAACGAGGAATAGCGTGATATTTGAAATGCCAAGCCAACCGCACCAGTTACGAAAAGCAAACTAGTACCGCCATAACTAATGAAAGGCAGTGTTATGCCTTTTAAGGGTAAGAGGCCGATCATCGCTCCCACATTCACAATCATCTGTGTGCTAAGCCAAGCTAAAATGCCCGTCACCAACAGACGACTGTAATCGTCTGGCGCATGTTCGATTATGCGTTTTAAGCGACTAAAAAATGCCACGAAAAGTCCCAAAATGACAGTAATACCTACAAAACCGAATTTTTCGGCCATTATTGCAAAAATTGAATCATTGGCGGCTTCCGGAAGATACCCATAGGCTTGCACACTATGCCCTAAGCCTCTGCCAAACATCCCGCCAGAACCGACAGTAATAAGCGCCTGACAAGATTGATATCCAGCATTCTGGCAATCACTAGCTGGATGCAGGAAAGTAAAGAAGCGGTCTCGACGGTAACTGCTTGAGCCAATTAGAACGACAGTCCCAATTAGTACAATGCCACCAATCATAGCCACACGCTTAAGCGGCATACCGGCCACGAACACCATTACGGCCATCATAGCTACCATCACCCCCATAGAACCGAGGTCGCTTTGCAAAAAAGCTACGATTACAGTGGTAATACCTAAAACTATTAATAGAGGTTTGAGTGTACATTGACGGTCGCTAAGCGTGTCCGAGTTTATACGATCCACTAGGAAGCCAGCTAGCCAGATAAGAAGCGCGAACTTAATGAGCTCCGCGGCCTGGAAAGAAAATCCGCCGATCTGCACCCATCGATAAGCGCCATTCACTTTTTCGCCGAATATACGTACAGCTATAGCCGCAAGCGACGCACTGATGATAAGCGGCTTCTGTAATCCCCGCCACCATCGTAGCGGCATATTAGCACAAACCAGGAACGCCACCACGCCTAAAGTTACGGCTAAAAGTTGCTTGTTAATATAGTAATTGGGGCTGACACCTTTTTGGGCACTTAAACCTGGGCTGATTGCGTATACCACTATCAGTCCGGTTGCCAATAAAATGATACTTAATATAAGCAACCAATAATCAGGACGATGCCTTCGTCCATTCGAATCATAGGTCACGGAACGCCGCTGAAGGCGGTTCTGGGCGACGCGTCCGGGACTCAAAGATAACCTCCTAAAAGAAACATGATTAAACCCGATACGGCGGCAATCTGGCCGAGAACCCAGAACCGCATTGTTACCTTGGTTTCTGGCCAACCACTAGCTTCAAAATGATGATGAATTGGCGATACTTTGAAAATCTTTTTACCGTTCCGTAGTTTTTTTGAGGTAATCTGAATTAATACCGAGCCGGCTTCGGCTACAAATACCACGCCTATTATGGGCAGCAAAACTACAGTATCTGTCAGCATAGCCACCACACCCAGGGCCGTTCCAAGCGCAAATGAGCCGACATCACCCATAAAGAATCGGGCTGGAAAAATATTGAACCAGGTGTAACTTTGTAGCGCCCCAACTACACTCATGCAAAAACCTGCTACTCCGTAACGACCCTCCAGGAAAGCAATGAGCGCATAGACCGCAAAGGCACTGGTAGCTAAACCGCCGGCAAGCCCATCCAATCCATCGGTAATATTAACGGCATTGGCTGTAGCGACTACCACCAGGACGAACAGCGGTATTATAAGCCAGCCGATGCTCCATTCCCCCATCCATGGTATATGAATGCTATCTATCTCTAATTTGTAATAAAAGAACCATCCGCCGATGCTGGCAATAAGCGAGACAAGAAATAGTTTTACCTTGTACGGCAGTCCGGCCACACCAAGCCCTGAACCGCGAATATTGATGAAATCATCAAGCAAGCCAACCATTCCAGCGCCGACAAAACCCGCCAGTGGTAGCCAGGTTTCCGCTCGATCAAGGTTTGCTACCAAAGTTACAATTGCCACAGCTATGACAAAAACCATTCCGGCCATTGTAGGGATTAGGCGTTTGTGTTTTTCGGCATGAAGAGAATTAAAAATCTTGGCAGATTCGCCGGTAACAGCGCTTTGCCTGGCCTTTTTCCACCATTGGCCCCTATAAGCTAGGGTTGTGTAGAGTGGGCTAATCAACATACTTATCAAGAAGCTAGCAAAACCAAGCATTAGTATGAGCGCAATTGTGTTTGTTTGGACCAGTATTTGTATTTCTTGGGACATACTAAGTGCTCATTATAACACTGTTAATGGTTTTCTGCTCCCTGTTCACTACTCCCTGTTCGTAGTTTTGGGAACAACGCCGAAGTTATCAATCAGCATATTGGAGGTAGAGGCGAATATCGGGCCGGCCGCTCTTGAACCGGCATAACCACCTATTTTTGGCTCATTAACTCGTACAACGATTACGTATTGAGGTGTGTCACCCCCCACAAAGCCCAGGTAAGTACCGTTATAACGGTCATCATAGTAACCGCCGCCAGGCTTGGTAATCTGAGCTGTGCCCGTCTTGCCGCCCACACTATAACCGGCTCGAACAGCTGGTCGATTATTTTTTTCAACTACAACATTCATCATATTACGAACCGTTGAGGCTGTCTCTTGTGAAACTACCCTATCACGGACTATTTGAGGATTTTTTTTAACAGTTTTGTCTTGGCTGTCCGTAAGTTGGTCTACTAAGTGCGGCCTATAATAAGTACCTCCGTTTACAATCGCCACCAGAGCTGCTCCCATTTGTAAAGGTGTGGCGGTCATGCCTTGCCCGAAGGCCGTATTAGCGTATTGTATAGCCAAGCCGTTGCCTTCTTTAGGGTCAGGTATAACTCCTTCTGCCTCATAGCCCTGCTCCACACCGGTCAATTTACCCAGCTGGTATCTACTTGTCATATAATCATGCCACGCCAACCTAGCCTGGTCATTTATCTCGCCACCGCCCATAGATTTTAGCGCAAACACAGCGCCGGTATTTAGAGACATTTGCAAAATATCGGTGATAGTACGCGTTCCCGATCCGCCCACTTCTTCCACGTTCGTGATCTTGGCATCCCCTATGATAGCGTAACCCGGGTCAAAATAAGCTGTATCCGGATTGATCGAGCCCTTATCTAACGCCGCAGCAATAGTCAAAGGCTTCATTATGGAGCCTACTTCCAAAGGGCTACTTACCGCGGCATTATTAAATACACTTGCGTCTGGTTGCTTGAAATATTCGGCTGGATTATAGGTGGGATAATTTGCGATAGCTTTGATAGCTCCACTATTCACCTCTAGTATAAGCGCGCTGCCACTGTTTGACTTTGCAGCTTCTAACCCAGCTTTTAGTATATCTTCTAAGGATTTCTGCATAGGAATATCCACTGTTAGAACAACTCTCTTGCCGTGTTTAGGGTCAATTACAACGTTGTCGCTATTGGCCACCAGCGGCACACCAGCCGCGTCAGTTATGGCACTCAACTGGCCGGGCGTACCTTTCAGTTCAGAATCCAAGTATTGTTCAAGTCCATATTTACCTTCCCTATCATCATTGACAAAGCCCAGCAATTGCGCTGCCAGCGTGCCTTGCGGATAAACCCGGTACTCCTCTTCTCTGGTGCCTATTCCCTTTTCTTTTAGTGCGTCCAATTTTTCCTTCTGTTGTTTGTCCAGCTTTTTAGCAAGGATTGAGTAGCGATTGTCAATTTGCATCTTCTGCTCGTATTCACTCTCCTTGCCGCCAATTATGCTTGTAATTTTTTTTGCTGTTGCGGACGGGTCTTTAATAAATTTGGGATCGGCAAACAATGTGTAGCGTTTTTCATTCAACACCAATGGGATAATACGATTGCCATCGTGCGCTTCAATTACTCCACGGCTGGCTGGAATCTCATGCTCTTTGAGTTGCCCCTGTAAAGCTGCCTTTTGATAATAGTCATGCCGGATTACCTGAAGATAAAACAGCCGCAACAAAAAAATAACGCATATAAACAAAAGTACGCCATACCATATGTGGAGGCGCTTTATAGATGTGTCGTTAGATTGGATCGGTGCTTTCCGCGGACGCATAGGTTACCTATTATATTTAGTTTTGCAAATTGGCAGTAGGAGCTACGGAAACCAGGGATTTAGCTACATCGCTATTCCGGACACGATCCAAGGCCTGCAGTCGTGCCGACGTAATTTCTAACTCGTCGTGCTCCGATTTTAGCTGGCTAGCTTGCGATTGTAGTTTGTCAATCTGATAGCCATACGCATTGGTCTTGGTAACTTGGGTCAGATATAACAGCCCAAGCAAACAGGCGAATACGATTAGGATAATAGTATTGCTAATCGGACCGATAGTCTTGGCCTGGGCGCGTAAACTAACAGCGTTTTGGCCTCGAGTGGCATAGCGTTGACGGCTCATACTTAATGAACTTGAGTAGGTCATAAGTTATTCTTTTTGTTTTTATGTTGATATCTTTAACCAGGCAGGTAGTCCGCTTGTAGGCGGGGTCTGTCGGGTCAGCCCCGGCACCAAATTTTCTTTTGGCGCCGGGACGTCTGATGCGCGTATCAGATGACCTTTACGCGAATCTTGTAGGCTCGGGAGCTTGTTTTAACCTGAATAGGCATTTTAGCATCCCTTTCTGCAGCGCATAAATGAGATATGTTATTTTATTAATTACCAGAGACTACCGTGGGGCCAAGGGACAAGCCCAAAGCACCCAGAGTGGTATATTACCCCGAACAGAACACGTTCTTATTTCAGGGGTCTGCTGGTCTTTAATTGATTCGTACAATATGCTCTTATGCGCTGCCTTTATTTTGGTTTATTTATTTTCACTGCGGCCCGCAGTTTTGCACTGCGTGCTCGCGGATTAAAAACTAATTCATCGCTGCTGCCTGTAACCGGACTTTTGGTTAGCAGACGCAAGGTCGCCTCGTATTCGCCCCTGGACCGATCCTGGAAAGCCTGCTTTACGATACGATCTTCCAGGCTATGGAAGCTGATCACTACTATACGGCCGCCAGGGGTCAATAGATCGTCTATCCATATGGGTAACGAACTGGCCAGTAAATCCAGCTCATCATTGACTGCGATACGTAAGGCCTGAAAGGTACGTGTCGCCGGATGGATTTTTGACCACCCCCTTGAGGATGCCCGTGTAACGATTTCGGCGAGTTGTTTTGTGCTTTTAACCGGCCGATGTTCCACTATGGAGCGGGCTACTTTGTGGGCTCGCGACTCTTCGCCGTAACGCCGGATTAAGTCTGTTAGTTTCGCTTCGTTATAGTTATTTACTATACCGTCAGCGGTAACTGCTTGACGCTGATCCATGCGCATGTCCAGTGGTCCATCTTGACTGATGCTAAATCCACGGCTCGCCATATTAAGGTGCGGTGACGATACGCCCAAATCTGCCAGAATAATATCAAACTGCCTGTTTTCGACCCTTAAATCTTTCGCGGCCTTCAGAAAATCCTTATGGATGATCTGGCTGACCTTGGAGCCAAATTTGTCCCGAAGTGTGACAATCGAATTTTGATCACGGTCGACGAGAACAGCCTTGGAACCATCAAGGCTACGCTTAAGTATTTCTCCTGCGTGCCCTCCATAACCGGCCGTCAGATCAAGGAATGATTCCCCATTCTTCGGATCCAGATATTTTAAGACCTCGTCCAGTAATACTGGAATGTGCTGGCTTTTCTCCATATTGAAGATTGTATGTTTGTTTTGGCTTGTCCGCCAGGACTTTTCTAAGGCCCACGGCAAACGATTTGGTGTGCGTAAACGGCACTATTTTTGTTTTGGTGTTTTTGTTTTTGCCCGTCAAAATATCCTTTGTAAGATATTTTGATGAACGTACAAGGTCACCTAACCAGCAGTCAACTTTTTTGTTTTTTTGAGATTTTTGTTTTTGTGTAGACCAAAAAGCGCATATATAAGGAGGTAATACGAGAGATTTGAAAAATCTTCTAACTCCTTATTGCATCTTTTTGGTCAAAGTTTTGAGAGACTTATGTGTGAGGTGGAGTTTTGGGAGGTGTTTTTTGGGTAAAGTGCGAGGGTTTTTAGGGTGGTGCCCTATAAAGCCACCTGTTGACTGCCGATTAGCTAACCTCGTCCATGCACTTGCGCCATGTCAGCCTGTCCTCCGCCGAAGGCGGATGCCTTGCTGTCATTCTCGGCAAATCGCCGTGTCAGCTGCTCCGGTACGCACTCAGCGTATCTTTTATACGCTTCCCTTACGTTCCTCGCTGCTGCCCCAACGCTTCACTCGAGCGCAATCACATGGGGCTCTTCCCTAAATTTTAAGAAAGAACTATGTTTACTAATCGTTACCGGGTTGTTAAGGTGCTTGCTACTCCGCTTGTTCGGGAGCCATCAGTCGCCAGTACTGTCCGACGCCTATCGCCACAACATCCTTGGTGATACCTGCGTAGTCCAAGAGGTGTTGTTCTAGCGTTACTCGTCCTTGCTTACCGTCCAGTTCTGTTTCCACCTTGCCTCGGCGGAATCGGACGTTAAGATCGGCGATATGTTCATCCAGGATGTCCCCTTCTAGCTTCGGTTCGACTTGCTTATCCCAGATTATTTTGGGGTATAAGTGCAAGTATTTGCCGAAACCTCTGGTTACTATAGCCCCG
Source organism: uncultured Candidatus Saccharibacteria bacterium (assembly GCA_964633325.1). Lineage (GTDB taxonomy): Bacteria > Patescibacteriota > Saccharimonadia > Saccharimonadales > CAZWFS01 > CAZWFS01. Next base: position 29,746 of record CAZWFS010000006.1, on the reverse strand, counting down.
CCCGCGAACTGGCTTCTGACTTCCGCGGGTATTGTTAACCGGCGCTTGTCGTCCAATCTGCGTTCGAAGTAGTCTAGTATTGCCATCCCATTTGAACCTTTTTTTATTTAGTGGTTTTTTATTTTTACCAGTGAATCCTTTTTTGGTGGATTCACTGGTTTTGTTTGTATCGTGTGAGGTTTGCTTTTTACAACCTTTTGGCTGGGTTGGAAACTTACCTACGATTACCCACTAACATGATGATACTACCCACACTCACCCACATGCAAGCCTTTTTTATCTAAAATGAGAGATTTCTCACAAGGTTATCCACAGGAACATAACTTCTTAGCCAAAGAGGCAATGCTTACCTTTTAACTATCCCCTATATTGCTAGCTAACGCAGCTTAACGAGACGTTTTGCAAACCATTTAGCGCTTTCGCGAACAGTGCGCTTCATTCCATGCTCACGGTCTACAGCGACCAAACCAAATTTGGGCCACCACCCATCTGACCATTCAAAATTATCAAGTAGGCTCCAGTGGAAATACCCCCGAATGTCAACGCCTTCGCTAAGGGCACGCTCCATAGCTATCATTGTTTCTTCCAACCACCATTGACGGAATTCATCCCTAGCGTCTGCCAATCCATTCTCCGTAACAATTATCGGTTTCTTGTAACGATCCCATATCCTAAGCATTATAGGGTACAGGCCTTCCGGCTCCATATACCAGCCAAGGTCCCCGACCGGTACTTTGGGGTTAATACGCTTCGGTCCTTTAAAGTAATCTGTGAAATAATAATTGAAACCAATAAAATCCTGCTGGTTACGGGTCCGGTTATAGAACCACCAATTCCAACCATTCCGCATAAGCTGCGTAACGAACTCGTCAAACCATTTGTGCGGCCGCTTGGCTTGGATATTGCCCAGTTGTGGCGCAATGCCAATTTGAAGGGATTTCTTGTGTGATTTCAGTATTTTGTAAGCTCTCTTGTGCGCCGCAATCAGATTGAAATATACCCTCACGGCTTTATAGGGGTTTTTCTTTCCTGGGGGCCATCTGCCGCTTACGTAACCGTAAAAAGTATAAACGTTAGGCTCGTTGATAGTGATGATATATTTAAGGTCCTGTACATATTCCTGGGCAACTTTTTCTACGAAACGGTCGAATAAACGTAGGTTGCCCTTCTTAGTGAAGCCACCTTTCTCATCAAACCACACTGGCACGGTCCAGTGCCAGACGTTCAGGAATGGTTCTAACCCTCGCTTTTTAAGCTCACTAATATAAACACGGTAATGCTCCACGGCCGCCTCGTCCCACACCCCCTCTTGGGGCTCCATCCTTGACCATTCTATTCCGAACCGGAAGGCATTCAGATTGAGTTTTTTAGCTATATCAAAATCTTCTTTATAGCGATTGTAATGGTCGATGCCCTTGCCGGAAATATAATTATTCGGATCCTGGACTTGGTCTCTAATCTCGTGCCAATTTGGAAGCCAACTGAAGTGTTTGTGGGCTTGACGCGCCAGCTTTTTAGCATTCGCCTTTTCCCATTCACTCCACTGGTTATGGGTATTCCCTTCTATCTGATGGCTGGCAGTACTAGCACCCCAGAAAAAGCTTTTAGGAAAATAGGACTTACGCACCGCAAGTCCTTCGGACAATCTTTGTTTATGCTTATCCACCATTATCCGCCATTATAGCAGTTAAGGCATTCTATGCGCTTAAGGCATCCAGCATTTCAAGCAAGTCATATACGTCGGAAAATGAGTGAGCCGGGAAATTACCTAATCGTAAGTGTTTATCCTTATACTTTGCTCCGTAGCCAGTACCCACGTCCACGTTAAAGCGTTCACGCAGTTGACGCGCAACCGAAACCGCACCTGACGCAACTTCAATGACAATTACCGTAGGAGAGCGATATTCAGCTTGCTCGACAAAGGGATTATAACCTTCCCTTTTCTCAAAATACTCATACATCACTCTTGCCTTAAGCTCCGTTTCACGTCGCATATCATCGGTTCCTCTACTCAAAATATCTCTAGCTACTTGTCCTAATGTAAAAATCGCTGCCATATTAGGTGTCTCTGGCGTTTGAAATTTTCGAGCCAATTCCTGTAACTCGCATAATGCTTGATATGAACCGGTGTCCTGTAGTTTTTGGAGCTGTGCCGAACGCTCAATGGCGCGGGGGCTGGCGAGTACTACGCCCAAGCCTGCAGGCATACCAAACCCCTTTTGTACCGAAAATAGCGCAACATCAACATCCTCTACTTTAAGTGGCATATACGGTACGGCTGAAGTAATATCCACAGCCAATAGCAGGTCAGGATGGTCGCTCTTTAGCTCGGAAAACATATTACTATCAAGCATGACTCCCGTGCTTGTTTCGTTCGGCGTAGCACAGAGAACCTCAGGACGAATTCTTTCTAGCTTCTGACCCAAAGCTTCATCAGCAACCGGAAATCCTTGTCCCCACGGGACCTCATCTTTTGACGGCCGCTTCTTGGCATCTACAGAATATTTATACAGTTCCTCCCCGAATGCTCCATTGACAAGGTGATGCGGCGATACCGTTGCCAGGTTTCTTGGTACCAGCTTCATCGCATTCTTAGCCGAGCCAACATAAGCAACCATATAGTCGTTGGGTATGCCCAAAAGGGCACGCAGAGCTTCGTCAGTGTCCTGCATGACTTCCTGGAAGACTCCCCCTCTGTGTGAAAGACGCGAGAGTTCCACGCCTACTGCCATATAATCCCTAACACCAGGCATAAGTTCGCTAGGACCTGGTACGAATGTTATATCTGGACGGTGGAATGATTTCATTTTATCTATGTTCGGGGTTTTCAAAGTCGAAGCGACAACCTGCGTCCCATAGCTTGCGCTGATTGCCATGTGCAGGAATACCACCGGCATCCTTTAGCATCCTAGCCAAGTGCATCAGGTTCCAAGTCATGAAAGTAGCGTTGCGATTGGTGAAATCGTTCTCCGGACCGCCGGAATCCTCATCCAGATATGAAGGGCCTGGCCCAGCTTCCCCAATCCAGCCTGCATCTGCTTGCGGAGGTATAACGTAACCAAGGTGTTGCAGACTATACAATATATTCATAGCGCAGTGTTTAACCCCGTCCTCATTTCCAGTAATTAAGCAACCTCCGACTTTACCATAGAAAGCATATTGTCCTGCTTCATTCAAATCCGAGGAATTGCCATAAAGCCGCTCAATCACTTGCTTCATCACAGAGCTGTTATCGCCTAGCCATATCGGGCCGCAGAGCACAAGGATATTCGATTCTTGCACCTTCTTATAGATTTCCGGCCATTCATCCTTATCCCAGCCATGCTCGGTCATGTCCGGGTACACACCCGTAGCGATGTCGTGGTCAACAGCCCGGACCAGCTCGGTCGAAACTTTATTTTTTTCCATTATAGCTTGGCAAAGCGCAACCAGCCCTTCGGTATTACTCACAGCTGGAGACTTCTTAAGTGTACAATTGATAAATAGCGCTTTTAGCTCGCTAAAATCCCATTTACTATTATCTGCCCATTCTTCCTGTTGTTTAGATAATTTCATAACCTATAATTAATCCTCTTACTGACTTAATGCTACCCGGCTTTTTGGTCAGTTTGCATCATACCGAATATATTTCCTTCAGTGTCTTTGCAGTAACTTATCCAGCCCACTCCTGAAACGGCGCGTTTATCTACGACCACGTTGCCGCCATTCAGAACTACCTTACTACATGAGTCATCTAAATCATCAACATCTATCGTGCAAACAAAAGCGGACACTGGATTGTTGTGGCTCGGCATCTGTCCTTGACGACGGACGATTGCGCCGTCAATGCCATCATTCTCTTTGCCCTTTAGGTTAGCGCCTTTATTGCCCGTCATCACAAGCCAGTATTCGTTGGGCCCATCCCACTTTTTTATTTCCCAGCCGAAGATATTCTCATAAAAACCCTGCGCACGCAGAGGATCGTCAGCATGAATTTCAAAATGCACCACACGCCCCATGGCCAATCTCCTATTACGGCTTAACTATACAATTTTTGAATCATTTAAGTACAGCTATTTGTGTTTAGGCGGCATGTAAGTCCCGTCTTCTAGCTCTTCCAACATGGCATGGATGCGCCTTTCCCTGGTAGCGGACTGCTTGGCTTGGTCAATCCACTGGATATAGCCCTTCTGTTGGTAATAAGGCCGCTCCCAGTAACTGCTAGTCAAATCACGTTCCTGAAGTTTTGCCCTCATATCCTCCGGCAATAGAATTTTTTCTTTGGGCGCTTGCTCGAACTTGATCTTTCTGCCAGCCACATTATTAGCTACAGCCTCTCTCACAAGCTTCACAATAATATCAACCGGTACGTTTTCTCCATCTCGGAATTTCATTGTACGCTTGGCTTTGCTGGTTGTATTTTCGTCCTCCACGAATAAGCCGTGGCTGTCATCAAGCAAGGCGCCTTGAGTAAAAGCAAAATGCACCCAACCTGTCGCGCAAAATAACCAACACACAGGTCCCTTATGATAAAACGCTGGCGTCCCCCATTTGATTAGCTCCTCTATATCTGGATCCGCTTGGTGGATAGTAATCCTGATTGCGCGGACAAAGTCCTGCTGCCACCCATAAGTAAGGTCTGCTATATACTTATCTACCGCTTTGTTTTTCAAAGCTATTGCGCCTTGCTATGGTTTCAGCCAGCCTATAATAAAACCCATGACTAGTAGGGTGGCTAATTGATTCCCAAGAGTAAGTAGCGTGAGTTTTTTCCGCCTTTGCTCGAATGCATTGTGGGTAACGATGGTGGTAGCCGAAAAGCCAAGCCAAACCCAAAATGAGGTCGCCAGAGCTGCTTCTATATATGTATCCTGAAAAAACACATACGACAAGTAGGTAATATGTGCCAGGACATAGGCGGTCACAAACGACGCAACTAGTGCCTGAATGATGGCTATGCCCGCACCTTGCTGCATTTTCTTCTCGTCCAGGCCGACTAATTTGCCCCAAACTTCGCCAAAAACTGGTTTAGCGTACCATACAAAACCTACCACCATACTAGCAACAGTAGCCAGCACGATAGCCAGCCAGTTAACTTGTGCATCCATACTGAACCTCCCCGCCGAGAAATTAATTATTAACTATAATTATGCTCCAGCTTCGTACGTAAGTCCATATCATCCTACAAGTTTTTTCAGCTAATCTTGTCTAAAACATTCATGTTTTCCTGGGAGATTTCAAAATCAAATATCTCAAAATTTTCACGAATACGGCCTGTATGAGTGGATTTAGGAATTGGCACGGCTTTGTGCTGGACGCACCAGCGCAACATTACTTGGGCATAGGTCTTATGATATTTTTCGGCCAGCCGCATGATGTATGGATGCCTCATCTGCGACGCTTGCGCTAGCGGACTGTACGCTTCTATAACAATGCCATTAAGGTGACAAAAATCTACAACCGGCCGCTGCTGGGTATAGTTAAAACAGTTCAGCTCAATCTGATTGACGACAGGGACAATTGCGGACGTTTCCAGAATCTCATTCAGATCATCTATGCCATAATTCGATACGCCGACCGCCTTTGCCCGGCCGCTTTTATAGATTTCCTCAAAGGCTCGCCATGTTTCACTCCGTGCTCCGCCGCGCGGAAAATGAATCAGATACAAATCCACATAATCCATTTTTAACCGCTTAAGCGATGCGTCGAATGCTTTTAACGCCCACCCATATCCTTGGGGTGCTGGAAAGAATTTGGTAGTTAAAAATATATCCTGTCTTGACAAACCGGAGTTGCGGATAGATCGCCCCACCCCTTTTTCATTACCATAGATCCGCGCCGTATCGATTAACCTATAGCCTATTCCTAGAGCATCCGTGACCGCTTCACGCGCTACGCTATTTAAAAATATCTGCCAGGTACCGAAGCCGACCGCTGGAATTGTCTCGCCGTTATTTAGTTTGAAGGTCTCGAATTTATTCGTCATTAGCTGTAATGTTCTGCAAAAGGCGTGCCCAGACTGCCGCTGGCTGGCGTTGCAATGTTTGGCAGACTTCAGTTAATGGCGCGCCAGATTTTACTAGCCTCATTAGCTGGATATCTTCATCGGGTTGCCAGCGACTGAAAGCTTTCGAATACTGGGCTATTGTTTCCATTCTTAACTTTTCGTAGCCAGAAATCTGTCCTGTTTTCTCGTCGATAGCTGTCTTGTCTAGCTGACTATCCTCTGAACTTTCAGCTTCTACACCAAATTCTTTCAGCAAGCCCAGGATGTTTTCGCCGTATGTTTCAATCTTGCGCCTCCCAAAACCAGGCAATCCCAGTAACTGCTGCGCGTTGACGGGTTTGTGGATAGCGATTTGTTCCAGTAATTTATCGTGGGCAATTATGAATGGCGGAACACGATCCTTGCGGGACCGCTCTAGCCGCCAAATTTTTAACTTGGAGAGTAGTTCTTTGTCGGCAGCTATGTCTGATTCAGGTTCAGCTTCTTCCTCTTCAGCCAGCTCATCAGTTATGGCAGCTAGCTGGGAAGAGAGACGCCCTAACTCTGCGTCGAAAGAATAAATATCGGGGTGCAGTTCTAAGGCCATTCGGTTGATTCCGGCTAAGTACACGCCGCTTAGATCCCGTACCCGGCTTAGTGCCACATAACCCATACCAGGTGTAAATGTCTTGCTCAGGTCCATCTCGGCAGCGTCCAGGCTCATACCTTGACTCTTGTGTATGGTTATGGCCCACGCCAACCTTAATGGTAGCTGAATAACCTCCGCCCGCACCCGCCCGTCCTCTTGGAGTGTCCAGCTATGGGGCTCCACCTTTATCTTCCGGCCGCCTCTTGTAAGCTTAACTAACGGCAATCCATCACGAAATTCCAAAACAGTTCCCCGGCTGCCATTAACAAATCCCAGCGGGAAATTATTAGCCACAAACATCACCTCTGCTCCGACTTTTAACTCTAAAACCGGCGGAGCTAAGACGCTCCGGGACAGTTGGTCCACCTTGGCAGCCGCGCCCTTGGTCTGCATGGTGAAGGTTTTACTATCACTTGTTAGGGCTGACAGATGCCGATCATTAATAGTTTCCACGTCCACGTTATGGGCATAGAGTCGCGTAACGGGCAGTGTGGCGTCCGGGCGCTTCCCTAGACGACTCTGCAGAATCTCTGTATGCCAATCTGTTAAATCATTTCTCCGCATTGCCTCCAGTAGATCCAATAATTCATCCCCTGCTTGACGGTGCTGCTCGCGGAGATAGCAGATCTTAGGGCTCAGCTCTGCCCAGGCTTGTGACATATGCGCAAAATCCAGAGTTTCTGCTTCCCTGTTCACAGGCGGCAACTGGAAGAGATCCCCCACCAGGATAACTTGAAGGCCGCCGAACGGCTGTTCGCTTTTGCGCAGCAGTTTGCAGGCTTCATTGACCATATCCAGTCGCTTGCCGTGCAGCATCGACACCTCGTCTACCACCAGTATATCGGTGCCGTTATATCGTTTATTCAGACGCGCATTTGCCGTCAGCCATTCCAAATCTCTTTTATCCAGTTGGTCACGTATGCCTAAACCTGACCAAGAATGTATGGTCATTCCGCCGATGTGAGTAGCAGCTATACCGGTACTGGCAGTAACAGCTACGCGCTTGCCTTTGTTTGCAGCTTTTTTCACAAATGCATTCAAGGTGTAAGTCTTGCCGGAACCTGGCGCCCCCGTTAAGAATACCGAATTACCTGCCAGCATTACGGCTAGCGCTTGCCCCTGTTTCATATACCAAGTATATCAGTACCGTTGGCTCATTGTGCGAACGTTATTACACAATAAAATCCTTGTTTCCAAGGGTAATCCTTGGGAATAACCTTCTTTAGAGTATACCAGCTTAAGGTTTTCTTCTCTTGCGGTATTCCAGCTGATTCCGCAGCTGGTCCACCCTCACTATGTAGTCTTCGAAACGATTAAATAAATTAGAATATTTACGGGTTGGTGTAAGTAGTTTGAGTAGTTTCTTCTGCTCGTGGAGGTACTCCACCAGGCAGTAAAAATCGCCGTCGCCGGATACTATGATAGCTTTGTCGTAATTTGGATATTCGATCATGGCGTGCAGCACTAGTTCGGCGTCTACGTTGCCCTTTACCGGCTTCTTTTCTTCAGTTGACTCTTTGCCATCACCTTCTTTGGCATTTTGGACATGCCCTGCGCCCGCTTGATTGGAGCCGTCTGAGGCCGTGGCGCGTGTTTCCCTTTTCTTGTCATCTTCTTCCGGTCGTGGACGCGTCAAGTCAAACGTGGGCTTCAGCACTATCAGATAGCCTGTGTCATGCAACTGCACGTACATGTCCTCAAACTCTGGTACGTAACCAATGAACATAAAGGCTTTCGTCACCCCATATTTTTCTGCCAAGTAGCGTCGGAACTTGTGCCAATCCATTTTCCATCCAGCCTTTTGGATGTTCAAATTCAGGTTCTGGCTATCTATAAAGGCGTAATTATTAGGCACCCTATTCATTACTTTAAGTCCCCGTTGTCCTTATTTTTGCTCAGAATGGTCATTTGTTGCTGGTTGACGCTAGCGGTATGGAGTGTATTCCATATGATTTGAATCATAGCTGGATCTAGTCCAGCAAATTTAGCTTTCTTCATTAAACGTTTTAACATCTTCAAATACCGCTCCGGTTGGTATATTTCCAAGCCCTCTTCTGCTTTTATTAAAGCTATACCAGAAATAACAAGGCTGCGACGACTGATTAGTTCCAGAATGTCATTATCAATTTGATCAAGCTTTATTCGTGCCGCTTTCAGCCGTTCGCTGACATCGGGCTTCGGCTCTTTCATGCTTTCAGTATACCATTTGCTAAGTAGTTCGGATTTCAATAGGAGTTACTATGAGCGGCACTGTTCAACTGAATCAGCCTAATGCAACCGTAGCTTTATCCGTTTTATATATTCGGCATAAGTCATAAAAGTTTTAGGGTCTTTAACCCGGTCTACGAATAATATGCCGTTCAGATGGTCTACCTCGTGTTGGATTACATGCGCTTGCAAACCCTTGAATTGTTTATGGTGGAGTTTGCCATATTCATCAAGGTACTTCGCTTTTATCCACTCGTAACGTGGCACTTTCGCAAATAGTTCAGCCTTCTTAGCACCCGAGCTAATACATCCCTCCCACATAGCCTTTTCCCTACCAACAGTGTCAGTAATTTCCGGATTAATCAACACTAGATCGAATGGCCTGACTTTAGGCCTAAGCTCCGTTGTCCTAATGGCAATTACTATCAGCGCCAAACTTTCGCCCACTTGCGGTGCAGCCAGTCCAATTCCCAATTTTTTGGACACCAAAGTATGCCTCATATCAGCAATAAGGCCATGAATTTTCTTAGTATCAATTTGGGCCGCATCAATACTCGCTGCTTTATCCCGTAAAATTGGATTCCCAAACTCCGTCCGTCTCAGTGTTTTCATCAAGATTCAATCATAGCATCAGCCCAAGACAACATGGCAGGTATATTTTCCTTGAACCAGCCTATCGTTCCGGTGTGGCCAAGCCTGGGCAATGTCTTTACCCTTATTGGCGTGCCTTCACACTGCCAGTCACGTAGACGCCTTATGGCTTCGCGATGTCTTACTATAAAATCCATGCCCCCAAGTGCGATGACAAAGGCAGAATGCGGAGACTCATGTAAGCCTTCCCACACGTTCCAGATATCTGACTCACCATAACCATTTCTACTGAATGCTCTGCGCTCCCGCCAAAGCAAAGGATTACGCGCTATCAATCGTGCGGCATTGGTGCCCCCACCCGCGTACAGGCCTGGAAGCGAGTCGTCCCGGTCACGGCGTTGCTGATTAAAACCGATTCCCGCACCCAAGCTGAGCCCACAATAACGCCTCTTCTCGTGACCTTTTGATTTACCGGAAAAATCCTGCGATATATCATCAATAAGACGCGGTAGCAGTGCGGGGTCACCTTCGGTAAACACCTCTGTGCCGTAATCGTATACGACCACGTCATGTCCGGCTGCAAGCAGTGCTTGTGCCGGGGTATCAAGATCCGCCAACTTGCCGGTATATCCCGCGGTAAGCGAAACCACGACCGGATTCTCTCCATCACCATATTCACGGAAACTAAATTCAACTTTTCCCATTAACAAATATTATATCATATTTTTGTATTTTACTAATATTAATGTCAGAGGAAAAGTGATATGACTAAAATTATGGCCACTAAAGCCATTGCGCGCTTGACGAACATATTCCCTTTTCTAATAGCCGTATTCAGCCCCAGGAAGCCACCAATCGCACAGCCTAACACTAATGCAAATCCTAGAGGTATATTAACTTCGCCGTGGCCAATGAAAAATATCAGTTGGATTGGAATTCCGACTATGGCTACTGCCCTCCTAGTACTGATAGTCTCTACGGCTGACATGCCCAAGAAGCCTATGAGCACATAGTTCACCAGTATCCCAAGTCCGGATCCGAAACCAGCAAAAACCGTACTCAAAATAAAGAATAATCCATAGCCAAGATATTTTTGCCGTTTGGTAACTTCGCGGGAGTTGCCTGCCATTCGCCAGCTAGCTAGACTAGCTAGAGCCGTAATGATAATTATTATGGAACTGATCAGTTTGACCGCTTCATCACTGGGAGCGAAAGCCAATTGAGGACCTAATATGCTGGTGATGGCTGTTATGATGATCAGCGGTTTCAGGTAGTCACGCCGTATGACATTTTTATTTTTAGCGCTGACGAAAGAACCAAACATCATGCCAATAGCGCCAAACTTTATAGTACCTATTGCAGGCAGCGGCGGAATACCCAGGTGAAGTAGCGCAGGCAGTAAAATGAAATACCCTCCACCCCCGGAAATGTTACTCAGGTAGCTAGAGACTATGCCAAGTAAGAAAACAAGAATTAAGTCTTCCATAAATAATGTCTAATTCGGACTAGAGATTCTCTAGCGGAATGCCAGTTTTTTCAGATACTTTGCGCGCCCACTCCACTAATCTGTCAAATTGCTTGTCCCGAGCCGCCATTTCTGTTTCGTATCTGTCGATTCGGGCAATGAATCCGTCAATAGTACTGACCAAGTGGTCGTATTTCTTGTTCAGTTGCCTAAATTGTTCGTCATATTCTACAAATTTTTTAGAAACCTGATCCATGAATGTATGTATCAGACCCGTTAAATCATCGACAGCCTTGTCGACAGCCTTATTAACTATCTTCTGGACGTCTTTTTTTGTGGCGATATCGCTCATGTCCTTATTGTATCATTTTGGTTCTGGCCAATCGTAGACTTCCCCGCTCCGCCATGCCCATCAATGGCAACCAGCTTAACAGGAAAGCCCTCTGGACTTTCCCTATTATTAATTTCTTGCCGCAATCTATCAAATGATGATGTCATTTAACCTCTATATTTTTACAACTCTAAAGCTCTCTTTCGAGACCAAGAATATATTCTGTTTCTCGTAAAGCATGGGCGGCCAAAGGCACTTCCACTAGTTTACTGTTTTTCAAATTCTTAGCAGTACTCTTTACCCTTTTGACTAAAAACGAATGTCTCTCTTTTTCTTTTTCTCCATATAAAAGTGTTACTGACGTATTCGTTTCATTTATCTGCTTTTCAATTTGTTGGGCCGAGATTTTTTTAAATTCCTTGATTCTTCTGGTACCGAATCTTTGGGCCGCGTCAATTACTTTATAGCTCTCTAAATCCTCCTTGAAAAAGGGCGAAAGCGAGCATAAATACACGCGCTCCGGCTTTAAGGCCGGCGCGGTTATGAAAGCTACCATAGCCCCAAATGAGTTTCCAATAACAATATTGTCTTTGCTTTTATGCTTTTTATAAAACTCTACAAATTCTTCACAATACCGTGGTGTTGTTTTGTGGTTCCATGTAATTTTGACTGGTACGACTTTGTAGCCCTTGGAGCCAATCATCTGTCTTAGTGGGAGGTAGCCTGTATCCGCAGCAGTCTTGTTTAATCCAAAGCCAGATAATAAAAAAGCAGTAGTCATAGTGCACCAATCATTGCTTCCGGATCTTTGGCAACTTTCCGGGCTAGCCGTTCCCGCCCATCCCGTGCCTCATCAAACACTCCACCATACCACTCCGAATGCTGGTACAGTTCCCTAAATCCCTCATAATCCGAATCCCGATAACTTCTGATCATCCTTGCAATACTATATCAATATGAAAATTTATTTACATCATGCCGGCGGTTTTAAATATCTTTTGGGTTTCATAGCGGGATATTACATTACCCGGAAAAATAAAATAGTCGTATCCATTTGCATATTCAAGATTTACTTCGCTTGTTGTTCTACTAGCTTTTTGCCCCTTATTTAGAACCCTTAGGACTACTGCGAAATTCACAGAACCTGGTTTACCGGTCATTAGTTGGCAGTACTTGAATTGGCTATCATCCCATTTGCCCGTGATGCAAAAGCGCTGTATGGTATTACCCGCAAGTCCGGCCATGCCAGGCGGAACCATATCAGACTGAACAGCCGATCTCTTTCCCTCATATTGCCACCCGTTCTGTTCAGCAAAATTGCGCATCGCCTCACGCTGTTTGCTTAAACTTAAAAACATACGCCTTACCGCCCAAATACTTATTGCGAATAGTGTAAAAACGGCAAAGCTGCCAAGTAAAAACATTATATCTTCACGATTATTGTCAGCGCTCAATAGCGCACCCAATGCCATCGCGGCAAGGATGCAAAGAGTTATACCTATAGAAAGCAGTATATTCCCAAAGGGATTATTATTTTTGACAGTATAAGGCAAAGCCGAAAAATTAATTTCTACCATCCGCATCCCGATAACTTCTAATCATCTCCTTCTAAAATTGTCTTAATAGTTTCAAGTTCCTGTTTCATCCAGCGGAGTTGTTCGGCGTAGTCTTGGTCGCTGACGGTGCGGTTTGTTGGTTGGTCATTATTAGTTCGGCGCCGTCACCGTTTGAGACTACGCGGTATGGGATAAATTGTTTTTCGCCACTAGCTATAATGCAGTAGCTGTCCAATAATAGCTTTTCCTTATCAAACTTAGGGATAACCCGAACGTCGCCTTGCGAAGTATGAGCTACCCATTCCGTATCAGTTACTTGTTCCAGATTTTTACCAAAATCACTAAACTGCTTCCAATTATTGAGGTCCGAAACAAACTCCCAAACCTCCTCCGGCCGAGCATCGATAGAAACCGTATCAAACCTAAATAACATTAGCTAGCGTGCTCTGATTCTTTTTTAATAGTGTAATCGACTACGCCCATACCTCCATCGATACCAATAGTCTCACCGTTTATAAAGCTGGATTTATCTGATAACAGAAACTCTACGAGGTTAGCTACTTCTATCGGCTGGGCGTTACGACCAAGAGGCGTAATGTATGTAGCTTCTTCTGGTAAAGTACCGGCAACCATTTCTGTCTCAACCCAGCCGGGCGCAACAGCATTTACTCGTATATTTCTAGAACCCAAGTTTGCTGCTAGTGACTTCGTCAGATTCATGAGTGCGGCTTTACTAGCTGCATAAGCAACCATGTCAAACGCAGCCTTAAGTCCATCAGAACTAGCTATATTTACTATAGAAGCATTCTGTGCAAGCACATCACGAAGCTCATGCACGATTTGTAACGGTGCGGTTAAATTTACGGCCAGGGTACGATCCCAAGTTTTTATGTTAAGTTTATCCCATTTTTCTAGATAAACTTCGCCAGCATTATTTACAATTCCGTCAAGTTTTACTCGTTTAATATCACTCAGTACTTTTGAAAGATTTTCACGTTCGGCTATATCCTGTAGGTAAAATGTAAATCGATCTGCATGGTTTTGCTGGCATTCTTCAATATATGCTGTCTTCTGTTTATCAATAACCCACAAGCTAAAGTCGGGCTGACTTAATAGAAGCTCAGCTATTGAACGTCCAATACCTTGCGCCGCTCCCGTAACTAAAACATTTTTCATATCTCGTATTCTACTCCTAAACATAGAAAATAAGCATTCCATGGTCTATTCAGGCTCGAGAAAACCGGTGCTGCCTATCAGTGGCCTGCCGAATAGTTGCTGAGGACATGTCCGATTTTCTACTTAAAGATTAAAACCGGGCCGACCAAAGGGAGTTCCGCAAGCACGGCAGGTCAGTGGTATGGGTGGCTACAGCGTTTTTGACTGCCTGTCGGTTTTTGGGTTCCGTTTTGCCGAAACAAAATAGAACAAGCTTGTAACTTCTCAAAAGTTAGTTGCTTTAATAAAGCGCCACTTCCCCATATTTAGGATCGTCGACACTACATATTTCTACAAGTTCCAGCATATAATTCGTTTTGTGATCCTCCGGCACAATAAAGAAATCCGTGCTTGTCGGCCCTAACCGCATAGCGAATAGGCCGTCCTCTGTAGTTTCTACCGGTACATTCAAATACTGGCAGTGTTCCGCATCTTTCCAGAAACCAATCAGCGCCCGGCCATCCGCTGGTGTTACGCGCAAGATCGCAGCCTCATGCCAGCTCTTTATAACATCCTCTGCTTCTACATCACTGGCGTCCCTTGGAATTGCCCCAGCTCCTTCCGATCCCCGCACATGGACAATCGGCAATCTTGGCCAAAACTGATCCCCCTCCAACTTCAACTCGATTTTCCGTAATTTCATACCACCCACAGCCTCCTCTCCGCTGGGCTACGTTTAACATCTGCGGAATTAGCAAGGCTGAAGCCACCTGTTGTGAGGAAAGAAGAAGCATACCTGATTAAATTCTGCTCGCGCGCGGCTACTATAGCGTCGGCAGCATAGGCTAATTCTTCGTCTACTCCTAAAGGATGGATTTCATCACTGCTATTTCCCATAACCCTATATCCAACCACCAGCAACAAACCTACTCTGCCTAATCCGCCCGAACTAGCGATACGTTTTGTAGCTGTTATAGCTAATTGATCGGGTGAACGGCTCCCTAATGAGCGCAGTGCTAAAGCGTCAAGCACTAGCCTGTCGGGTGGTAATTGCCATAATGATCGATCTGAAGCAGGTAAACAATCAGTTATGGCTTCCATTCCACCCCTGTTGCGCAGCAGCCTATCAGCCATTTCCGTCAGGTCATCACCAGCACGATCAATAACCGGCACCCTAAACGGGTCTTGTACAATCGCACAATCACTAGCTACCAAGTCCGATAGTCCAAACCTGGTCCTGGCATCTATCACATCTGCCACTGTATTGGTCCGACTTTCTTTTCTAAATCTCCAATTTTTAGGCGGGTTTGGTTTGTGGTGTCCCTATCGCGAATGGTTATGGTATCATCCTCCAAAGTCTGAAAATCAATTGTTACGCACTCTGGGGTGCCTATCTCGTCCTGGCGGCGGTAACGTTTGCCTATGTTGCCGTTGTCATCGAATTCGCACATGTACTTCTGGCTTAACTTCTTGTAAACTTCTTTGGCTTTTTCTACCAGCTCCGGTTTATTCCGCAGCAGCGGGAACACAGCTACTTTTATGGGCGCGATTGAAGGGTGCAACTTTAGAACAACCCGCTTTTCTCCATTTATTTCGTCCTCTGTGTAAGCATTGGCCAGCGCCGCCATGAACATCCGGCCGACGCCAACGGAACTTTCTATTACGTTAGGGATGTAGTGTTTACTGTCTTTTTCATCATAATATTGAAGGTCTTTGCCACTATGCTCCATGTGGTTTTTAAGGTCAAAGTCTGTGCGGTTATGCGTGCCCCAAAGCTCTTTGAATCCTTGCGGGAACTTAAAATAAATATCGTGGGCGGCAGCTGCATAATGAGCCCTTTCCTCTGGTCCGTGTTCGTGCCATTGCAGGTTCTCTTCTCCTATACCGACACGCTGAGTCAAGAATTCCCAGGCAAATTTGCGCCAATATTCATAGGTGTCCTTCTGGTCGTCCGGACGAATGAAATATTGCATTTCCATCTGTTCCAATTCACGTACGCGGAAAATAAAGTCACGCGGCGAAATCTCATTCCTAAAGGCCTTGCCTACTTGCGCGATACCGAATGGGATTTTGCTGCGGGTAGTTTCCCTAACGTTTTCGAAATTAGTAAATATAGAACCGGCGGTTTCCGGCCGCAGATAAGCTACGGATGACTCGTCCTCCATGGGACCAACCCATGTTTTCATCATCATATTGTACTTTCGTGGTTCTGTCAGTGTCTTTTTGCCACAGGTTGGGCAAGTTTTGTCTTTCAGTAATTCTGTTAGTTCCTTGAGGTCGGTGGAATCAGTACCAGCCAAATGATCGGCACGGTGCCGGGCATTACAGTTCTTGCAATCCACCAGTGGATCGGTAAAACCCGCCACATGCCCGCTGGCTTCCCACAATTTGGGATTCTGAATAATGGCACCGTCTATACCGTAAATATTCTGATGTTCACGGACCATTGCCTGCCACCAAAGGTCTTTGAGATTATTTACCAGCTCGACACCGTAAGGCCCGTAATCCCAAAAACCAGCCAAACCCCCGTAAATTTCACTAGCCTGAAACACAAACCCACGCCGTTTGCACAGGCTAACAAGCGTCTCCAGATTTACATCACTCATAATTACTGCGAATTATATCCGAACATGCTGTTTTAGCATAGTTGTAATGAGCTGTAGGTTATCCGTAATGAGCTTTTCGGCATTTTGTATTTGTTTGAGCACTCCTGGAGATGGAACCGAAAATCCAAGCCTTAGGAATTTAATATGGTCTACTGTAAAACGCGCGCCCATTAGAGAGGTAAATGCCATGGTTTCGTAGTCGAATAGGTAGCGGTCTGCCGTAAGCAGCTTGTTACCCTCTACGTCCGTTTGTAAATTAGGCGTGTGTCCAGCTAATTTTAGTAGCTGCATGTAAAACCATAGCTCCACTAGGCGCGGATCGAGGTTTTTGTCATTGAGCCCATGCAGTGTACGTTTTAACAGCTCAAAATACTCTTCCCCTGTAGCTTCCTCTGTCGCCCGGTTAAGCATTTTTAGTAGGGCGTATCCCAGCATGGTTCGATCTATATCTTTTACAATATCGCCATAATGCTCAATCAGACGGCTAGAAATTAGCTTGCTAAGCTCGCCACTACCCAAGATGTAGGTAATATTACTGATGCTGAATAGCTCTATGCCGCCGGCTATTTTGCTGGTGGGTTTTCGTACACCCCTGGCTAGTAAACGGACTTTTCCTTGATCCGGCGTTATGACCGTAAGTATCCGGTCGGCCTCTCCGTAATTGATTCGGGTCAATACAATCGCAGTAGTAACTTGTTGGCGCATCCTAAGGTACGGAATTCTTTAGGTTTTCGATTGCATTTAGCAATGTTTTTATGGTGGTCTGTGGCTTGTAATAGCATCCTAGGATGCCTAGTTGGCCTTTGGTTGAATTATCTAGGTTCAGTTCCGGTACCATACTTAACACTAAAACCGGTACATGCGCCCACTCAGCGTAAGATCGGAATTCGTAGAGGAACTCCACGCCGTTATGCCTTGCCAGCTCCAGCTCCAGTATGACCACATCCGGGGGTTTTTTATCCGCGGATCGGACTGCTTCCTCTGCGCTAGAGTGCCAGTCTATAGTATGACCTTCACGCTTCAAGCCCGTCATGAACAAATCAGCCAGCACGGCGTCGGGTTCTATCAATAAAATATGCGGCATGTGTATTCCTGTCCTTATATAAGCTGTAACTGCCCGCTGGGAAGGAACCTTGCCGCCAGTCCAGCATTATGACGATGGGAAGCTATTTTCAATTGGGTATCCATATGCTGCAACAAAGACTCTGCCACGAAAATACCAGCTGCGGAAGAAGCCGTAAAAGATTGTAGCGGCTGCCGCGTTCGACCATATAATGCCTTTGCCTTTTTATACATGGCCGCGCTTACGCTGGTGTTATCACTGAATACTCCGGCTATGATTCCGCTTGGCGCTTTGTGGGCAGCCAAAGTCACCACGGCCTTTTTCTGTTCAGATTGCGCCGAAGCTTCTATAAATGAATGTCCCAGACTGATTAATGCAGCACGCAGACCATCTGCCCGGGCCATGACCGGCCTATACTTGCCGGCTATACTTAGTTCTAACTCGCAATTGTACTCATGAGCAATTGCCTGCAGCTCATTGGCCGCCTCGTTCATTGTTGCCGAAAGTGAAACTGGCTCCAGCGGCAGCGATGCCTGCGTCATCCGGTTAGTTAACAAATAATTGTCAATTAAGGTTAGCGCCAGGTTAGCCGTGTGTTCAATTTTGTATAAAGCGCCCTGGTCCTGATCCAATCCTTGAGAGAGTTCGGCTCGCCGCGCAATATGCAACAAAGGGTTCTTTATCTGTTCAGCGAGGGCTTGTAAGAGGCGGCTTTGTTCGTCAATATTCTCAGTCGTATCCCCCATAGATCCCAATGTAGCATATAACAGACTCTTTTAGTCTTAGAATCCATATTCCCCTTCACAATTTACAATAAACTACTATCTAAAATCCAAATATCATCAAAGGTTATGATCTGTTCTTTGCTTTGATATAATCAGCCAATGCCAGTAATTGAATATAAAGTAAAGCATTATTATCAACCGACCAACCATAGCTGTGCCCAGACGGCGTTGGCAATCTTATTTTCTTATTACGACAAAACCCTGACACCCGAAGATATCATTAACAACATCCCGGTCAATAAAAACGATAAGGGTGAAGATTGGGGTAGCATAAATCAAAATTTAGCTACATGGTGTATATCGCAGGGCTTTGACACAGAAATGCATAGCGCGGATTTTCAGATAATTGATCTGGGCTGGCGTGATTTGCCTAAAGATAAGTTACTAGAACGGATGGAAGCAACGAAAACAAACCGAAATGTACCAGGCCTTGGAAAACAATGGTCAAAAACTTATATGCAATCATATATCGATTTTATATCCGCGGGCGGCCAGCTTCATATCCATCCTTTCATGACAACTCAACTTATTGACATAGAACTTTCGAAAGGCCCACTTCTTGTCGCAATATGCTTTGCTGTTATGTACGGCAACGGTAGAGGTAAAGAAGTTGGATTAAGAAAAATGGAGCCTGACGATGCTTATGGAAAACTCACAAATCACAGTATTGTAGTGTATGGTAGGGATACCGATGGCAGCTACTTAGTTGCGGATCCTTGGCAAGAACCCGGCCAACACCATATTGAACCGGAACGCCTGCTTTGCTCCATGACGGCAGCGCAAATAGAATGCGACAATTTATTCTTCAGAATTACGCCCAAAAGCTAAACTCTGCGCTTTGATAACTAAGTTAGGACGTTTTACGGCTTTCGTCCGCAAGGTGCTGTTAAGCGAAGCCCTAGGGGGTGAAGGTTAGGTTAGGGAGGATGATGCTATCCAAATCCTTCGTAAACGACTCAGCCTCTGTCCAAACTTTGAGCGTCTTATCGCGCAATGGCAACACAATCATGCTACCTTTTTTCTTCGGTACGATTTCGCCATCAACCCGAGCACCAATTATGCCCGATTCTTTAGGTGCACTATAAGGACTAACTTTTACGCTGCCATTTTTAACACCTCCGTCAAACTGGCGCATAATCTGGGCATACTGAGTTTCTACTACCTCGATCCTCAGGGCAAAACCGACACCAGAATCAGTACCGGGCACATAACTAGGATGAAAGAATCCTGTCACAGGCGTACCGCCCTTCCCAGATTCATTGACATAAGCACTCCATGTTTTTGGAATTAAGACACCGACTGTGCCAAATTGTGATGGACCAACATATGGTTTGAGGGGTTGTTTTTCTTTTTCTATGAATTCATTGTCTTTCGTTGAAGCAGTTTCTTGTTTCGCCACCTCTACGGCTGCTGTAACTTTCTGGTCGACATTATTTTTATAATCTGCCCTCTGCATGTATGCCCAATATCCAAAGCCGCTTGATCCTAGAAAAAACAACACGACCAGGATAAATGGAATCAGTAGCGCATTCATTACGCCCTGTTGGTCTAGCCTTTTCATACTGCTAATGGTACCAGGACAAATGCACCACAGCAACCTAATCAACATTAAAGCTACTGACGACATTTCTGTGGTACATATGTCCTGGGCCGTCTTATTGGTAATCGTAAAGGTAGAGGCCGTTTTTTTCAGACGACACATTCTTAGCGGGAATTTGGAAAGCGAAGCTTACGAGCTTGACAGGCTTATGCTTATATTGAGTAATTTTTTTATCCAGCTTTTGCATAAATGGGTTAAGTAAAAACACAAAGATTCCATCTGCCTGCGGCCATTCCTTTTTCCAATAATTACCCCATATAATTCTGACCTGGTTGCGATATTTCCACGTATATATTCGAGCGATCATCACCAACAATGGATTTAGCTCATATCCGACTGACTTCAATCCGCGCTCGGCAGCAGCCCGTAATACGCGTCCGTCACCACAGCCAAGCTCCAGCATAGTCTGGCCGTGCTCTAAACCCATCAGATCAAGCGCCGGTCCAACCTGCTTTCTAAGCGTCGGCAGAAAAGGCGCGCCATACAGAATAACGAAACTGAAAAGAACCAGTAATATACATGCCACCAAGAACGCCCAGTTCACGACACAGAATCGCCAAACTGCTTCTTGACCTTTATGACCTTGTTCTCTGCCGTTTTCAGATAATTCTCCAGTTGTTTGATAATAGCAGCGCCACGCTCATACGCCGCAAGCGCCTCATCTATATCCAGACCCGCCCCCTCGAGCTTGCCGAGTACTTCGTCAAGTTCAGCACTTAGAAGCCGGTAGTTGGGTTTTTTTTCTTTAGCCATACATTAATCTTACTCCAAGCTGATAATATTAGCGCTGACTTGACCGTCTTTGAGCCTTATTCTTACTGACTGCTTCGGATTAAGGGACTTGACCGATTTAATCGTCCTGCCGGAAGCATTTCTGACTATGGCGTACCCTCTCTCCAAAATGGCATGAGGATTATAAGCGGTTAGTACCTGCCAGCGGCTCGCATGCCGCTGCTGTTCATATGTAAAAAGCTGTTTAACTTTCTCGTGCAGATACTGCGTCCGGTTAACCAATTCATGCCGCTGACGATTTATGGACGAATCCAGATATTGTCCCAACTGAATATGCACGTTCCGTAGTTGGGCGGACATCTCCCGCTTGTCCGGAACTAGTAGCTCGGCGGCATTACTGGGAGTGCTAGCCCGAACATCGGCTGCAAGCTCTGCCATTGATAAGTCAATCTCGTGCCCGATTGCAGCAAGCGTTGGAATCCGGCTGGCCGCAACCGCACGCGTCACTTGCTCAGCACTAAACGCCGCCAAGTCTTCCGCGCTACCACCGCCCCGTGTGATTACTAATACTTCCGGCGGGTCGGCAGACTGATTAAAATGCTCAATTGCTTTTATTATCTGCGATGGCGCTGCTTCCCCCTGTACTTGCACGTCAGCCAGCTCCACCCATACGCCGCCCCACCTGGCATCCAGTATCTTAATAAAATCCGCATACGCGGCTGATTCGCTGGAGGCGATAAGCCCTATATGCGTTGGAGCAAATGGCAATAAGCGCTTCCGCTCCGGATCGAAGAGGCCTTCAGCCGTTAATTTTGCCAACAGAAGTTCCGCCGCCCGGCGTATAGTACCCTCACCTATAGGCTGGATGGATTGGACAGTTATATTAAAGCCATAGTTCGGATGCAGCCGAGGTACGCCCCGAACTTGCAGCGTCATGCCGTTTTCCAACGGTCCCGGCAACTGATAAACCGTGCCGAAGAACTTCACGCTAGCCAGCTCGTCTTTCAGGTCAAAATAAACCCACCGATTTTTACTCACCCTAAAGTTAGCCAGTTCCCCAGCAACCTTAACATTTGGATAAGCATACTCCAACGTCTGGTTAAGAACCACCACGAAATCACTTACAGACAGAACCATATTATCCATGACTATCCGCACTTGTTACTGTCTTGTGATAAAAATAATAACCCACCGGTAGTTGCAAGAGCATATTCAGGATGCGGTACATAACGGTTACCGGAATGCTTACGCCAGGCGGCACACCAGAGGCGGCCAAGACGGCTGTCATCAAAGCTTCATAAATACCAACTCCTCCCGGCAAGACTGATACAAGTCCCGCGAAGTTAGCGACCGCATAGGCTATAATCACAGCCCCCAAGTTCACCCAGTGGCCAAATGCCCCGTAGACCACATAGATAGTCAGTATCTCTGCGGCATTAGCCAGTAATGCGTACATGAGGGGTCGCTTTACTTCTTTATATTTTGACTTTAGCAACACGTAATTTTCGTGCAGATCGGTGAATATTGACCTTACGCGTGCCACATTGATCGTTTCCGGATGTTTTGGCCGAACTGTCTGTATTATTCGGTTTAAAATCCTGGTGAGGAATGTGAAGAAAGCATTGATGCGCTGCTTGCTGCCGACTATATAGCCTACCAATATGGTCATTACGCCTAGAAGCGTGGCCAGTGACCCGGCCACCAATATGGTCAGGTTGCTAACCCTGCCGCCTATCGCCAGCATAATCAACCCGACAAAAAGCAGTATCTGAAACGATATGAAAATCAGGGCAAAGCGCATCATCTGTACAAGTGTGGCCTGGCCGGTATTTATCCCCTGCTTCTTCATATGCAACCCAAAATAAGAAAATCCGGATATTCCACCACTTGGAAATACATTGTTCACAAAATTAAGCTCCGACACGGTCCGTAGCATAAAACGGTATTTTATTTTCTGCCCCAAGATTGCGAAGATATTTTGATACAACTTGGTATATGAGTGATAATTAATCAGTTGGCACGGGATCATAAGCAGCAATGCCCATGTATTAACTTTGCCCAAGTTATTTACCGTATCGAAAATCTGCCTCCTCAGCACATAGACCAGGCCGCCCAATGCCAATAAGGTAAATATTGTAAGCACCAGCCGCCAGCGCCGGCTATTAGTCTCTTGGGTTGTCTCCATTCTAGAGGTCATTATACCGTACTTGAACTGAGAGCTGAGAGTCCAAAGAGAAGGGATGCTAGCTTGCCCAAGAATAAATAGAACGTATAGTGTAATCCATGCAAAGTCTATGTATTTTAGGGCGGCAGCCGGCGCTGGGGGTGGCTGAATTGGAGAGTTTGTATGGAGCCGAGAATTTGCAGCCGGCTGGTGAGCAAGCTGTTTTGGTTGATATCCCAACGCAAGATATCTCTTTTAAGAGGCTAGGCGGAACCATTAAACTGTGCAAAGTCTTGACCTTTCTCCCCACTACCGACTGGAGAAAGATAGAACGACACCTAATAGACGCAATACCCCACCATCTGGAGTACTTGCCAGAGGGCAAGCTCCAGTTCGGCCTAAGTGTCTATGGCCTTCCAATAACTGCAAGCCAGTTGCAAGCCTCTGGTCTGAGCCTGAAAAAGATTATCCGCGGCGCTGGCCGTTCTGCACGCCTAACGCCCAATCAGGAGCCGGCCCTTAACAGCGCACAGGTCCTACATAATCACCTCACGGGTCCATTAGGTTGGGAGTTAGTTTTTGTTAAGGATAGCGATAGGACCATTTTGGCCCAGACTGTCGCCGTTCAGGATATTGAAGCTTATGCCAAGCGCGACCAAGCAAGACCCAAGCGCGACGCGCGGGTGGGCATGCTGCCACCCAAATTAGCCCAGATCGTCATTAATTTGGCCGTCTGCCAAGTTAAGCTGCCAGTAGCTATTCCTTTGTTGGCAGAGACAAGAGACAAGAGACAAGAGACTACAAAACCTCTAGTTTTGTTGGATCCTTTTTGCGGTACAGGAGTAATACTCCAAGAAGCCTTGCTTATGGACTACGAGGTTTACGGCTCTGATATAGACAGTAGGATGGTTGAATACACGAACGTAAACCTTAGTTGGTTGCTTCGCCAACATCGGGTGTCTGGTAATTATTCCTTAGAGGTTGGCGACGCCACTGCATGTAACTGGCCAAGCCCAATCGATATAATTGCTACTGAAGCTTATTTGGGACGCCCTTTCTCCTCGACACCAAAACCTGAAATGTTGAACGAAGTCATGCAAGACGTTAATACAATCACCAAAAAATTTTTAAAAAACGTAACAAGGCAAACTAAGCCTGGATTCCGATTATGCGTCGCCATGCCCGCCTGGGCTGTCGGCGGGAGCTTTAAACACCTTGAAGTCCTTGATTCTCTGAGAGAATTAGGATACAATCGGATAAGTTTCGTTCACGTACGTAATGAAAATTTGATTTATCACCGCGAAGGTCAAATTGTAGCTCGTGAACTCGTCATTTTAGAGAGGAAGTAATATGTCACACGTAAAAGCGGGCGGAAGCTCCAAGAATATTCATGACTCACCCGGCCAACGGCTCGGTGTCAAGTTGTTCGGCGGCCAAAAAGTAAAGACCGGTCAAGTCATAGTTCGCCAAGTAGGCTTAAGTAAACGAGCCGGAGTAGGCACATTCCTAGGCCGCAACTACACCATCCATGCCGCCCACGATGGTATTGTAACGTTCAAAACCCGCCGCATCCGCCGCTTCACCGGCAAAACAGTATCTCGTACTGAGGTAACGGTAGTATAAACTGCAAGACGCTTCGCTCACCTCATCATAAAGCCAAGACATTGGCTTTATGCCCTCGCACCGAAGTCACTGTCGAGTAACCATATTTAGAAACATACCTCTATCAATTATTTCTTTTAGATTTGACATTAGTTACTTTATATGATAGATTAAATTTAATAAAATGGGAGTAGCTCAATAATGAGTGCGTCAGGTGTAGCTGAAAGTGCTAGTAGGCCTAATAGATTTGCTGAAGTCGGGAAACTTGTTAATCAGGCACGCACTCTTATGGTGTCTTCGTTATCTATTCAAGAAAGCTTAGAGAGTGATAGTCGTGAGGTAGCGACAAGTGTTTTGGGCGGAGAAGTTGAGGATATATTTGGTGAAGAGTGGCCTCTTACGTATGCTGGTATAGCCGAAAGCGTGAAGGGTGTAGTTGTAGCTGCTAGTATTGGTCAGGAAGATTCGTTGGCCGAAACGCCAACATGGCCTCTAATGTCAGCGAAGTACAGCTTTAGAGACTTAGAAGAGGTTTATGAATCAGATGACCCAGTTACTTTTTTTGCCGTAGATTTATTAGATTGGTCAGAACAAATGGCTCAGCGTGGTTGGCCAATGTTACTTAAAATCGAACTTGCTTACATGCGAGATGGCAGACACGGCGAAATAAGTGTTTACGCAGATACTCCAGAAGCTCGTCAACACTTGGCAGACATAGCTAACAGCCATAACGCTCCATCGGAAGAGGATATTGAAGACGGTGAAAGTGAAGAACAAACTTTCTGTTATCAATTGCGCAGAGGCTTTATTATTGATTACGAGGAAGCAGACTCTCGGCGAATAATAAAAGCTGAATTAGAGCATGTTAGATAAAATAAAGGTAAAAGTGTAGCCTGACCTTCAGGAAGGAGCAGCCGGACAAAATGTACTTCATTTTGCCCGCGCGATGAGGGAACCTATCCCGGTTCCCTCATTAGGGAACACCTAGGTGGTGTTTTATGCGCTCTACTACGTCGGCTATTACAACTTGGGATTTAACTAGATAATCGTCCACCCCAAACTCTCGGGCTTTTTCTTTGTCAGATTCTTGGCCTAGTGCGGTTAGCATAATGATTTTTAAATTGGCAGTCTCTGGTGTATTCCGCAATATATCAAGTACATCGAAGCCATTAATTTTAGGCATCATCACATCTAACACGACTAAGTCCGGGTGATATTCCAGCGCACCCGCAAGCGCATCCTCACCGTTAGGTACGCGGCGCGTATCAAAACCTTCGGCTCTTAACCTTGTTGTATAAACATCTGCTAGGTTATCATCGTCTTCAACTAAAAGTATCTTCTTGGGCTGCAACGATGCTTGGGGTATGCTTTCGTCATTTGAGGTTTGGCCATTAGGGTTCATATGGTCATGGTAACGTAGTTGATGTTGCCCTGCAAGCAATCTTCTACTAGATAAACTAGGACTTACTAGCTATGGTTTTAATGAATCCGGCGAACAGAGGATGCGGACGATTTGGGCGGGATTTGAATTCTGGATGGAACTGGCTGGCAATAAAAAATGGATGGTCTATAGCTTCTATTATCTCTACCAGACGGCCATCCGGACTAGTGCCCGAGGCCTTGATGCCCCATTCATCATACTGGTCCCGATATTCGTTGCTGCATTCGCAGCGGTGTCTATGGCGCTCTTCGATCTTACCGACACCGTAGAGCTTAGATACCAAGCTATCTTTTGCCAGAACGCATGGGTAGTTACCGAGTCGCATTGAGCCACCAGTGTTTTCTTTGCCCTTTTGGTTCGCCATTATATCAATCACCCGGTGCTCTGCTTTTGGCTTTAACTCAACTGTAGTTGCACTGCTAATGCCCGCCGAGCGGGCGGCGGCTATAACACCCATCTGCAAGCCTAGACACAGCCCCAGGTATGGCAGCTTATTCTTTAGGGCGTATTGGGCCGCTTTGATTTTGCCTTCCAGTCCACGCACCCCAAAACCACCAGGCACCACAATTCCATCCATCGCAGATAGTGCCTTAGCCATGTCTGCACCGGATTTTTCCAATTTTTCCGCATCAATCCAGTTAATATTTAGCTTAACGTCATTCCACCAAGCGGCCACCCTTAATGCCTCGAATACAGACATGTAAGTGTCTTGGTTATCCAGGTATTTCGCCACAACACCGACCGTTACTTCCCGTGTGTGTTCCGCATATGCACGCTTAACAACGTCCCGCCAAGCTTTCAGGTTTGGTTTACTTGATTTTAGCCCTAGCCGGTTAGTGATAACATTGGCTATACCAGTGTCCTCCAGTGTTAGCGGGACTTCATATATACTCTTGGCATTCGGTAATAGAGCGATTGCTTCCGGCGGTACTCCAGTGAATAAGCTAAGTTTAACTTTAACTTTCGGATTAGCCGGTTGCTCGCTGCGTCCGACTAATATATCCGGGGCAATTCCAAGACCCCTCAAATCCCTAACTGAATTTTGCGCTGGCTTGGTTTTTGTCTCTTGGCTAGCGCCCAAATACGGCAAATACACAACGTGAACATACAGGCAATTTTGTAATCCGACACGTAGCCCGAACTCTCGAACTGCCTCTATAAAGCTGAGGCTCTCGTAGTCACCTACCGTGCCGCCAATCTCTACTATATGTACGTCAAAGCCCTTGCCTGCTGCCTGGATGTATTCCTGGATGGCCGCTGTCAGGTGAGGAATAATTTGGACGTCATCACCCTCATATTTGCCAGCCCGCTCGTCCTGGATGACCTTGAGCAAAACCTTGCCGCTCATCAGCGAACTGGTATAAGTC
The DNA here is from genome assembly GCA_964633325.1 of uncultured Candidatus Saccharibacteria bacterium. Taxonomy (GTDB): domain Bacteria; phylum Patescibacteriota; class Saccharimonadia; order Saccharimonadales; family CAZWFS01; genus CAZWFS01. Next base: position 2,466 of record CAZWFS010000006.1, on the reverse strand, counting down.
AGCTCCTGGTCTATAAACCTTTCGTAATGTCCCAGATCCAGATCGGTTTCTGCCCCGTCTTTGGTTACAAAGCATTCGCCATGTTCACGCGGATTAAGCGTCCCAGCGTCTACATTCAGATAAGGATCGCATTTTTGGAGGTTGACTTTTAACCCGCGAGCTTTTAGCAGATTACCGATTGATGAGGCTGTTATACCTTTCCCCAAACCAGAAAGTACACCACCCGTTACAAATACATACTTAGTCGGCCTAGCCAATATAATTCCGTCCCTATTTACCCTTCCGATACTAGCATAAACAGCGCTTGGTGGACAATTTCGGCTTCTTAAGCACTAGTACTAAAAAACTTTTTATGATTTCTGCCTGCCACTCTAGGTAGCCATACATAGCTCCTAATCAATCTGTCCCAGAAATAGTACATCAATGTAGTCTTATGTCCATCTGAAGCTTGGACTATAACGTCCAGCGCAGGACAGCCGCGACCAGGATGCTGAACTATCCATTCTTGAATGGCCGAACTCCATTCAAATCGACTCCTACAAAGTCGATCAATACCAACTTGAACCATCGGTGGGTTAATTTCTATACCTATAAGATATTTCGATTACTTTCTTAATATGTAATAGCTGGAAGGTGACAACAACTATTGCTGGGTATGCCCTGTCAAAGGCATAGGGAGGTTTGGTGCTTTAGTGAAATACGGCCTACTTCTTCAAAAACTGCAGGGCTGCGTCTTTTTGGGGGTCACGGTTATTCTTTAAGTCTTCATCAGATCGCTTCACTTCTTGGTCGGGTGAAAGGCCTTCTTTGTCGATGTTCTTGCCGCCCGGAGTGAACCAGCGGGCGATGGTCACTTTTAGGATCCCTCCACTTGGCAGTCTTTGCAGTTGCTGAACACTTCCCTTGCCGAACGATTTCCCACCCACAAGAGTTGCAGCGCCGTTATCTTTCAGGGCTCCGGCCGTAATCTCGCTTGCACTGGCGCTGCCCTCGTTTATCAGTACGACCGTAGGAATTCCAGCGAGTGGTGAGGAACCACGTGAATTATAGGTCCGCACGACCACTTCGTTACGCTTTTCCTGCAATACAACCTTGTTAGTAGGCAGCCATAGGCTAGATACGTCAACAGAAGCGTCAAGCAGGCCCCCTGGGTCACTACGCACATCCAGAATCACCCCTTTTACTCCTTTAACCTTAAAGTCCTGGGCAGCCGTACGAGCTAAGCCGGCGGTGTCTTCAGCAAAGCGGCTGATCTTTAAATAGCCGATATTACCGTCCAATATTTGAGCTTCCACGCTAGGAATTGTTATCTGGGCGCGAGTGATTTCTAGGGTGAGCGGCTGAGATTGACCTTCCCTGACTACTTTAAGGGTTACCTTAGTGTTAGCTGGACCCCTGATACGCTTGACCGCTTCACTCACAGTTAAATCTATCGCTGACTTACCGTCAATTTCGGCAATTATGTCTTTTGGCTTCAGTCCAGCCTTTTCCGCCGGGAAACCGGCAATTGGCGAAATAATAACAATCGAATCTTTGTCTTTGCCTAGCTCCGCTCCGATTCCAGTAAATGAGCCGCTCAAATCGTCATTGAACTCTTTAGCCTCCTCGGCATTAAGGTATTCTGTATATTCATCGCCACTGGCCTGGGCCAAACCCTGTTTCAATCCATCGATGAGAGATTTTTCGTCCAATTCGCCGTCAAAATTACTCTTTAGCGCGTCATAGACATCCTCCACGCTCCGATAATCCAAATCATCTGGCAGAGCCTCTTTCTGCTTGCTCTGTGGCAGTGCCCGATCCTGACCCACCACGATCCGCCCACTGCCCACACCCACTCCAAACCCAAATATGGCTAGTCCTGTAAGTAATAAAACCAAACTTTTTAAATAAGAGGCTAACCCCAAATTCTTCTTGCGCCCCACCACCCTATCTTCTGTCTCTTTACGTCGAAACACTTTTCTCCTTAACCTTTCGCTTTTTCAAATACCCATACATTATATAGCTTCAAGCCAGGTTCGCTATAACTTTAAATAAAGGTTCACTTGGTTTCATCATATAAATGCTCACTTATCACAACAAAGCTATTGCGACCAGCGCTTTTGTATTTTAAATTCTAATCTTGCTGCAGAATGTTATTTAGGGTTGACCGGCCAAGCTTACTAAAGCAATATTCACTGTCGGACGAAATCGAAGACCTTCGTAGGCATTCTTGGGACTAGTCAATTCCGTGCGTATCGTGCCACTCTTACTTACAAAGGCGGTCGGAACGCCAAGGCGCTTGTCAGATTCATCGCCAGTGAGAAAAGTCAGTAGTTCACAACTATCATTGGAATTTATCTTCTTACGATCAGGTGGAGTTAGCCCCCACGCTAATGCATCATGGATAAGAGCCTTGTGCACTTCATGCGTCATACCTGTGCGAGTATCAATCTCGCTACCTGCTATCGGGATAATAAAATTACGCGC
>CAZWFS010000005.1:71674-88051 GCA_964633325.1 uncultured Candidatus Saccharibacteria bacterium | reverse complement strand
TCCCAACAGATACGGATACCTATCTTAACAATAATTTTCCTAGTGTAAAATACGCAGAAAGCCATAGCTGACAGTAAGGATTATTTTGAAATCATGGATGTGAAACCAGAAATAACCGATACTTCGGCGGCTGAAGAACTGAGGGTGAGTAAAGGTGAAATTGTTTTTGACAATGTGTCTTTTGCCTACGACGATAATCCTGTCTTGAAAGGTGTAAGCCTTAGGATTAAACCTGATACTAAGATCGCGCTTGTCGGCGAGAGCGGAGAGGGTAAGACTACCATAACTAATCTAATGATGCGATTATACGAGCCACAAGAAGGGACTATAAGTATTGATGGACAAGACATAAAGAGCGTTACCCAAAGAAGTCTACGTGAAGCAATAGGGGTAGTGTTTCAGGACCCTGCCTTGTTTAGCGGTACTATAGGGAGAATATAGCCTATGCCGATACTGAGGCTACTGATAGAGGCGTGAAAGCGGCGGCTAGGGCGGCCAACGCCCATGAATTCATCGAAAAACTGGAAAAAGGCTACGAGGCAGAAATAGGCGAAAGAGGCCTTAAACTCAGTGGTGGGCAGAAACAACGGATAGCTATAGCTAGGGCGTTATTGAAAAACGCACCAATATTAATATTGGACGAAGCAACAAGCAGTTTGGACAGCAAAAGCGAAGCATTAGTGCAAGAGGCTCTGGTGCGTCTAATGAAAGGCCGCACTACAATAATAATCGCTCATCGCTTGAGTACCATCCAAAATGTAGATCAGATTATTACGCTTAGTGGCGGCAAGGTGGATGAGATTGGTAGTCCAGAAGATCTGGCGGCAAGTGGTGGTATTTACGACCAGCTATTAAAGCTTCAACGGGGCAAGACCGCTCAAACACAAAAGAAACTCAAGGAATTCGACATTTCTGTTTAACATTTTTTGGGGCGTAGCTGACTATGGGTTATACTGGACAGGAAATGAGGAGACAGAAATGACAAGGAAGCGGGACCGAGCTTTCGCACTTACGCTGGCTATCGTGTTTTTTGTATCGACCGTGGCATTCACTGGCCTAGTAGTTTGGCAAATATCACAAGATAACAAGCAGGACAGCGGAACTCAGAATGCCCAAGAGGCTATAGAAGAGTCTCAAAATGCAGAGGATAAACCAAAGGAGGGACAATTGGAAGGAACTAAATTAGCTGGATTCGCACCAGTAGCTAAAGTTGAAAAATTAGAAGTTATAGATTTGACACCGGGCACAGGAGCTGAAGCCAAGGCGGATTCTTCCATCACCGCCCACTACACGGGGGCGTTAGCAAAGGACGGAACTATATTCCAAAGCTCTCATGATGGCGCGAACCAACCATTTACTGCCAAGCTGGATGGCGTTATCAAGGGCTGGCAGCAAGGTATTCCAGGCATGAAAGCAGGAGGCAAACGACGGCTAGTGATACCTGCTTCGTTAGCTTACGGCGATCAGTCTCCTTCGGAGAATATCCCAGCTAATTCCGACCTTGTATTTGATATCGAACTAGTAGAAGTCAAATAGTACAAAACACAACATGTGGGGGTGTTGCGTATCTTGCCTACGCTATATATAATGATTAAGCTTAGTAGGAACTCCTCATTTTGCACATCCGCCTTAGACGGACTGCACTAAAATGATAAGTTCTTACTAAATCATCGATAATTTTAAGAAGGATTTCACTGGATGGTCAAAAATATTACGATTTTTACTACTAACACTTGCGCCTACTGCGTAATGGTCAAAAAGTGGCTGAATATCAAGGGCTTGAAGTATGAAGAAATCAACCTGGAAGACCACCCTGATCGCCAAGCCGAGGCTTTGCAGGTTAGTGGCCAATTGGCTGTACCAGTAACCGTAGTTACAAAAGATGATGACACTAAAGAAGTAGTAGTCGGGTATAATTTGGCCAAACTAGCCCCAGCAGTCGCCTAGAGAGACCGCCGGGTCGAGGGCTACTTACAAACTTATATGAAAAAAGTTTGTACCCCTGCTTTTGCTAAAACTCTGTAGAATAAGGATGAAATGACTGAAAATAAGATTCATGACTTGGTGATTGTGGGAGCGGGGCCGGCTGCACTGAGTGCGGCCATATATACGACACGGGAAGATATTGAGACCGTATTGTTCGAGAAAGGAGCAATAGGCGGATTGGCGGCGGTAACTGACTGGATAGACAACTATCCTGGCTTTGCTGAGGGTGTTTCGGGACTAGATTTAGCAGAGAACTTGCGTAAGCAGGCCGAACGGTTTGGCGCCGTAATCGAGTTAGGTGAAGTCAATAAATTGACGCAAAACGACGGAATCATAAGTCTGGAAACAACCAGCGGTGAATATCAGGCGCGTGCTGTTTTGATAGCGACTGGTAGCGAATATAAAAAGATTGGCGTACCGGGCGAGGAAGAGTTCTATGCCCGCGGCGTACATTACTGCGCCACGTGTGACGGGGCATTTTACCGCGATAAGCGATTGGTGGTAGTGGGTGGCGGTAATTCGGCCGTCCAGGAAGCGGTGTTTCTGACACGTTTCGCGTCACACATTGACCTATTGGTACGAGGCTCTAAATTTCGTGCGTCAGAAGTTTTGCAACATGAGCTAACAAAGCATACGGATAAGATCACAGTACATTTCAATACGACGACCGACACTATAGTGGGTGAGGAAAAGAAGGTTGTTAAAGTTGTGGGAACAGATAAGACAACAGATAAGAGGGTAGAGTTCGTTACGGATGGCGTATTTGTATTCGTAGGCCTTAAGCCCAATACAGAGTTTTTGGCAGACAGCGGCATTGGTCTAGACGAACTAGGTTTTGTTAAATCCAACACAATGCTTGGGACAAATCTGGAAGGGGTATTCGTAGCAGGAGATGTCCGGAGCGGCGCTACCATGCAGATCGCAAGCGCTGCTGGCGAGGGCGCCACTGCGGCCTTATTGATTCGTAAATACCTAGAAGGCGAATCGGAAATCCTCCCGGAGACAGCCAAGTACTTTACAAAGTGAAGTAAATTTGGCACACTTCCAGTTAGCATGAACATTACCGAAATGACTATGTACAGAGCTTGCCTGCTTCATACGCGGGCGGACCGCACTTTACGGGCGGTAGTATCAATGCACTTAGAGAGTTACGGAATAACCCGCATGGAATGGTTACTTCTGGCGACAGTAGGTGAGGGACCGATGGGGGGGCGTTCCATGTCGTCATTGGCCAGCACCTTGGATGTCAGTTTGCCGCAACTGACGGCCTTGACGATCGGGTTGCTTGGACACAAGCTGGTCAGGCAGACTACTTCTACCCGTGATCGCCGATCGCGAGATATATCTGCTACCCCCAAAGGCGTGAAACTTATTAAGGATGTAGAGCATACCATGAGGGGAGCGTTAAGGGTCTGGCTGGCCGACATACCGCGCGAACAGCTAGAGATATATATGCGTACCGTTCAGCAGCTGGCGGCTGAAGAGCCTACTAAGCCCGACAAAAATACATAGAATTTGAAAAAATCCTTTACTTCACAACATGAAGTATATATACTTCTGTTTGTTAAGTAATTTACCTGAGGAGGTATATATGGACAAGACGAGAGTAAAATCAACTGGAATGGCAGTGGCCTTGATAGCGCTACTTATAGGAGCCGGTGTGGGCTTCATGATCGGTAACGGAAAAAATGATTCGAGGGGCACAAACAATTCGCAATCATCTGCAAAAAGCGACCCCAATACAAAAACGAAGGCTGCAGACCTGAGGGTAGTGCTAAACAACTTAGAGACTGAACACGTCGATTTGGCCTCAGCGGCAACTCGCGCCGGATTTGATGGGGATGCCAGCTTCAACGCTGCCGCAGCAGCTTTGGACAAAAACTCGAATGGACTAGCTGACGCTGTTGGCTCGGTATATGGTCCTGACGCTCGCGCCAAATTCTATGAGATTTGGAAAAGCCATGTAGGATTCTTCGTGGACTATACGGTAGCAGCCAAAGGCGGAGATCAGGTAGGGATGGCCAAGGCTGTTCAGAATCTGCAAGGTTATGTGGAATCTATCTCTGACTTCCTGAGCAAGGCTAATCCGAACCTACCCAAGGACGCGGTAGCTCAGCTGGTAGGCGAACATGTTACCCTGCTCAAGAATGCCGTCGACAAGCACGGGGCTGGCGACTATGCTGCTTCTTACGAAGCTGAATCGCAGGCCCGGACTCAGATCGGTACGATCGCGGACACGCTAGCCGGCGCCATCGTCAAACAAAAACCCGGAAGCTTCCAGAATTAGTAAAGAAGCACAAATATGTGGGCAAGCCAACACGGCTTGCCCTTATGGTGCTAGAATTAAGGAAGCAAGTAAGGGGGATGACGAATGAAGCGTTCGACAATAGGAATTATTATCGCGGTTATAGCTGTTGTCGGTATCATAGCGTTGGTTATGCCAAAGGATAAGAATAACCAACAACCACAGACAACGACGCCCGCTGCGCAGGAACCGGCCCATAATGATAGCGATACTCACCTGCAAGGAGAAGCTACTACCCAACCTAAGCAGTCTTCCACCAATGAAGTAGAAATCGCGGATTTCTCTTTCCGACCAGGCAAGATAACTGTAAAGAAGGGCACGACCGTCAAGTGGACTAACAAGGACACTGCCAAACACGACATCACACCGGATAGCCCTAGCGAGAACTTCAAGGCCAGCGAATTGCTCGCCAAGGGTGAAAGTTACAGCTTTACGTTCAATACTACCGGCACATACACATATAATTGTTCGCCTCATCCTTATATGAAGGGCAGTGTTGAGGTTACCGAGTGAATAAGAAGTACGAGCGTTTTAATAGATTAACTCTTAGCATGGTTGTATTAGCCGTCCTCTTCGCTTTCACAGGACTTATTATTGCAACGCAGCTGACTGATAAGAATGAAGCTAGCGCGGATAAAAATATTTGCAAGGGTGTCTGTGTCGCATTAAAAGCCGACGGGGCTGAGCCAGATATCGTTACGGTAAAGGTCGGCGAGACTGTCCAGTTCAATAGCGCCGACGGCAATTCGCATAATCTATCGAATGGTTTAGGAGGCGAGGAACACGAACATTCTGGCCCCTATAGTTCTGGAGAATTCAAATCCGACGAAGCCTGGCGAGTACAATTCAAGCAACCCGGCACATTCAAATTCCACGATCACCTGAATCCCAATATTAACGTGCTGGTCGTGGCTTATAACCAAGGCTCCTGAATATGTCATACGATTCCGGCTTCGTACTCATATCTAAGTAGTGGTGGCCACAATCAGGGTAGGTCAGCTATAATCGCGATCAAAAATAGGGTAGCTAAGATAAATGTCATCATTATCAGGAGCGCTTTAGATAACTCAGCGTACGTCCTATACCTTTTACTTATATAGTAGGAAGCTAAAAAGCTAATTGTGGCACTGGGTAAATCTTGCATAGCAAGCAACAGGACACCCATGTCATCATTAATCGGAACTAAAACGGCCTTACCCAACAGCATAAAGATGACAGACAGGCCAGCAATTAATAGTGGCCGCTTGATTTGTAATAATCTTAAAATAAGTGCACCTACCGCAAAGGGTATGCCGATACCCACCACTGACTCATCAATTATTTGTCCCAAAGCTACCGACATATCTCTCGCAGGCTCTTGTGATTTAAAGATAATCGCGCCAATCAATGTTAATACTAGCCATGATAATCCGACTGCCAGTCCCGCTAGCGCAACTTTGATCACATCTGCTCTAACGATGTTTTCTGATTTAGTATTCCTCATGATCTTATACCTCCATGTAGCCGGGGAAGAAGTCGGTAACTATTTGTTTCTTGTTGATGCCGCTGCTTTTTAAGTCTTTGTCGAAAGTTTCTACTAGTGGTTCGGGGCCTGAGATGTAAATCAATGAGTTTCCGGCGTCTCCAATGAATTCTAGGATGCGGTCCGAATCTAACTTGCCACTAAGCCCTTTCCAGTCATCCCTGGGGGTCGACACTATGATCTGCTGATCAACGCCATATTTGGAGAACAAGTCCCTGAATATGATCTCGTCCGAGTTTTTTAGGGCGTATAGCATCTTAATATCCCGGCTTTCTCCGGTATCCGTCAACCACTTGACCATGCTCCTGAAAGGGGTTAGCCCAATGCCGCCCGCTACGAAAACCAAAGGGATGTTTAGATCTTTTGGTAAGACAAAATCGCCCATAGGGTCTGCTAGGTTCAGTGGGGTTCCTGGTTGCAGGTTTTTTAAAACTTGCTTGAAGCTGCTGCCATTCTCGGCTGCGAACTTGGTTGTAATACTAAGTAATTCTTCGGTCGGAGATGCGGAAATTGTAAACCACCGCTTTTCGCCGCGTTTATCCCGATTTTCATGCGGAAGACGCAGCTCCGTAAATTGGCCTGCTGTATGGCGGACAGGACGTTCCGGTTTAAAATAGTAGGTTGTAATATTGGCTGCTTCCGGCCGAGAATGATCGAACACCGCTTTCATAAGTTCTCCTTGATCCGGATTCATTATATACTGAGAACAGATATATGAACGATAAAGTAGACATACGATATTTATTAGAAGATACGCGCTCACGGATCTACTTGCTATGGGCCGGATTATGCGCGCTAGGTTTCACTGCGGCACATTTATCTACCAATGAATTGGGCATTAATGTTTTTTGGGTTGTGTTGTCACTTCTAGGGCTAGGCTACATGTACAAGGTTATGCCACTAAGGGTCCACCAAGCTAAGCGAATATTCAACGCGTGGCTTTGGCCTATATCCGTAGGCATTGTGCTGTCATTTGTGGCATTCAGGGTCGATTTGTTCGCAGACCTAGCTGCCTATTTAGGAGCTGTTTGGCTGTTCGTGATGGCGGTTGGATACTTGCTTAATGGTCTAGCCGATCCCCCTTCAGGGTGGTACTGGATAGCGGTAGCCATGAATCTAGTTTCAGGGCTTTTGTGTATTTTCGTAGATGGATTCTCTGCGAGCCAGTGGCTTATCGCTGCTATTGTTAGTGTTTGGTCGATGTTAAACCTTTGGCTCTTTCGCACTTAGTGTAAGCCATATACTTGGCACATTTTGGGCGAAAAGCTGCGTTCCGATGCTCACGTACCTTAGAGTACGCTCCGCTTCGGTACTCGCTTTTCATCCCAAACTACACTCAAGAAAACAGCTTTCAGTCTGGGCGGGGATTTTGATGTACAATAATGATGACTTAATTGGAGGAAATTATGGCAGATGTTAGTTATGGGGATGATGCGCCTAGGATTGTGAACGTCATAATTGAGATTCGAAAAGGTGAGCGAAATAAGTACGAGCTAGATAAACAGACTGGACGATTATTCCTTGATAGGGTTAATGGCGCTTCTATGGCCTACCCTGCGGATTACGGCTATGTGCCTGCTACGTTGTGCGAAGACGGAGACCCACTTGATGCCTTGCTTCTCATTGATGAATCTGTCCCTCATGGAGTTGTAGTGTCGTCACGCGTACTGGGTGTTCTGTATATGATTGATGATGGTGAAGGTGATGAGAAGCTTATCTGTGTAGCTGATGATGACGTTACCAAAGCCCATATTAAATCTCTGGATGACCTTGGACCTAATTTCAAGCCCATGATCGAGCATTTTTATAAGCAATACAAGGCTTGGAAAAAAGACTGGCAGGGAGTAAAAGTAGAATTCAATGGCTGGGGCGAAGCCGAGGCCGCCCAAAAAGTCATACAAGAATCAATCGAACGGAATAACAAACAGTAACTGCCTGCTGTTGTCTATAAACCCTTATGCTTATACAATAGCGGTAGGATGATAAAACTTAAATAAGGGTGGGTACATGAAAACGCGTGTTGCGATTAATGGGTTCGGGCGGATAGGACGGAATGCCTTCAAGGTAGCTTTTGAGCGAACTGATCTAGAAATCGTAGCAATCAACGATCTGACCGATACTAGAACTTTAGCCCACTTACTAAAACACGATAGTAACTACGGAACATACCAATACGAAGTTGGCTTTGATAACACAGATATAATCATTAAAGGCCTGCGAGTCAAAGTTCTGGCAGAGAAAGAGCCAAGCGCTTTGCCCTGGAAAGATCTCAATGTAGACGTGGTCATTGAATCAACTGGTTTTTTTGTGGATCCGGCCAAAGCACGGGCACATATTGATGCTGGGGCCAAGAAGGTCGTCATTTCCGCGCCAGCGAAGGGCGAGGGTGCTACCACTATTGTACTGGGAGTGAATGAAGATGCCCTGGAAGGCTCAAGCGATATTATAAGTAATGCGTCCTGTACGACTAACTGCATTACACCGGTAGCTTCTGTGATTGAGAGGGAGTTTGGTATCGAGAAAGCTATGATGACGACTGTGCATAGCTACACTGCCAGTCAAAAACTACAAGATGCACCTGCAAAAGATTTGCGTGAAGCGCGTAACGCTGCTGAAAACATCGTGCCGACTACTACTGGTGCCTCAGTTGCCGCCGCCCAGGCCTTACCGGCACTGAAGGGTATATTTGGGGGACTTTCCGTTCGTGTACCTACTCCGGTTGTTTCACTTAGCGACTTTGTTATCATCACAAAGAAAGATGTAACACCGGAAGAGGTAAATGAGGCGTTCAAGAAGGCTGCCAAAGAGCCTTTTTACCAAGGAATATTGGACGTAACAGAAGAAGAGTTGGTTTCCGGAGATTTCATCGGCAACAGCCATTCGGCCATTGTGGATCTTAAATTGACGGCGGTAGTTAGCGGTAATATGCTCAAGGTCGTCGCCTGGTATGATAATGAGTGGGGATATAGCAATCGTTTAGTTGAGGTAGTGGCAGATGCCGGTAAGCTCATAAAATAGGATCTACTTATTTTGTATTCCTGCCTTAGGCGGACTGCGTAAAAATTAGAAAATCCTATAGAATGGAAATAGCTATGAAGATTGCCTTAAGTACTGACCATGCCGGATTCGAGCGGCTTAAACAACTCCAAGTATATTTAGAAGGCCAAGGGCACGAATGCGTTAATCTTGGCCCCAAGAGCTTCGATATTACGGATGATTATCCCGATTATATTCGGCCGGCTGCTACCGCGGTTGCTGATGGCGACTGTGAATTAGGAATAATTATGGGTGGTAGTGCACAGGGTGAGGCCATGGTGGCTAATAGGGTCATTGGAGCGCGTTGCATGGTGTATTACGGACCGGCTAATGCGGTGGAGGCTATCGAAGCCGAGGGGAGTGAGTCTACTGATCGATATGATATTTTAAGGCTCAGCAGGAGTCATAATAATGCAAACATATTGAGTTTAGCCGGACGTTTTTTAACACAATCCGATATCGAGCAAGCCGTCAGTATTTGGTTAAAAACGCCTTTTAGCGACGTAGAACGCCATGCCAGACGTATCAGAAAAATGGATGAAATAGACTGACGTGGCGGTTATCTGTCCGACTGTTTTAGCAGCCGAACCTCATGCTTATCGTGAGCAAATGGAGCGGATTGCGCCTTTTGCCGAGCGTATCCAGATAGACCTTTCCGACGGTATATTTGCCCCAGGCAAAACAGTAGATTTGGCTAATGTTTGGTGGCCACATAGTATTAAAGCTGACTTGCACCTTATGTACCAGCAGCCTGCGGAGTCTGTGGGAGCCGCAATAAAACTCGAACCACACCTTGTAATAGTTCATGCTGAAGCCGATGGCAATTTTGCTGATATAGCCGAAAAGCTTCACGCAGCAGGCGTAAAAGTGGGAATAGCTCTTCTACCCGCTACCGGAGTAGATACCATCGCACCTATTGCTGAAATAGTAGATCATGTACTGATTTTTGCGGGAAAACTTGGAAGCTTCGGAGGCCAGCCCAATATCGATGATTATAAAGATAAGATTGATAAGTTGAAGCACCATTATCCCCACGTAGAGATAGGTTGGGACGGCGGAGTTTCCTCCCAAAACGTTAAGCAGTTGACGGATTTAGGCGTAAACGTGTTGAATGTCGGCGGCTTCATACAGAAGGCCGAGGATCCCGAAAAAGCATATGCTACACTTAAGGAAATAACCTAGAAGGGCCTAATAAAAAGGGTGACCAGACTAACGCTTAAGCAGCTCGAAGAAAAGGCTAACGACATCCGGCAGGATATCATCAAGATGCTGGAGGAAGCTGGGAGTGGGCATAGCGCCGGACCACTTGGTCTGGCCGACATTTTTACTGCACTATATTTTGATATTTTGAAGCAGGATCCCCTTAACCCGGATTGGGACCAGCGTGACATCCTTCTTCTGAGTAATGGGCATTGTGTGCCTGTACGATATGCGACCATGGCAAATGCAGGTTATTTTGAACGCAAAGAACTGATGACGTTACGTAAATTCGGCTCTAGGCTGCAGGGACATCCTGAACGCACAAAACTACCTGGTATGGAGAATACTAGCGGACCGCTGGGATGTGGGCTGAGCCAGGCAGCAGGAATGGCGCTCGGCATGAGGATGAACAAAGACCATCATCGATGGGTATATGTGGTAATGGGCGACGGCGAACTAGATGAGGGTAACATATGGGAAGCGGCCATGCTGACAGCAAAATACAAATTGAATAATGTTATAGGTATTATCGATCGTAACAACATCCAAATTGACGGGCCAACAGAGCATGTGATGCCGCTGGAAGATCTTAAGGCCAAGTGGGAGGCTTTTGGCTGGCATGTGATCGAAATTGACGGCAATAACATGGAAGCTATTATTGACGCGGCTGCTATGGGGCGGGCAATCGTTGAAAAACCGGTCATGATAATTGCCCATACCATTCCTGGCAAGGGTGTTGACTTTATGGAGTATGATTTTCATTGGCATGGTGCCCCGCCAAATCACGAGCAGGCAAAAGAGGCGTTGCATGAGTTAAGAACTCTGCAGGGTCGGATCAGGAGCGAACACGAATGAGCACTCCCACTTTGAATAAAAGGGTGCGTTTCGCGCAGGGAAATTACTGGCCAGCGTCAAGTAATTTCTCTGGCTGCACTATGCATGACTCCCTTTTATCCAAAGTACTCGCTTCGCTTAAGGGAGACCGTGATGACTGATATGCATTTGGTGAAAGATATTCTAGCGAAGGATATTGTGCAGGAGCCTATTCGGAAGGGCTTTGGGAGGGGATTATTAGAGGCTGGGAAAAGGGATGAGAATGTGGTTGCCGCTTGCGCCGATCTGACTGAATCTACTCAAATGAGCCTATTTGCCAAGGAATTTCCGGAACGATTCGTAGAAATCGGTGTAGCCGAACAAAACTTGGCGACAGTGGCTTCAGGTTTAGCGGCCATGGATAAAATACCTTTCGTTGCCAGTTATGCGGCGTTCAGTCCGGGACGCAACTGGGAGCAGATCCGTACTACCATCTGCTTGAATGACCGGCCAGTAAAAATTATAGGCGGTCATGCTGGTTTGAGTGTAGGAAAAGACGGTGCTACTCATCAGATGCTGGAAGATATCGCTTTGATGCGAGTACTGCCAAATATGGTGGTTTTGGCTCCTGGCGACAGCGTGGAGGCAGAGAAGGCCACGTTGGCTCTAGCTACCGACAAACGTCCTGGCTACATGCGTCTAGCTCGGGAGGCAACACCTGTTTTCACAACTGCAGATACGCCGTTTGAGATTGGAAAAGCATATGTGTTTGCTCCAGGGACGGACATTACGATTATAGCTACCGGTGCGATGACTTATCAAGCCCTGGTAGCGGCAGAAAACCTTTTCAAAGACGGCATTGATGCAGAGGTGCTTCACGTACCTACGATTAAGCCGTTGGACAATGTAGCAATATTACAAAGCGTCAAGAAAACAAAGGCAGTCATTACAATAGAAGAAGGGCAGATTATAGGCGGTCTTGGTGGGGCAGCCGCTGAATTATTGGGCGAGGAACTTCCGACCAGGATGAAGCGGCTGGGTATGCAAGACCGATTCGGCGAATCCGGCGAACCGCAGCAATTGTTAGAACATTTCGGACTTACGGCCAAACACATAGTAATTGCGGCTCACGAGATACTTGCTAAGCCTTAGATTAATCGCCAAAAACTCTTTTGCGGAATAATAACAGGCGAACAAATATCGTTAATATATGTAGGGCTAATACTTGGGATAAAATTGCCAGTGACGCCCTAATAATTGCTTCCTGTTGTGGCCATAAATCAATCAAGCCACTATATCTAGTAGTCCACAAAGGCAAAAATACCGTAATTAGTACATTAATGTAAACCAACAAAATAACTATGGTGAATATGTGGAATAATAAGCGGAATACTAATCCTTTGAGCGGTGAATAGGTGTCACTACCACGTGGATGAACATATTTGGTAATCGCAAGGTCGTTACTGAGTTCGGTGGAAAAGTTACCAAACAGCCAGATGAATACATACACAAGCATACCGACTATTCCCCAGAAAATACCAGTTATCAATGTAGCGGCCATTTGAGTGCCTACCAGCTCAGCTAGTAGGTTTTCCAGCGAGCCTAGGAGCGCTTCTTTAAAACTAAAATCAGCAGGAATTAAAAGAAAGTCGCTGATGAAATTAAAATTGCTGATTGCTAGCAGCGCCAATGCCATCAATACATAAACGCTTATTTCTATCGCTGAAGGTAGCAACCATAATAATGCTTGGACCGCCTGCCGCTTGCTTAATAATCGCATAATATCTGAGTTTTCAATTAATAACGCACCTTAATATATGGTATGCTAATAGTAAACATAAGCAAATAGCGAAATAAAATATGCCTTTGACATTAGTACAGATACGAGAAAATTGTAAAAATGCCCGACAATACATGGCACGAGCACGTGCAGAGCACTTTGCGTTGGGCGCTTTTAACCTTGATAACCAGGAGACACTTATTGCGGTGGCAAGGGCTGCCAAGAACAAACAGGCGCCATTGATGGTGGAAGTTAGCCAAGGCGAGGTTGAAGCGCTTGGGCTGGATAACGTACGTGACATGGTTAACAATTATCGCCGCGAGTATGGTGTCGAAATGTTTATTAACCTTGATCATTCTCCATCGGTAGATACTGCCAAGGCCGGCATCGAAGCAGGATTTGAGTTCATACATATCGACGTAAGTCAGGCAAAACATGACGCGACATTAGACGAAATAGTAGCTTCGACCAAAGAAGTTGTGGAATATGCCAAGCTGACGGGCGCTTTAGTGGAGAGTGAGCCTCATTATTTTGGCGGCAGCTCCAATGTGCATACCGAAGCTTTCGATTATGAAGAGATAAAAAAAACATTTAGTACGCCTGAGGCGGCACAATCATTCGTGGAAGCGACGGGCATAGATACCTTTGCTGCAGCCATAGGGAACTTGCATGGCAGTTATCCGGTCCAAAAGATGCTGGATTTAGAGCTTTTGCAGCGAATAAGGGATGCCATTAACTGTAATATAAGCTTACATGGTGGCAGTGGTACGCCTGGGCATTATTTTGTCGATGCAGTGAAGATAGGTGTTAGCAAGATCAATATAAATTCTGATATGCGAGTAGCCTACCGTAAGACCCTAGAAAGAGAACTGGACGAAAATCCAACCGAATATGCCGTAGTAAAGCTTATGGACGAAGTCATTAATGCGGTTCAAGAAGTGGTTGAAAGCAAAATCGACATGTTTGGTGCCTCGGGGAAGGCTATAATAAACTAATTAAAATGAGGGTGGGATGAGTAAAATAGATGTTTTAGCGATAGGGGATGTTGTAACCGACGCTTTTATAAAGTTGTTGGATGACAGGGCGCATACGTATGAAAATGAGCACGGAAAATGGCTGGCAATGCCATTTGGCACAAAGATCCCGTTTGATCACGCGGAGCTGATTGAGGCGGTGGGAAATGCAGCTAATGCAGCAGCTAGCTTTGCCAAACTTGGACTTAGTAGCGGGTTAATCAGTAATGTCGGGGAAGATTCACATGGCCGGGAGATTATTGCTTCACTTCACCGCAAAAAGGTTGATGCGCGTTTCGTCCATATCAATCCTGGAAAAGTTAGCAATTATCATTTCGTTTTATGGTACAAAGAAGAACGCACGATACTTATCAAGCATGAAGAATATGATTATCACTGGCCAAGATTCCGCGAGAATGATATTCCCAAGTGGATATATTTCAGCTCTATCAGTAAGAATGCCTTAGACAGTTACCACGACAAGGTAGCGGACTGGCTGAAGGATAATCCGGAAGTAAAATTTGCTTTTCAACCAGGCACATTCCAACTAGAAGCCGGTGCGGAACGACTGAAGGAGCTATATAAGCGGACAACCGTGCTGGTTGTGAACCGCGAGGAAGCAGTGTTGATAACGAGGGGTAGCCACCACGACTTGCATGACCTCCTTGATCGCTTGCACAATCTAGGGTCTCTTATAGTGGTTATTACGGATGGCCCGGCCGGGGCATATGCTAGTGATGGCCAAAACCGCTTCAAAATGCCTCCTTATCCGGATCCTAAACCTCCTTTTGAGCGCACGGGTGCAGGCGATGCTTTTGCATCCACCTTTGTGGCCGCGCTCATAAAAGGTGCTAATATTGAGGGCGCGCTCCAATGGGCGCCTATCAATTCTATGAACGTCGTACAGAATGTAGGGGCGCAAAAAGGTTTGTTAAGCGACCACGCTTTAAGCGAGCTGCTTAAAGCCGCGCCTGAATGGTATAAGCCCCAACGGTTTTAGGATAGATTGCGCAATCCGCACCATCCGCCCGAGGCGGATTCTTGGCACCAGGCACGATTTTTCCTTGATCTATCATTAATATGCTGCCAGGAGCGAAGCGAGTGATTTTCTCCTGCGGTACTCCCGATCAGTACCTAGATGTACAGCTCGGTCCGTTCCTCGAAAAGAAATCGCACCGGGCACTCAAGTGCGAAATGCGTGTAGGTCGTTACTGAAGCCGCCAGCTCTTAATTCTGGACTCTAAACTGTTAGAGATGTTATGCTTATGTTAACTATGGCGAGACTGCTTGCGGAATTATTGGGGGCTAGTGAGCCTGGTTTCAGCCTTATGATAAGACGCCTGGAACAAGATGCCGGACTCCCGAGTGTGGATGTACGTATGGCGGCGGAAATCTCATCATTGGGTAAGTTAAAGTTACAAGAGCTTGGGCTGGACGCTGAAGACACTAACGGCGAGGAGCTCTATCATTCACTGTTGGAACTGGTCAAGACCCACGACCAGTCATTAAAGTCTGCAATGAAAGCGACAAAATCCGATAATTTTGAAGACGCTATTCTCCTAATAAAGTCTTCACTCAAAAAACTAGACGCTCCTCAGGCATGCTGGGCCCTTAAGCCTTCAACAGCCAAACGGTTACTCCAGGTTATACCCCCTAAGAACGTTATGAAGCACTTAGGCTATCGCTCAATTGATTCCATGCTAAAGAGGGAGAGAATATCTGAATTATTTGCCGCGGTATTATTTATGGAAAGTAATTCTTGGCATAGCCGTTATCTGCTTAAATGCAAGACACTTAAAAGCACTGATTTTGAAAACCGCGAAATCGAAATCTTGGCGATTTCGGCCAAAAAGTGGGGAGAACCGACTGTTAATTATGTGAACATAGAGCGTAATAACCTGATTTGTATCCGCTTAATGGGCGCCATAGCCATCTTACCCTTGCCCTTAAGAAGGCTTCAAGGGTTTTACATTACCGTCCTGCCCCAAATTATAAATTGTTTCCATCAGATTAGGGTCTTTAGCGTGTACTGTAAGCTTCAGCAGGTAAAACCTAACTTTGGATCACTGGTGTCTGAAGCCACAAATGGTCGTTTAAATTCTATTATTAATTTGGCGGATAGTCCTCTACCTTGGATCGTGTTGCAACGACATTTTGGCGCGCCTGATAGTAATAGACTGGAATTGTTTGAGCCTCATATCCAATCAGAAGAGCTAGACTGGAAGTCGGTATCAGAACTGATGGTTCAACTTGATCCGGAGCTGAAATTTTGGCATAGCTCTAACTATCTGGGGGCAGCTTATCCTGACGGCGTAGTGTCCTATAATCTGCTCGACGCCAGTCTGAATTATTGCAATAATATTCCTTATCATAAGCAGATCGTGCGCAATATGCGGGAAGCCTTGCGACATGAACTGATAGCCCGATACCTGGTACAGGCACCAATAGAGCGATCAGTATTTAAGCAGATGGAAAACTATCTGACAAAATGACAAATTTTTTCAAATTGCAATTCAAAGCTCAAAACCTCAGCATACCAACCGCTAGTAATCAGGATTCACGCTGATGTACCAAATATGTGTATCCGGAGCAGCCAAGGGTCATAGCGTGGAAGAAGGCAGAAAATTAGCTGTTGCGGCAGGCAAGGCCCTCGCCAAAGCCGGCCATTCGCTACTTACAGGTGCTACCGTAGGGCTACCAAATTACGCCGCAGAAAGCTATA
>CAZWFS010000005.1:0-71664 GCA_964633325.1 uncultured Candidatus Saccharibacteria bacterium | reverse complement strand
GGACAGATGAGCGTAGGAATCAGCCCCGCGGCTAGCAAAATCGAGCACGTGCTTAAATATCGGCTGCCAGTCAAGGCTTATGACACGATACTTTATACCGGCTTGCACTACGTAGGCCGTGACAGCCTTCTAATTAACTCAGCCGACGCAGTAGTTAGCATTGGCGGCCGCCTAGGCACGTTGCATGAGTTCACAATAGCTATGGAAACTGACACGCCGATTGGTTTCTTGCAGGGCGGTGGTGGGATAAGCGATGAAATCGTAAAAATTCTAGATGTTGCCGGTCAAAGGCATCAAAATGATGTCGTATTTAGCGAGGATGCGATAGAACTAGTAGCGAAGCTGGTGTCGATCCTCGATATCCAGAATCACAGATACATGAAGATCTACCGTTAGGTAGTACTGATACAATTATGTGGTGAATAAGTTAAGGCTTAAGGCGAGTTTTGAGCCGCTAGGTGATCAGCCGACGGCTATTGCCCAATTGGTTAAGGGTTTAGACAAGGGCGTTAATGAACAAACGCTCTTGGGTGTTACGGGTTCAGGCAAGACTTTTACGATGGCTAATGTCATCCAAAATGTACAGAGACCGACTCTGGTACTTAGCCATAATAAGACGCTGGCTGCTCAGCTTTATGGCGAATTCAAGAATTTTTTCCCAGATAATGCGGTTCATTATTTTGTCAGCTACTTTGATTATTACCAGCCGGAGGCGTACATACCGCGATCTGATACTTATATAGAGAAAGACTCTCAAATTAATGAAGAGATTGATAGGTTGCGGCATGCCGCCACAGACGCGTTACTGACACGACGTGATGTGGTGGTCGTCGCTAGTGTGAGTTGTATATATGGTATTGGATCCGTGCAGGATTACGGTAATTTAGCAGTAAGTGTAAAGCATGGGGAGCGTAAAGTTAGGGATAAGTTTATGCGCCACCTGACAGATATCCAGTATCAGCGTAATGACATTGACTTTCATCGTAGCACTTTCAGGGTGCGCGGCGATGTTGTGGACGTATTTCCTGCCGGCGAGGAATTAGCTTATCGGGTTGAGTTTTTCGGTGACGAAGTTGATAGGATTACGAAGATTGACCCGCTTACAGGAGAGATACTAGCAAAGATGGAGGAGTTAAGGGTTTTTCCGGGGAGCCACTATGTGACCCCTCAGGATAAGTTGCAAAAAGCGCTAGGCAAGATTGAAGACGAACTGGCTGAACGCCTGGCTTACTTCAAAAAGAATGGGATGCTACTGGAAGCCCAGCGTTTGGAGCAACGAACCCGGTTTGACCTAGAAATGCTACAAGAAACCGGTTTTGTTAAAGGTATTGAGAATTATAGCCGGTATTTAACAGACCGTGAACCAGGCGAGCAGCCTGCTACTTTACTTGATTACTTTCCGGATGACTACATCATGTTCATAGACGAGAGCCATATGACCATTCCGCAGGTGCGTGGCATGTATAACGGAGATCGAGCCCGTAAGGAAGTGTTAGTAGAACATGGTTTCCGCTTACCTAGTGCTCTTGATAACCGGCCGCTGACATTTACGGAATTTGAAAGGCATGTGAACAAGCTTATATATGTCAGTGCCACGCCTTCCCAATACGAATTAAGCCGGAGTCCGGAGTCAGCCCAACAAGTCATACGGCCCACAGGCCTGCTTGACCCTATAATCCAGGTAAGACCCATAATCGGCCAGATAGACGACCTTATTCATGAAATAAGAGAGACTGTGAAAAAGCGGCAAAGGGTTCTAGTAACGACCCTGACTAAGCGTATGTCCGAGGACCTTACGGAGTATTTACAGGAGATTCAGATAAAAGTTACGTATCTTCATAGCGACATTGATACCTTAGACCGTACCGATATTCTTAGAGATCTGCGACTGGGTGTTTATGATGTTGTTGTCGGCATAAATCTACTGAGGGAAGGACTGGATTTGCCCGAAGTTAGCTTAGTGGCAATTCTGGACGCTGACAAGGAGGGTTTTCTGAGAAGTGAACAAGCTCTTATCCAGACGGTTGGCCGTGCTGCAAGGCACTTAGAGGGGCGAGTAATTATGTATGCCGATCGGGTAACTGGTAGCATGCAACGTACTATCGATGAGACAGAACGCCGTCGGAAAATACAGGAAACATATAACAAGGAACATGGAATAACTCCCCAGGGAATAGCTAAAGCTATTGAAAAAGGCATGAGACCGGACATGCCCGAAAACAAAAAGTCGGGGCGAAAGCTTGACCTCAAAAAAATACCTAAGGACGAATATGGCCATCTCATCCGTGACTTGACCTCCCAAATGGAATTAGCTGCTGCCAACCTGCAGTTCGAAAAAGCCGCCGAACTTAGGGGTACGATTACTGAAATAAAGGCCAAACTGTGAAGATTTAAGGAAAAGCGTTACAATCACTGAAGATAATCAGAGAACCGGATGCATTATTTTGAAGCGTACCTTCTAGGCCAGGCTGTAACAAATGAACAATGGACGGCTTTATTCAGGGCATTTTCTCAGTACGCCGGTATGTTGAGCCGTTTTAGTATCATAATGAGGTTCCAGGACAATGTTGTCAGGTATTTTGTAGTTAGCGAAAAAGACCTTGGCGTGTTATCGAATAACCTGGAAGGAGTGATACTTCGTCCTGTACCAGAAGAAGATATTGCCTTGCCGAACGCCACCGTTAAGCAGCGGTTTATTCAGTTTGTAGAGGGCGGAAACCTGCTGGACCTCAAAGAGAAATACTCCGTAAAAAAGGCTAAGAAATTGGAGTTTGCGGCATTTAACGTCCGTGCGCTGAATAGTCAGAAGGCCTATGTTAAATTACAACTGTACTTTAATGACACTGCCGGACAATGGTCTATGGGCAGTAAGACATTAACATTCTTTCCGAGCAATCTGCTTGCAGTGGACTTTAGTAACAATCCGCGCTACATGAAAAAAAATATCTCGAAATATCTCAATATCGAGAAGGCACTTAACCTGCTAAATACGACTAATGTAGACGCGCTGTTCGAGGTAAATACTTTTCCCTTTGCTGCTAGTAATTACTTTTTGAATCTAACAAGCTATGATTTCGATAAACATTCTTTCATAATTGGGGCGAGCGGTAGCGGAAAGTCAAAATTCATCAGTTTATTTGTGGACAGGTTAGCGCGTACGCAGTTAAAGATGAATTATCGGGTTATCGTTATTGATCCACATGCCGTGATTGCCGATGACTTTGCGCACATTCCGGATACAAAAATCGTCAGCTTTGGTAAACATGATAGTACGGAGTTATTCGCTGGAGCGGGTACTGACTTGACTGCAGCCACTGAACTTACGGCGACGCTTTTTAAATCTCTACTGGCAGATCAATTTAGTGCAAGGCTGGATCGACTGCTGCGTTTCACCCTGTTTGTGCTTATGACCGCGCAGACTATGTCTCTGGAAAATATGCGTCGTTTTTTGAATGACGTTGAGTACCGTAATAAAATTATCGGCCATGTAGAGGGTTATGTCCCTACGAATGTGTCCAAGTTTTTCGGAGCCGATTTTAACGAACTACGCACACAATTCTATAACGAGACCATACTACCGATAACTTCATTGGTTGACGAAATGCAGTTACAGCCTTCACTAATCGGTGAAAGTGAAACTTCGCTGGCCAAGACAATCCAAGACAATTTCTTAACAGTCTTCTCTCTTAACAAGGTCAGTATGGGTGAGAAAGTAGTCAAGACAGTAGCAGGGTTACTATTTCAGCAGATATTCCTCTTAGCACAGGCGCGTGCTTTTGGGCAAAAGGTTATTTTGATAATTGATGAAGTGTCGGTAGTGCAGAATCCCACATTGGCTCACATTCTGGCCGAGGCTCGTAAGTTTAATCTGACAGTTATCCTTACGCAGCAATACTTCGGACAAGTCGAGAAAGACTTACGGGACGCAATTTTTGCAAACGTATATAACTACTATGCTTTTAAGGTTTCAGAAGAAGATGCCAGGGCTCTGGAAGGTAATCTGAATATGGAGCTTCCTAAGGAATTAGTTGAAGAGGAGCATGCTAAGGGGATTAAGGAAACTGAAGTGAAGGTCAAGATGCTTACGGAGCTGCATCCCCGCGAGTGTATGGTTCGTGTGTTAGCGAATGGACAGATGTCACCATGTATAAAAGCTAGGACAGTAGATGCTCCCCAAGGTGAAAAAAATCCTCGGGAAAATATAGGAGAGCTTAAGCAGGTACTGCCGGATAAATTTGTAGAAGGGGCTACAGTATCCACCCAACCGATTAAATTTTCTAAAGAATTCATCGAGCAGCTTGCTGGTGGCGACAACCAGGAAACCTCTGAGGTCCAGAAGCATCAGATGGCCAAAAGGAATATTGGCAGCTTACGTGAGTTGTTGGCTATGCACTCTTCAAGCCGCGATAAAATTAAAAAAGGTAAGGATGACAAATGACAGAGCATGAAGCTCAGCAGTTACTCGACAAGATTGTCGGCCAGGTATTTGGCTACAAAAACCCCTTGAGCTTGGAACAATTTATGCAAAAATTTGCATTTGATGTGAGATTGCCGCAGGTTGTGACTGATGCTATCGATGGTAGCCAGACCTGGGCCCAGTCAACTAACCCTACGAAGTTCATGAAAATGGAAAATGCCAGAGGTATAGAAATAGCGGGCGCTAGCGAGGCTACTGATTATTTACGGCCAAAGCGGCCATTGCAAAATATTCAGGACGTTCTAGCTGCCTGGAACGAAATTAACTTTACGACTACCGAAAGATATGAAGATTCACTGAATATAAGTAAGTCAGATAACATCACACGCTCGGAAAATGTTTATCGTTCACAGGACATAAGGACTTGTAAGAATATTTTGTTCTCCGATGGTTTAGCTGGCTGCGAGTTCATGGTCGCAAGCCAGCGTTCTGGAGATTCGACATTTTGTATAAGGTTGGAGGACAGTGGCGAATGCTCCAACTGCTTCAGTGTCAGCTGGTGCGGCAGGCTGACTAATTGCTTATTCATGCATGATACTGGCGACATGCAGGATAGTATGTTCTGTACCAATATGAAAGGAAAACAGTATTGCATAGCCAATATGCAATACGAGGAAGCAGAGTATAAAAAACTTCGTGATATGGTGGTGAGATGGATCCTGACCAGTTAAGCATCAACCCTGTTTTCTGCTATACTTATAGATAGAAATGGCGAAGCTTACACGTGAGGATATATTACATTTGGCCCGATTAGCGCGGCTTAGCCTAACCGACCAAGAAGTCGAGCAGTTCAAGGGTGAAATAAGCTCAATTCTGGAATACGTTGAGCAGTTGCACGCGACTGAAACGAGTAGCTTTGAGCCGACAAGCCAAGTTACAGGACTCGTGAATGTCATGCGTCAGGACGTGGTTAAGGATTATGGAGCCACGCCTGACGAACTTCTAAAAAACGTACCATCTAGAGAGGGTAGACATATAAAAGTGAAGAGAATACTGGAATGACAAGAGGTAAATACGACCCTCACCGTAAGGTTTGCTTTACAACTTTTGCCATAGTCGAGGTAAATAATGGTTAACCTCTGGAAACCAATTTCTGAAATTGCTGATGACGTGCAGGCACGCAAAGTAACGGCATCTGCAATGGTGGAACAATCTCTAAAAATTATTAACGAAAAGAAAGAATATCAGGCAATTATTTCGACCATCCAGGACCGGTCAAGGCAAAGGGCCAGGGAGATAGATGTGCTTGCCTCGAAAGGTGAAAAAATAGGACGGTTGGCAGGGGTACCGTTTATTGCCAAAGATAATTTTCTGACATTCGGATGTGAGACAACTGCAGCGAGTAATATCTTAAAAGGATTTGAAGCCCCGTATCAAGCAACTGCTATTGAACGTCTGGAAGCCGAGGGTGCGATATGTGTAGCAAAAGCTAATTTGGATGCGTTTGCGCACGGTTCGAGCACAGAAAACAGCGATTTCTTCACGACTTTAAATCCCCACGACAAAACCAGGGTAGCAGGTGGTTCATCAGGCGGTTCGGCTGCTGCCGTGGTATTAGAAATGGCCCCTGCTGCTATCGGCACCGACACTGGTGGTTCCATACGGCAACCTGCCAGTTTTTGCGGTGTGGTAGGGCTGAAGCCCTCTTACGGGCTTGTTTCACGCTCTGGAGTGGTTGCTATGGCAAGCAGTACCGATGTGGTAGGCGCACTAACACGCAACGTAACAGAGGCAAGTTTACTTTTGGATATCATGGCAGGCAAAGATGGATTGGATAGCACCATGATCGACCGGCAAGAACAAGGCTACGTGTCTACGGATAGTCCGATCGATTTATATGGAAGGAAAATCGGTGTAATAAAGGAATATATGGCCGAAGGAGTCGACGCGGACGTCAAAGGACTCATAGAGGTTGCCATAGATAAGCTAAGATCGGCTGGGGCAGAGATAAAAGAGGTAACTATACCCTCCTTGCCGCTGGCATTAGCGGTTTATTATATAGTATGCCCGGCGGAAGTCAGCAGTAACTTAAGCCGTTATGACGGGCAAAGGTATGGTTATAGTTATCCAGAGGCTAGTAACATACAGGAAAGTTACTCAAAGTCACGCTCCATCGGCTTTGGAAACGAGGCTAAAAGGCGAATTATGATTGGCACGTATGTTTTAAGTAGTGGCTACTACGATGCTTATTACAGAAAAGCACAAACTGTACGCACCAAACTTATACGAGAATTTGAAAATGTCTTTAAGGATGTCGATTTCTTAATCGGGCCCGTTGCCCCGACTACCGCTTTTAAAATAGGCCACCACACAGATAACCCACTACAGATGTACTTAAACGACATTATGACTGTGGCTGTAAATCTTGTGGGCATACCCGCTATAAGTATGCCTGCGGGGTTGAGTGATAACTTACCGGTAGGGATTCAGCTGATGGGTAAGCAAAGGCAAGATCGTGAATTACTGGAACTAGCATCAACTACAGAGGGAATTTTAAGATGAGCTTAGAAATTATTTTCGGAGTTGCTTTGTGTGTGCTGATTATGGCGAGTATAGGAGGCGCTATATTTAAACGAGTGCCTAGACGGCTAAAAAACAATTACTTCTCATCTAAATGGAAGGAGTTGCAGGGGTACTGTAAGGATCAGGAAACCTGGCCTTGGGCAGTGACAGAAGCAGACAGGCTACTTAATGAGGCGCTCAAAAAACGTCGATTCAAGGGCAAGACCATGGGTGAGCGTCTGGTAGATGCCCAGCGCAAATTATCAAATAACGATGCGGTATGGTATGCGCATAATTTAAAGAAAAAAATAGCAGATGACGACACGCTAAAGCTAAAGAAAGACGACGTTAAAAGAGCATTGCTAGGCATAAGGCAAGCACTCAAAGATCTAGGCGCCTTTGATGAAGATAACGTCGAAGTTGATAAGCAAAAGTTATGAGCGACAGTAGCTGGAGACTAATAGCTGTTAGTCTGATGGCAACGATCAGAAGTAGTACTGTTTACACTGGCCCAATCAGCATCTACGGCTATTCTTTTATATATGAAGGTGCTCAACTGTGATTAGTCCTGAAGTTCGTGGCAAGTACAAACCTACAATTGGAATAGAGTGCCATGTGCAATTTAAGACGGCAACAAAACTATTTGCTGCGGTAGAAAATGACGCAAGAGACGCAAAACCGAATACGCTCATAAGCCATATTTGCCTTGGAATGCCCGGCGCTTTGCCGTACCTAAACAAAGAAGTTATTAAATATGCCATGCGGGCCGCGCTGGCACTTGGCTCGCTGCCGGCAAAGTTCTCGACATTTGATCGTAAACACTATTTCTACCCTGACTTGCCGATGGGATACCAAATTACGCAGTTCGAACAACCAATTATTGTCGGAGGCCAGGTTGAAATAATAGTAGACGGAAAGAAAAAATCTATTGGCATTACCCATGCCCACCTGGAAGCCGACGCCGGTAAAAGCACTCATCCAGCCGGGAAAGATTACAGCCTAGTTGATTTGAATCGAGCAGGCACACCATTACTTGAAATTGTGTCGGAGCCTGAAATGCACAGCGCTATTGAAGCCAAGGCATACGTGAAAGAATTGTACCTTTTGATGCGTTACGCTGACGTGTCAGATGCTGATTTGTATCATGGAAATATGCGTTTTGATGTCAACCTTTCTGTCAGCCAAGACCCTGAAAAGTTAGGCACACGCAGTGAGACTAAGAACCTGAATTCATTCCGAAGTGTAGAAAAAGCGGTAGATTACGAAATAAACCGGCAGATTGAACTACTGGAAAAGGGCGAACGTATAGTTCAGGAAACCAGAGGTTGGGACGATGCCAAGCAAAAAACTTTTTCACAGCGTGACAAAGAAGACGCTCATGATTACCGCTATTTTCCAGATCCGGACTTACCGCCAGTTGTCATCACCGTAGAAGCTACTGAAGAAACCAAGCGGACTATGCCAATCATGCCTGGCGAATGGAGGAAGCGTTTGGGCTACCTTGGTATGGATATAAGTCAGACTGATACTTTACTTGAGGCAGAGATTGAAGATGATCATGTTAATTACCTATCTTTGTTGGAGTCAAATCTCGAGGAGCCAGAACTAGCAAGGGCATTGTCGAACTGGTTTGTGAATACTGAAATACCGTTTCGACGTGGCCAGCAAGAAGTACGAAGCGAAATAGACAACAGTAGTCGTGAGAAAGCGTATAAACAGATTTATTACCTGTGCGAAGCAAACAAGCTCAGTTCTACCGCAGCAAAAAACCTAATAGGCGATTTGCTAAAAAGCGGGGCGATACCGGATGACATGGGAAAATACGCCGAAGAACAAGGCTACACCCAGGTGACTGATGAAGCAGAAATTTCAAAGATAATCGAGGAAGTGTTAAAAGCTAACCCAGCGGCCGCAACAGATATAAAAAACGGCGAAATGAAGGCTGTCGGCTTCATGGTAGGACAGGTAATGAAGAAGTCTTTAGGCAAGGCTAACCCAGCTCTTGCCCAAGAACTTATTAAAAAACGACTAGGTGTATAATTGTCGTCGATGAGTAGTAATAAAAAATCCATACGCAAAGCCGTAATTGCGGCGGCGGGGTTTGGGACTCGTTTTTTACCACAGACTAAAGCGATGCCTAAGGAAATGCTTCCGTTGGTAGATAAACCTTTAATTCAATACATCGTGGAAGAACTGGTATCGGTGGGAATTGAAGATATTGTAATTGTAACAGGTTACTCAAAGCGCAGTATTGAAGACCATTTCGATAGTCCAAACGCCGATCTTATATCGACTCTTAAATCTGGTGGCCCAAGCAAAGAACCGCTACTTGAGCAGGTTAATGCAATCGCTGATTTGGCGAACTTCATATATGTACGCCAAAAAGGGCCACGCGGTAATGGCACGCCGCTGCTTAACGCAGAGCATTTAATCGGGGACGAACCCTTTATATTCACTTTTGGAGACGACTTTGTTCTTGCTGACCCACCACGCTTTCAGCAAATGATCGATGTTTATTCCCAATACCAAACACCCGTAATGTCTTTAATTAGGTCTGAGAATGATGAAGATTACAAGAGATACGGTTTTGCCGGAGGAAAACAACTAAGCTCGAATTTAATAAATATCGACACAATTATAGAAAAGCCTGGTAAAAGTAAGGCACCCTCTCAGTTAGCTACTGTGAGCGGTTGTTTACTTACCCCTGACTTTTTTAAATACTTACACATTGCATACAAACAGATGGACATTATGGATATTAATAACGGCCAAGAACTACTATACAATGACGCTTTAAAGCTGATGATAGCGGATAGAAAACAGATCATAGGTTGCGAAATCATGAATAGTAAATACTATGATGCCGGCAACAAACTTGAGTACTTAAAGACCGTGGTAGACTTTGCACTAAAAGACAAAGACATAAATCAAGACTTTTATTCATATATTCAATCATTGTTGCAAAAATAAGCTCTAGTTGACTACAGACACTGGTAGCCTATACTGAAGACTGTACCATCAAACAGGGAGGACTCGAATACATGGACGCTTATCAGATATTGGTGATCATATTGTCAATTATGTTGGGTATATTACTGATAATATCGAGTATTTTTATTATATTACTGATAAAAATACTTAAACAAGTACGTAGGATAACCGATAAAGCCGATGACGTAATCGACAAAGTCGGAACTGTAGGCGAGTTTTTCAGCAAAACAGCAGGACCGGTAGCTTTTGGCCGTTATGTATCTAATTTTGTGAAGTCGGTAAATAAACGTAAGCGTAGAGGAAAGAAGGATCGTTAAGCATGGGAAAGAACGTAAAAAAACTTGCGGCTACTACATTGTTCGCAGCCATAGCTGGATTTATTACTGGCCTTTTGACCGCACCAAAAAGCGGCAAAGAAACTCGTCAGGATATAAAGAATACGGCTAACAAGGCAAAGACTGAAGCTGAGCGAAACTTAAAAAACTTGCATAGCGAGCTGAGTCAGTTGGTCAACCAAGGCCAGGCAAAAGCCAAAAGCCTTAAAAGTAAGACAAGAGAAGAGTTGCAAGCTGCGGTCGAAAAAGGCAGCGTAGCCAAAGACAAAGCCAGGGAAATGTTAAGTGCCCTTCATGATGGTGAAGCTGAAGACAAGGATTTGCAAAAAGCAGTAACAGAATCTAAGAAAGCTATAAATCATTTAAAGAAGTTTATAAAGACCAGTCCAAAAAATGGCCCGGGTAAAAGCAAAAAATAAAGAAAAAAGTTATGAGGAGATTGGCCAGATGTTGGTCAGTATCTACGAAAGTGGCTATATAAATCGTAACCAGACTTATAAGATGAGTCTAATTAAGGGTCTACTAAGCGGTTTGGGGGGAGCCATCGGAGCTACCGTGATCTTGGCTTTACTGATTTGGACTTTATCTTTATTCGATGACATACCTCTTATTGGCCGCATTTTTGATAACCTGAGAGGCACCATAGAATCCAGCTCACCCAAATAGGGCAACCTTTATAAAAGCCAAGCGTTGTAATTAAAAGCATCGCTATGCATGAGGTTATTCATTAAAATAAACATTATCGATGGGAGAATCTAAGACGCTAAAGCCAAAAGACTATGTGCATTTGCACAATCATAGCCAGTACAGCCTATTGGATGGTCTTACAAAAGTACCAGCTTTGCTGGATCGTGTAACAGAACTAGGTATGGGCGCGGTTGCTATTACCGACCATGGCACCCTGTCTGGAGCGATTGAATTTTATAAAGAAGCAAAGACAAGAGGCATAAATCCAGTCATTGGGATGGAAGCTTACATCGCATCACGCACGATCGCCGAAAGAGACCCCGTAAAAGATAAGACATACTACCATTTGATTATTCTAGCCATGAACAACAAAGGGTATCAGAACCTGATGGCCTTAAGCACCATAGCTAATTTAGAGGGTGTTTACTATAAGCCTAGGATAGATCATGAGCTACTCGAGAAATATCATGAAGGCTTGATCGTGCTTAGCGGTTGCATTGGAGGGGAGGTGGGGGATCTTTTAAGGCAAGGTCAGGATGTCCAGGCGGTCAAAACAGCCAAATGGTATAAGAAGGTTTTTGGTGACAGGTATTACCTAGAACTGCAAGACCACGGCCATCCCAAACACCCCAGCAGATGGGACATCCAGACACAAGCGAACAAGAAGTTACTAACTATGGGTGAAGATTTAAAAATACCTTGCGTCGTAACTTGTGACGCGCATTATTTAAGACATGGTGACCAGCAGGCTCATGAAATTCTATTATGCGTCCAAACCGGCGCATTCTTGAGCGACCCTAAG
Organism: uncultured Candidatus Saccharibacteria bacterium; assembly: GCA_964633325.1. Classification (GTDB taxonomy): domain Bacteria; phylum Patescibacteriota; class Saccharimonadia; order Saccharimonadales; family CAZWFS01; genus CAZWFS01. The sequence goes on along the minus strand of CAZWFS010000005.1, from coordinate 59,870 downwards.
CGGATGAGCTTAAAAGAATTTGATCTTCATGTAAACGATCCAACAGAAGTTATAGAGCGGTGGGGAAAAACGAACCCAGAGCTTATTATTAACAGCCGGAAAATTGCTGAGAGATGTAATGTTGAGATTGATTTGGGCAAAATTCTAATTCCCAAATTCCCGGTTCCCAAGCAAGAAACTGAGATGACTTTACTACATAAGATGGTATACCGTGGATTGGCCTGGCGTTATGGCGGGTGCGAAGAGCAACCGGCCCAACTACTAAGCGAGAAAGAAGCCATAGCAACCTTACCGTCGCATGTGAAGGAAAGGGCCCAGTACGAGTTGGGGGTGATTGACGCCATGGGATTTAACGGATATTTCTTAATTATTGCAGATTTTATTGGATGGGGTAAAAGGCACAGGATAGTGTTTGGCCCGGGGCGCGGCAGTGCTGCAGGATCTATCATATCTTATGCGCTTAAGATAACAGAATTAGACCCATTGAAATATGACTTGCTATTTGAAAGGTTCCTAAACCCTGATCGTATCAGCATGCCTGATATAGATATTGATATCCAAGATAGCCGTCGCGACGAGGTGATCGAATATTGCGTAAATAAATATGGAGCCAACCGCGTCGCTAATATAGTAACGTTCGGAAAGATGGCAGCACGCAACGCGGTACGTGACGTCGCACGTGTCTTGCAGGTGCCTTATGCGGACGCAGACCGACTAGCGAAAATGATTCCACCTCCCGTACAGGGCCGCCACATTCTACTAAAAACGTCGCTACAAGCCAACTTTGAGCTAAAACATGAGTACGATACAAACGAGCAAGCTAGACAGGTATTTGATCTGGCGGTGCAGCTTGAGGGTACGATACGTTCCCATGGTGTACACGCTGCGGGTGTAGTGATTGCACCAGACGACATTGTTAAATTTACTCCATTGGAAATGGCTCAGAAGGGCGTAGTCGCTACGCAATATTCCATGGGTCCAATTGAAGACCTAGGATTGTTGAAGATTGATTTTCTAGGCCTGTCTAACCTAACAGTAATAAAGAACGCACTTAGAATAATCAAGAAAGTACATGGCCGAGAGCTTACGATCGGTGAAATTCCCATGGAGGATGAAAAGACATTCGAGCTTCTTAGCCGCGGAGATACAACTGGAGTGTTCCAACTCGAATCCGCTGGTATGAAGCGTTATCTAAAGGAGCTTAAACCGACAGTATTTGATGACATTATTGCTATGGTGGCTCTGTATCGGCCCGGACCTATGCAGTGGATAGAAGATTTTATCGCTCGGAAATACGGTAAGCGTAAAATAGAATATCTGCATCCGGCCATGGAAGCAGCACTTAGATCTACATACGGAATTATAGTTTACCAGGAGCAGGTGATGCAGATATCAAAAGAGATGTGCGGCTTTTCTGGTGGACAAGCAGATACGCTGCGTAAGGCCATTGGCAAAAAGAAGCCTGAAGAACTGGCTAAAATGAAAACAGCATTTATAGAAGGAGCAATCAAGACTGTAGGTGCCGATAAGCGTACAATGGAGAAGTTTTGGTCACAATTAGAAGCATTTGCAGCCTACTGTTTTCCTAAAGCCCATGCCGCCTGTTATGGACTGATAGCCTACCAGACGGCATATCTGAAGGCTAACTTTCCGCCAGCCTTTATGGCTGCCCTCATGACCAGCGATTACGACAATATTGACCGACTGGCGATTGAGATTAATGAGTGCAAACATATGGGCGTCAATGTACTGCCGCCGGATGTTAATGAATCTTTTGTGGAGTTCGCGGTAGTGCCGGGAGTAAATCAAATTCGTTTTGGTATGGCCGCTATAAAAAATGTAGGACGTGGAGCCGTAGAGGAGGTATTACGAGCAAGGGAGCAAGACGGGGCATTTAATAGCCTGGAAGACTTTCTATCGAAAGTAAACGTACGGACTGTAAACCGCAAAGCATTAGAGAGCTTAATCAAAGCCGGCGCTTTCGACCGCTTTGGAGAGCGCGGCAACCTGTTAGACAACCTCGACGTCATGCTAGCTTTCGCTTCGCGTATGCAGAAAGAATTAAGTAGTGGCCAGACTGATTTGTTTGGCAACATAATCGGGTCATCCGATGGTCGTCCCAAGCTATTGCTTAAAGAGGCAAGAGGTTCGCGTACAGTGGCGGAGCAGCTGCAGTGGGAACGCGAACTAATAGGTATATATTTATCACAGCACCCTTTGGATTCGTATGAGGTTTTGCTAAGTGAGCAAACGGTTTCCCTTAGTGCTTTGAAGCCTGAATTAGAGGGAAGGGCAATAACAATCGGTGGGGCCATAATGGATGTTCGCGAGATTACTACTAAAAAAGGGCAGAAGATGGCTTTTGTTAAAATCGCCGATAAGGCCACAGAATTTGAATTGATTTTATTCCCGACTATTTACCAGCAAACCACCGGGATATGGGATCGCGACAGAGTCATTATTGCCAAAGGTAAACTAAATAGTACGGACAAGGCTGGTAATTCGACTAGTGAAATGAAAATGCTTGTGGATGATGTCCGAGAGATCACATACGAACAAGCGACAGCCTATCAGGCCACGGGCAAAAAAAAGCCACCTCCCAAGGCTACTAAAAAAAATGGCAGATATATTATGGCCGCCGACTCGGACGAAAGTTCAGCGCCTAAGAGGGTTTATATTCGTCTAGATAGTGGCAGGGATCAGGAACTTTTAGGTAGACTCAAAAAAGTCATAGACGATTGTCTGGGGACTACTGAAGTTGTGTTGGTATTAGGTCAATCAATTAAAAAGCAGATAATACGCTTGCCTATGAAGTTTAATGATGATGATTCCAATCTTTCTCGTCTGCATGAAATCGTCGGCGCGGAAAATGTAAAAATACACTGACAGTTAAGGTGTGAATGGTAAATAGAACATAAAAACCGGAGACTATATTCTGCCAGTGAATCAAAGTCGCGCTAATTAACTTATCTACATAATGACACCGGCACTGCGGGTGAGAATTGTACATAAAGCTATAAAGGCTACGATTGTAACGTCAAGCAGGGTGTGGTGAAGCACGAATCGCTCACCCTGTACCAGCATTCGCCGTAAGCCTAGGCCATGTTTCAGTACTAAGAAGACAATAGCTGCACCGCTAAGAATACCTAAGACAAAAAGGCTCCAAGGCGCCTTCCCTCCAGTTAGGGTCTGGATTCTGGATACTTTTTGTGGTTTTGGCTCGGCGATAGGACTTTGCAGAGTGGTAACCGGTTCGGCTTCTTCTGTCTTTAATTCTGAGCCTGAAAAAGGTACGGACAGTGGCTGTTTGCTAACGTCCTGCGAGGCTATGGGTGCCGGAGGCGGAGGATTAGTGGCGGGCTGAACCGGGGCAGCGGCTGTTGGAGGTGGTGTTGCCGGTGTGGTGGAAGCGGCAACCTGGGGCGTTCCGTACATGGCTACGACAATGGTCTGTGGACCTGTGCTTTGGTAATCACTTGAATTGGCAAAACCAAACCCTACGTCTGCGTAAGTATTTTCTAGCAGGTTAGCCTTGTGTGTGGGGCTATTCATCCAGCCGTTGACAGTACCATTGCTGTTGTCAAAGCCATAAGCCAAATTTTCGCCCGCTTGTTTATAGACATATCCGACCTGATTAATAAATATCCAAGGTTCATTGCCTTCTGGCGTGTTATGAGACCAATAATTACGGGTAGCCATATCATTTGCTTTGGCCTGTGCGGCTTGATTGAGTTTACTATTCAGTGCGAGGACTGTTTTGCCATTCGTAGTCCGTTGTTGATTAGTCTCTTCAAGTAAGCCAGCTGTGCTCACATTAGTTGCATATGCCAGGACCGCTTTATCAGACCTTGGTTGCCAGGCCGTACTTAATATTAGGCCCGTTGCTACGATTATCGTCAGAGGCAAATACGGCAAGTAGACTTTTATAAATGGCTTTGTGTGTTTTTGATGCGATCCATGACGTTTACGGTGCGATGGATGCATTGACCTTTTTGGTCTTAGCATGAACGTATTATAACAGTTGGGCTTACTTCCCGCACATTAATTTACTAATGCAAGCTACGCAATATTGAGTATCCCATAACTTGCCTGGCTCCCAATTAAATTACAAGAAGAAACGGCAATGATACAAGGCCATGGCGGCGGCTTGGACGACGTTGAATGACTCTTTTTTACCAAACATGGGTATAGTAACACTGTCATCCGCTAGTTTTATAACCTCGGGCTCTAGTCCTTCTACTTCTCTGCCAACTATAAAGGCAATCCTATCCTGTAGCACAAAGTCAGACAGCATTATCGAATGTGTTGTTTGCTCTAAGGCTAATACTGTGTAATTTTCATTTCGCAACGCTTTTATTGCTGGTTCGATTGTTGCGAAATGGCTCCATTTTATTAGCTCTTCTGCCCCTAAGGCAGTCTTTTGGATTTGTTTGTGGACATTGTCTGCTATATGCGGCAGGCGTGTATCGCCGTTCCTTATCGGATATGGCGTATATCCGGTTAAAAAAACACGCTTAACGCCAAGTCCATCCGCTGTTCTTAGTAATGATCCGACGTTATAACAACTGCGCAAATTATGAGCAATCAGTGCAAGGTGTCGGTCGCGCATGTATATTAGTATAGACCCGAGAGGAAAAAGTCTTTGATTTGGCTTACCAAGGCTATTTAAAGCCTATCATTAGGAGCGCCTCTTATGCTTAAATATAGACAATATGTCACAAGATGCCAGGCTGGACGAAGAGCAGGCGACACTGCGTCGTGCTCGCATCCTAGGAATGAACTATATTGATACTTCAACGCTAATAGAGCGTCCTTTATATGAGCATATCCTTGCGCCCCAAGAATTAACGACCCTAAGGGTTGCGCCTATCCATGCTGATGAACACAATATTTCATTTGGAGTTACGAACACAACCTCACAGCAGGCGATGGCGAGTATACGTCAGCGTTTCTTGGAGCAAAGGATAAGTTTTTCATTGATTTCGGAGGCGGGTTTTCGTGAATATATGCGGCTATACAATCCGCCGCCTAGAATTGAATATCAAAACATAGAGCTTACTACCGCGGGCACTGAAGAACTTGTAGCCAAGGTCTCGGCAACATTAGAACAAGTTCGAGCTGATGATATGCTCGCCTATCTTGTGCAGCAAGCGCACCGTTTGAGCGCTTCTGACATACATATCGAGAATCAGAAAAATTTCACACGTATTAGGCTTCGAATAGATGGAGTGTTGCATCCCATAGCCCATCTAACACCGGCTAAGAACCGTATATTATTGTCCGCTGTCGCTAGCGCGGCTAATGTCTCGACCGCATCAACCGAGCCACAACAAGGGCATATTGCCCAGAAGGTCAAAATGGCGGAGGGTACAGATGTAGACATTAATCTAAGGGTGGAAACCGTAGCCGCTATAAATGGTATAGATATCGTAATGAGATTGTTCAATATGAAGCAAGGCATGTACAAATTAGACCGTCTGGGCCTGTCGGAAAAGGAGCGGGCTGTTGTAGACGATATCATTGATAAACCCAGTGGTTTGGTTATGGCGGTGGGGCCTACTGGCTCCGGCAAGACTACCACGCTGTACTCGATCCTTAACTCCCTTAATAATCAGGAACGCAAAATAATAACAATCGAGGATCCGGTTGAGTACCAGTTCGAAGGGATTACCCAGATTTCAGTCACGACCCAAGGTGTGGCCGACAAGAGCTTTGCGGAAAAATTAAGGGCAGTTTTGCGACTTGATCCGGATATAGTGATGGTGGGCGAGATCCGGGATCTAGACACGGCTAAAACGGCTCTGCAGGCTTCGTTGACAGGACACCTAGTTCTTTCTACGTTTCATGCGTCTTCGGCCGCTGCCGCGCTTACAAGACTAATGGATGTAATTGGCGAGAACCCGCTGTTTTTATCCGCCATAAGGTTAATCATGGCTCAACGTTTGGTTAGACGGCTAGATGAAACTAGCAAGCAAAGTTACACACCGGACGAATCGACAAAGCAGCGGTTGCAAAAAATAATTGATACTTTTCCTGAAGGAATCGAGAAACCAAATTTAGACAACCTCCAGCTTTATAAACCCGGAGTTAGTCCTGAAAATCCCTATGGCTACCGGGGGCAGGTTGCTTTACGCGAGCAATTTCTTATGACAGAAATGGTAGCACATTTGATGGAGCAGGCTGGCCATAAGCTTACAACGGAAGAAATTGAAACCGCAGCAATTAAGGCCGGTATGATCACTATGCGACAAGACGGGATTCGGAAAGCTATTGAAGGCATTACTACCCTTGAAGAAATTTATCGAGTTATCGGTTAGCATTACTCTTATATTTATTATCTGTAACAGATATGGTATACTTTTACGAAAGAGCGAAGTAATAGAAGTAACATAAGGCCTTGAACAATATGGAATCTGTCATTCAGAAAGTTGGAGCCAAATATAAGAAAGCGCAGGTAGTGGATGCACGTTCCGGCGACACCGTCAAAGTGCACCAAAAAATCCGTGAAGGTAACAAAGAGCGTGTCCAGATATTCGAGGGGTTAGTTATACGTACTGACCGTAAAGGAAGCCACACTTCTTCTATCACCGTACGGCGTATGGCGAGTGGTGTAGGTGTTGAGAAATCATACCTACTACATAGCCCGCTTATTCTTAAGGTTGAAATTACTAAACGAAGCAAAGTACGACGCAACTATTTATCTTATATGCGTGAGCGAACAGGTAAGGCGGCCCGTCTAAGTGGTGTAGATTTTGATAGAAGCGCCGTTAATTCTGTAAGGGACGAACAAGCTGAAGCAGAAGAGGAAAAACTCAAGGAAGAAACTGCAGCAGCAGCTGAGATCGAGGCAAAGAAGAAATTGGAAGAAGATGCTAAGGCTGAACTAAAAGCTCAGGCAGCGCTGGCGGCTCATGCTCAAAAGTCTGAACCCGACGCCACAAAGAATTCAGACGAAAAAGTCACCTAAAATAACTTGATAATCGGTAAACGTGTCTGTTATTTGCTAACATTAGAAATATGGTTAGAGTGGTTGGCATTGATGAGGTAGGAAGGGGCTCTTGGGCGGGCCCGCTAGTTGCGGCAGCCGTATTACTAAAGCCTAGTTTCGTAATGCCTGATGAACCTCACTGGAAGTTGGCAGATTCAAAGATCCTTACACGAATAAACAGGAATATAGCTGACGTTGAAATCAGAAAAATTGCTGAGGCGATAGGTGTTGGCTGGGTGACTTCCAAAGAAGTTGATGATGTAGGACTCACGAGGGCTGTGGGGTTGGCTATGGCACGAGCTGTGGAGCAAATAAAAGTATCATATGACGAGATAATCATTGATGGAAGCGTTAATTTTTTGCCATCTAAGCCAAGCGTCAAAACGCTGGTTAAGGCCGACGCAACTATCGCCGCGGTAAGCGCGGCTAGCATCATTGCCAAAGTAGCCAGGGATAATTTTATGCGTGAGGTTGCATTACGATACCCCTTGTATGGTTTTGATAAGCATGTCGGTTATGGCACTAAGCTTCATAGTGAAAGGTTAGTCAAGTATGGAGTTTGTGATTTGCATAGACGTACATTTCTTCCAGTAAAGGCTGCTATAGAGACTTCAGCCACGTGACTAATTTTAGCGTGGGTCGTGAGGCAGAGGCTCAAGCGGCTGAATTTTTAAAGCGACATGGCTATAAAATATTGGCACAGAATTGGCGGACACGTTACTGCGAGATCGATATCATAGCCGTCAAAGACAGGACCGCTTACTTTATAGAAGTAAAGTATCGTGAAACCACCAAGCAGGGAATGGGATTGGATTACATTACACCCAATAAGTTACGACAAATGCATTTTGCGGCCGAAATGTGGCTTCAGGACAGAAAGTGGACGGGGGATTCCAGTCTAGGCGCGATTGAGGTAAGCGGTCATAAATTTGAAGTTACCAACTTCGTGCCGAACTGTTACTAATAACTTTTTGTTAGTAACTAAGCTTTATTGAGCTTGCAGGTAAGCCTTGATAAGTTTTATATCGCGGGCTTTCCACGCTGATTGGCACTCGATTATTTCTATCCCTTGTTTAACAGAGCGGTCAAACGCTGGGCTCATGACAGAGTTAAAAAACTTTTTATAATTAGGTAGGAAAGTGGCATCGCTGAAGCCACGGGCTGAATATATAGGATAACGGTAAAAACTAAGATCATTACCAAGATTATGGGCTAACCATTTCCAGTTCTTTACCATCCAATCCCATGCTAGCGATTTTGCATGACGGTTCATAAAACTATATGCTATCCAGTAAGTTACATCTTGAAGCCGGACATTAGAGCCCATGACCTGTTCTAGGGCGAGTTTGATAAGCTCCGGCTGCCTAAAGCCGGTGATAGCACCGACTAATACAGTCCGCTCCTCACTCGACATTGATGCATCATGCATCTTTAGCAGTTTTTCAAATTCTGGCCTGCCTCCATTTCGGGCGGCCGTTCCATAAATGACACCGCGGATATCAGGATGTATATTTTCGGGCTTCTTCATCCTTTTAAAACGAGCTAGCGCTTCGTCAACTATCGAAGACTCATCGCTTACAGACGCCAGGGCTAACATCGTGGGTCTTAGCAATTTGTCAAAATAGGCTTCTTCGGGCTTTTCTTCCCAACCCAGACGCTTCAGTTGTCCGGCAATTAATTGGCGCGTGAAAGGCTTTAATATTTCGCGAATTTCTTCGTCATCCATAACCGCACGGATGCTTGACAGGTTAGCCGCAATAATATCCCAAACAGCTGCATTATCTTCGTGTTCATAATTTTCTAGTAAAGTAAGCGCCTCGGTTGTATCAATATAACCACCCTTAGCGGCCTCAAAAACATCACTTAATATACCCAGCCGATCAAGCGGCGGCATGTTACCACTTTTAATTATTTCTCCTAAACGACGTTGATGACTAGCATTATAAATGGTCCGAAAAAAACCGCTTTGCCCAACATTAAGTTTAAACCGCTTAGCATCATTTAGGACAAACTGCTTATGTTTATTGGTCAGCACTTCCGGTGCTTCTTCGGAGTTGTCCAGGAGGGCTATGGGCCAAAGCTGTTCGCCGCTAGTTTGTCTGGCTTTAGGATTCATTAGAAAACGCTGTTGCTCGATTTTTATTGCATTTTCGTTGGCCGATACTCGCAGAATAGGATATCCGCTTTGTGATGTCCAGCCATGCATAAATTCCTTGACAGGTTTGTCGGAGACTTCTTCCATGGCTGCCCAAAGATCCGTAGTGTCTGTATTACCGTATTCATGTTTTTTCAGGTAATAACGTAAACCATCCCTAAATGTCTCAGCCCCTAAATGCTGTTGTAGCATGTGTATAACACTGGCACCTTTGCTGTAGCTGATTGTATCAAAAATAGTGTGTATCTCGTCAGGATGCCCCACTGCGACTTCAACTGGATGGGTATGTTCTAAAGAATCAAGCTTCAACGCGTTTTGTTGCTCGTCTACTATGAACTGTGTCCACATTTGCCACCCAGGAAAGAGATGGTCTACTGCCAGGTGCTCTACCCAGCTGGCAAAACCCTCGTTTAACCATAAGTCCGTCCACCATCGCATAGTTACTAAATTTCCAAACCATTGATGCGCCAGTTCATGTGCTACAACCATGGCTACGTGCTGCTTCGTTGCCAGGCTGGTATTTGCTGGATCGACCAACAGTGCTTGTTCGCGGAAAGTTATACAGCCCCAATTTTCCATGGCACCGGCGGCAAAATCCGGTAGTGCCACAAGATCACAATTTGGCAAAGGATATGGGATATTGAAGTATTCATTATAAAATTCTAGGCACTTAACGGCAGTATTTAAGGCAAATTTAGTAAAATCAACATTATCTGCAGTTGCGTAGGACCTAATGACTGTCCCTTGCTTAGTTTTAGCCTCCTTGTATTTCAATTCACCATACACAAATGCTAATAGATAAGTAGGCATACGGGGCGTTGTTTCGAAAGTAGTCTTAATTAATGAGCCTTTAGTCTTGCTGGTTTTAACCTTCTTCTGATTTTTAATTGGGGTATTAGATAAAACCGTCTCACCCGCAGGGGTAGTTAGCGTTAGTTCAAACGTTGACTTTGCCTCTGGTTCATCAATGCATGGAAAAACTTGGCGAGCATAATGACTTTCAAACTGAGTAGCAATCAACTTCTTTTTTTGGCCTTCGTGGTCAAATAAACAAGGATAAATACCGTTCATTTGACGAGTTATTTTGCCGCTAAAGTCTAAACGGATTGTATAACGGCCGGGATATATTTTGTCTTTAGTATGAATCCGGGCTTCGTCAAATGACTTGTGGTGATTAACCCTATTTACGATGTAGGACTGATCACCCTTCTTGTCGTGTTTAATAACGTTCGCAGAAGAAATCCGTAGATCCTTATAATGGAGTATTAACTTGTGGCTAGGCTGCCCAACCTTTTGGCCAATTATAGTTACTGAGCCAGTAAATGTCATACTTTCCTTATCTGGCTGGAGTTCTAGCACATAATGCTGCGGCTGAAACTGTTCAAATAATCGTTTTACTTTTTTCCCCATTAGAAAACATTCTAACATGAGAGGTTAAAAAGCGCCTTGCATTGACACAATCGGACTGACGAGTTATATTGGAGTTCGTAAATCAAGTCGGCCAGCGGGTCGACTTTTTTGATGAGAAGACCACCCAAACACAATCAATAAAAGTAAATCAGAACGGAGTAAAAATATGGAACTGGATATGAAACAACTAGCCTTGGCCATTAAAACAATAGCCGAGGAAAAAAACTTGCCTGAGGAAGTAGTGCAGGAGGTGGTTGAACAAGCGCTAGCAGCAGCCTATAGGCGTGACTACGGGGATCGGGAACAAGAAGTGCGAATTACTATGAATCTAAACACCGGTGATGTAGATGCCTTTGTGAGCAAAGATGTCGTACAAAAGGTGGAGGACGAACGGTTTGAAATCAGTGTAAACAGTGCCAGTGTCATGAAGAAAGACGCTAAAGTTGGAGATGTAATAGAGGTTCATGAAAAAGTAAAAGATTTCGGACGTGTTGCGGCGCAAACTGCAAAGCAAGTTATTTTGCAAAGACTGCGAGAAGCTGAGCGGGAAATTGTAATGGCTGAATATGAGGATAAGATTGGTACTGTTATTAATGGCATAGTTGCTCGCGTAGAAGGCCGCCTGATACGGGTTGAGCTGGGGAAGGCGCAGGGTATTATGCCAGCCAGTGAACAAATTCAAGGGGAGCGTTACTACCCGGGGCAAAGGCTAAAGGTTTTCTTAAAAGACGTAGAACGCGGTTTCCGCGGCCCGCAGCTGGTTGTCTCGCGTGGCAATACGGAATTTGTAGAGTGGTTGTTCCGTGGAGAAGTACCTGAGATGGAAAATGGAGCCGTGGAAATCAAAAATATTGCCCGCGAAGCTGGTGTGCGCAGCAAAATCGCGGTTAGTAGCACAGTACCGGGAGTTGACCCAGTGGGAACTTTTGTTGGTGGGCACGGCACCCGTGTGAATGCTGTTATGGGCGAGATTGGTGAGCAAGAAAAAATAGACATTGTAGTCTGGGCTGAAGATCCAGTAACATATATCACAAACGCGCTTAGCCCTACCAAGGTTACTAAGGTAATTTTGGATGAAAAAAATAAAAAAGCTACGGTCATTGTGCCAGATGATCAGCAGAGCATAGCCATAGGCAAAAGCGGACAGAACGTCAGATTAGCAAGCAAATTGACTGGTTATGATCTGGATATCACTGCCGATGTGGCAGCCTCTACCGAGGAACAGAAGCCACCGGAAGAAAATACCAAGCCAGTCGTACAAAAGTTGAAGAAGAAGTCTGAACTAGAGAGTAGTTTACTTGAAGCAATTGAGGAGCACGGTACGGAGGGGAGTGAGCAGAAAGTTAAATAGTTTCGGCTAAACTTTGACTCATATTGATAATAGTGTATAATATATAAGCATTATGGCAGATAATAATTCCGTGAGCGAAATGGTAATAATTCGTGGTCATGTTCCATTAGTAGAAGATGATAATGGACAAGCAGGTGAAGGTTGGTTACGGGTCGCACCAGCCTATACTGGTGATGGTGGCCCTTATCCGTCGAGAGATTTTTTTGAAGGCCTTACTACACTCGACCTCACCGTTAGTCAAGCTAGGGCTGCAGAACAACCTGGATCTTACGATGAAAGGCCAGTTAATTTCGTGGGCCAGGTAATGCTTGGGGGTAGTGAAGTAAATGTGGTGGGTATACATTTTCGATCTGGTCGTGTGCGGGGCTTTCTTAGTATGATGGACAGCGACTAAGCGCTCTAACTCAAGTCACTCATTTTTCGTCCAATAGCAATCTTGACTCGGGTCAGGCCTGCCAACTCGGCCTATTACTTGGCCACTCTAAAGCAGCCTGTCTGGCTATTTTCTTCCCCGGTACAAGCTAGTATTTTGTCTTGGCACTCTTGACGCTTGAGTGCTAAATGGTACAATGGATGTAGCGTACATTTACGATAATCGCTAGACAAGGGGTGGAACATTTTATGATCCCAAATTCACCTGATTTTCAAGAGTTCTTAAACCATCTGACTGATAATGCTTTGCAGGGGCTGAAACAAGCTAACGCAATTGCTCGCGGGCTCGGAAGCGCGTACATCGGTACCGAGCATCTGCTATTAGGTGTGTTGGCCCAAGAAGGTAGTATGGGCGCAAAGTTGCTTGAGGGCGTAGGTGTTACGCTTGACCGGGCGCGCTTGGCACTTAATCTTACACCTAAGACATTAGTTATCAATCTTGGCGATAAAGGTTTAAGTGAGACAGCTAAGCTGACGTTGAAGATGGCGTACGACGTGGCTCAAGACTTCAATCAAGAATTCTGCGGAACAGAGCACATACTTTATAGTATCCTTAGCCAAAAGAATGCCCGGGCAACCATTTTACTCAGGGACATGAATGTCGACGTAGATCAATTAATTACTGAACTGGAGCAATTTTTAAATCGTCAGCAATATGAGGATACCAGTGGCGAGCCGACGGCCGAAAATCGACGTAAGAGCGCCAAGAAGCAGCGTAAAACTGCCTTGGATTTCTTTGGCACAGACATAACAGGACAAGCTAGGGAAGGAAAGCTGGATCCGGTAGTTGGACGTGAAGCTCAGATAAGACGTGTAGTAACTATACTTAACCGACGTACCAAGAATAATGCTGTTCTGATTGGAGAACCCGGAGTTGGAAAAACGGCAATCGTAGAGGGGCTGGCGCAACGAATAGTTTCTGAGGATGTACCAGACAGCTTGCTTGATAAGCGGATCATCATGCTTGATTTGGCTGGTATGATTGCGGGCACAAAATATCGAGGTGAGTTCGAAGAACGGCTTAAGAAAGTCATAACTGAGCTGGAAAACGATAAAAAGTCTATAGTCTTCATTGATGAGCTACACCTGATAGTAGGCGCCGGCGCGGCGGAAGGTGCTATGGACGCCGGAAATATTCTTAAGCCAGCTTTGGCGCGCGGTAAAATTCAAGTCATTGGCGCGACCACCACCACCGAATACACAAAGCATATAGAAAAAGATGCCGCGCTAGAAAGAAGATTCCAACCTATTCAGGTGCCAGAGGCTACAATTACCGAGACTCTGGCTATACTTAAAGGCTTACGTAAGCACTATGAAGCATTCCATGGGGTAAAAGTCGGTGACGACGTGCTCGAAGACACTGTTAACTTGGCAAAACGCTATTTAAATGACCGATTTATGCCGGATAAGGCCATCGATCTTATGGACGAGACGGCCGCGCATCTAAGGGTTGATAGGGGTAAGACACCACCCGAAGTACGCAAGCTTCAAAACGAGTTAAAACTCATGAACTCACGGATTGAAGATGCCGTTGAGACCGAAAATTATGAAAAAGCCGCGCTGATGAAAACCAAGGCTAGCCAGATCAGTGAAAATCTAAAGAAGCTTCAGGCTGAAATCAAACCAGCAGATAAACTAGTGATGACTAGTAATGATGTCGCAGAAGTAGTCGCCCGCATGACAGGTGTACCTGTCCGCAAAGTTATACGATCCGAGGCCAAATACCTGCTCAATTTAGAAAAACAGCTTGGTAAGTACGTCATAGGTCAGAGCGAATCTGTGGCAGCCGTTGCTAAGGCAGTTCGTCGTAATCGTTCCGGTGTCAGTGGCGGACAAAGGCCTATAGGTTCATTTATATTTCTAGGACCTACTGGGGTGGGAAAAACGGAATTAGCACGTGTGCTTGCTCGGGAATTCTTTGGCAGCAGTGATGCGCTTATCAAGATCGATATGAGCGAAATGAGTGAAAGACATACTGTGTCGCGTTTAATTGGCGCTCCGGCCGGATATGTGGGCTATGATGATGGCGGTCAGCTTACGGATAGGGTCCGACGACAGCCATACAGTCTGGTACTATTCGATGAGATAGAAAAGGCACATCCGGAAGTATTTAATATGTTACTCCAAATATTAGAAGACGGAGTCCTTACTGATACCAAAGGCAGAAAGGTTGATTTTACCAACACTATAATCATCATGACCAGCAATATTGGTGCCGAGAAATTACAAAAGGAGGCCAACTTCGGTTTTCATGCTGTAAGGCCCGGCGAGCTTAAGGATTTGGATGCACTTCACTCTGCCAATAAGGATAAGGTCCTGGAGGAGCTGAAACGTATGATGCGACCGGAGCTGCTTAACCGAATAGACAAGGTCATTGTATTCAGGGCCCTCACCAAAAAAGACGTATTAAAGATATTAGACCTACAGATCAACGAGCTGCGCCAGCGTTTAGTGAAGCATGGGCTTGGTTTGGAGGTTAGCAGCTCCGCAAAGCAGCATTTGCTGGAGAACGGCTACGACGCCCATAACGGGGTGAGACCTATGCGCAGGTTACTACAAGATACTATCGAAGACCATGTTGCATTGGAGTTACTAGACAACCACTTTGGTAAGGGCGATATATTGCAAGTTGCGGCTAAGAATAAAGATTTGGTTTACTCTACGGACCAGGAGTAGTCGCTCGCACCTTTACCGAAAGTAGTTGCTTTACAGGTGCGCTTCAGCGCGCAGTCTGTGGCGCTAGCCGATCTACTTTCAGCAACGGTGCTCGCTTATTAGTCTATTTAATGGGAACGCGTGTAGATTAATGACTGGTATACTGGCGTTATGAAGAATCACACAAGTAAACTAATTGGCGGTTTGTTCAGTCTTTTGCTTCTGATATCGCCTCTTGTTGTGTATTCACAGCGGCAGGATATTTATGATTGGTGGCGTCTGCGTAATTATGAACCTTCTGCCAGGGTAGTGCAGTTGTCTCAAGCGACAACCATGAACGATTTAGGCCGTCATTTGTTTTATGTCCATCATCCACAGTTGGACGATAAGGCTGCTTTTAGTCAGCACTGCCAGGGAGCAGAGCAGTCCATTATTCTTGGTTGCTATGTAACTAACCGGAAAATTTATATATTTGATGTGCCTGACGAAAGATTACAGGGAGTGCACGAAGTAACTGCCGCCCATGAAATGCTTCATGCTGCTTATGATCGTTTGAACGATGATGAGAGGAATAAGATTGACGCATCATTACAGCAATTTCTTAACGGGTTAAGTGACGCACGCATAAAAAAGACTGTTGAGTCATATCGCACTAAAGACCCGGGCATTGTGCCTAATGAGCTACATTCCATAATTGGTACAGAAGTCCGGCAATTGCCACCCGACCTTGAGGCTTATTACGAGCGATATTTCAATGATCGTCTGAAAATAGTTGCCTTTTCAGAACAATATGAACAAGTATTCACTGAACGTGAAAATAAAGTTGCCGCATACGATTCACAATTGGGCGATTTAAAGCAGCGTATAGAAACGGCGCAAAGCGAGCTTGAGACTCTTTCGGCTAACATTAACAGTGAGCGCGATCGGCTAGATCAGCTGCTGGCCTCTGGTCGTAGTGACGCTTACAATAACGCGGTGTCGGGCTTTAACCAACAGATAAGAAATTACAATAGTATGATAACTTCTACTAAGCAGTTAATAGATCAGCATAATAAAATTGTGACAGAAAGAAATGCTGTAGCTTTGGAAGAGCAAGAATTAGCAAAAGCTTTGGACAGTCGCATATCCCCCCAGTCAGAAGAGTAAATTATAAGCTATCAGCCCCTACCTGTAACTTAGAATACAGGTTTTAGAAAAGTTAAGGGTGCGTGCTCAGAATTTAACGTTCCTGTAAACTTAGGGACATGGCAAGAAAACAACCAGTGAGATTCGTGTGTGGCAGCTGTGGGGCAGTGGCTAGCAACTGGACAGGGCGCTGTAATACTTGTGGCGAGTGGAACACAATACAGGAAGAGGTCATATTAGACCAAACCCCCTCAAGACACGCTGGCGGCAAGGTTTTGCCAACCGAAAATGTTTCTGTATGGGTAAGGACTGACCAAACGCGTTTATTAACGGGTATTTCCGAAATTGATGAGGTTTTGGGTGGTGGTATTGTCGCGGGCAGCGTTAACTTGATCGCTGGCCAGCCCGGTATTGGCAAGAGTACCCTATTGCTACAGCTAGCCTATGCGGTAGCGGCTAAACATTCCGTACTTTACGTAAGTGGCGAGGAGTCAGCGCATCAAATCGGCCTTCGGGCGGAAAGGCTAGGAACTAACCGCATCGACTTACAGTTAGCGACTAGCACGGTTACGGATGATATAGTCGCCACAATAAAAAGCGGCAAGTTTCAGCTTGTCATTGTTGATTCTATTCAGACTGTTGTCTGTAGCGGTATCAGCTCAGCACCGGGGAGTATAACTCAGATTACCAATAGTACACAGGTTTTGACCCAGGCGGCCAAGCAAGCAGATACGGCTATCTTTCTCGTTGGCCATGTTACTAAAGAAGGTTCAATTGCCGGACCAAAAATATTGGAACATGTGGTCGATGTCGTACTGAATATGGAAGGCGACCGCTATAGTGGGTTCAAAATATTGCGAGCTGCCAAAAACCGCTTTGGATCTACGAATGAAGCGGGCATCTTCGAGATGACGGCGACAGGACTAAAATCGGTTGACAATCCTTCAGCATCATTACTCGCCGAACGGCAAATTACCGATGGATCGGTGGTGCTGGCAACCATGGAGGGCAGTCGGCCATTACTAGTGGAGGTACAGGCTTTAGTTAACAAAACTAGTTACGGATATCCCAAACGGACTGCCGTGGGCATAGATTTAAACCGCGTAAATCTACTGGTGGCGGTCCTGGAAAGGCGTACTAAGCTTAATCTGGCGGACATGGATATATATGTGAATATAGTAGGAGGTGTGAAGATAAGTGAGCCGGCAGCCGACCTGGCGGTAGCCATAGCAATTGGCTCCGCAGCTAAAGGATTAAAACTTAAAAGTAACTCCGTAGTTTTCGGAGAAGTCGGTTTATCTGGCGAAATACGCCATGTGCCAAACGTGGAAAAAAGGATCGCCGAAGCTAAAAAACTTGGCTTTACAAGCGCGATCGGACCATCAGTTAAAACTGGAAAAAAGATGTCGCTCTTAACCGGTGTGCCAGACTTACGCACCGCTCTGAATAAATTCTTAGAAAAAAATTGATTGGGTCTAAGGTTTCCAAGGATCCGACTTTAAAAATTCTCGGTATCCGACTTTACTCCATTGTTAGCTTTTATGTATGCCTTGCGTCCACTGCCAGGAACCGTACGGGGGTCTCCAGAATTTCCTGCTGTACATGTCTCGGGTATGGAATTGGAATCAACACATATATCATAAGCCGTAGCTGTGGGAATTGTGTTCCAGCTGAACTTATAGGTATTTCCAGCTACTATTGCGACCTGCAGATTGATTGTTGCAGTCCCTCCGCCACCATCAGGGCCGCTTACAGTCACGCTATTGGATGCCGCATCGTAAAGTACGCTGTCGATAACTTGGACGGTTGCCTCTCCACTTTGTGTGGGTGCATAGCTGGCGGTAGGACTTTCGTTGGTTATCTGAGCCGTATGTACGGTTTGCCCATTTATTAAAAAGTTAATTGTGCCTGCATATCTACTACTAGACAGTGGATGGGTGCCGGCGGTGGCAGTTGCTATGAGTGTGCTACCTCCAGAGGACAGGGTAACGCTGGGTCGTGCGTCCCCGCAATTATGCACATCATCCTTGGCGTCCGTAGCTGCACCCTGTCCGGGATTGACGAAACGATCTCCAGAGAAACTATCAGCAGCTGTTTCGGTTATTTCTTTTCTCGCCCTGGGTGGTGTGCAGTCCGTGGCCAGTTTATTGGACACCACGTCTATGGTGCGCTTAGCGGCGCTGGCTTTCTTAGCTTGCTGGTACCAAGAAGGGAAGAGGTCGGTGGCGGGGCTTGGCTCTACGGAGCCCACGCCTACATGAGTTCGCACCACAAATGCAGGTAATGTTTGGACACCAGCCGGTTTTTGTCGTTCCTCGGGCTGCAGTCCATCATGGGCTTTCTGCATCCAACCTTGCCAGATTGGCTGGGTCATGGTTTCCATAAAACCACGCATTTCTACTCTACGGGTATGATAACCAACCCAAACTCCTGCGGCATACTGCGTGGAATATCCCATTAGCCAACCGTCTTTGGCATCGTTCGTAGTTCCGGTTTTCAGAGAGAACTTATGGCCCTTATAACGGTGCGGCTTGTTTGTGAAATAGCTGGCGTTCGGATCGGCAAGCATGTCAGAAACTATGTAGGCTGATTCTGGCCGTACAACTTGCTCGCCCTCAGAGGGTTTCCACTGGTCAATTGTTTTTCCTTTGGAGTCTTCTATCTTTAATATATAGGTTTGCGGGATAGTCCGTCCGTTGCGCGAAAGACTAGTGAAGGCGTGGACATGTTCGTCTAGTTTTAAATACGCACCATCACCAATGGCCGAAGAAGCAAAACACTTACCTTCCTTAGTTAAATTGTCATCCTCATAGCATTTATACCCGCTCTTTAACCCAAGCTTGTTGGCGGTTTCGATTGTCTTGTCCACGCCACTTATAAGCATGGCCTTAACGGCAGGGATGTTCCTGGACCCCCCTAGCGCATAACGTAGTGTCAATGGCCCGGGAAAGCGGAAATCAAAGTCATGCAAGCAGTTGCCTGTGCCTTTTGGTGGGGGTAAGCCTTTCTTATCGCACGGATAACCTTCCAATGGACCTTGAGTATCATAGAGCACAGAACCAGCACCAAAATTGTTATTGTGCTCTATCAGTGCCAGATAATCATAAGGCTTAAAGCTTGAACCTGGCGGCAGCCGAAGCCGGGCATAATTATTTTGTCCAAATTCAGTGTTGTTAAAGTCGGCGCCTCCGACCAATGCAACTACGTGACCGGTTTTTACATCCTCAGCGACGAAAGCTGCCGAATCTCCACCCTGCCTACGTATTTGAGCCAAGCCTTTCGAGACATGCTCTTCGGCAATTCCCTGGAGTTTTAGGTCTAAACTGGTCGTGACTTTCCACCCACCCGCTTTGATACCTTGGGCGCCAGCCCTATCTTCTAACTGTTCTTTTGCCGCCAGCACAAACCAGGGGGACTTGATACCCTCATAGCGTTTCTTTCGTATTTTCACCGTTGCTAACACATCCACTTTTTTAGCCGATTCGGCATCTTCTCTCTTGATTTTGCCTTGATCTACCATCAAATCAAGTATGTAGTGCTGCCTACCTATAAATGCCGGCTTATCAAATCCACCGCTGTAAGGGGAGTAATAATATGGTGATTTAGGAATTACGGCTAACATCGTCGCTTCGGCAAGTGTTAGATCTTTAGCCGGCTTGTTGAAGTAAACTTGTGCTCCTGCCTCTGCGCCGTATTCTATACCCCCATAAGGGGCCGCGTTTAGGTAACCATTTAGGATTTCCGCTTTTGTATAGGTACGTTCCAGCTCAATTGATAATATAAGTTCCTTTATCTTACGTTGGTATGTTTGTTCTTTGCCGACACCCGTCTGTGTTAGTCGTACAAGCTGTTGGGTTATGGTGGAACCTCCTTGCTTGCTGGTTCCGCCCGAGGCGTTGTTCCAACCGGCACGAATAATGCCGCGAACATCAAAGCCGCTATGCTTAATGAAATCCTTATCTTCTACGGCGACAGTGGCATCTTTTAGATGCTGGGAAATATTTTCATCCTTTACTGGTATACGTTTAACGCCGTCAACATCTTCCCATAATAGGGTCTGGCCGGTTTTGTCATAATAAAGCACGCTTCCACCAATGTTATTACCTGATATGTCGCGCAAATTCGGCAAATCTTTTCTAAAATAAGCAAATAATCCAACCATTAGAAGAAAACCTGCAATTAGGCCTATACCGGTGATTTTCAGTGCCATAACCGCTCCCTCACGGCTGAACCAGTATTTGTACATTCTCTTAGGATGTAATCTGTAAATCAAGCGTCGTATACGTTCTTTGGGCAAGCCAGACAGTCGCAAAGCTTTAGATTTCGCCTTGCCGTCTTTGTGAGCTTTAAGGCGTTCGCCCAAGCTTCGGTGAATCTTAATAGTGGCTCCGCTTTTAGTGGTAAACACATTCTTTTTGGGACGGCGGGGACCTCCACTACCAGGCTGCCGTCTAGGGGTGTTCATTGTGTATTTCGGACTCCTTTAAGTGCATGCATGTTACAGCTAAGCATTATAGCAAACATGCTGCTGGCATCTAACAAAAATGACTAGCTTAGTGCAACGAAAATGCAAGTAAAAGCAAGCAAACTTTACCACTACGTTATACTATCTCCCATGACGTTATCAGAAGAACTAAAGTGGCGAGGGTTCATAAATCAATCGACATTTAATGATATAACCCAGTTGGATGCTCTGCCGCAGTGGATCTTTTACCACGGTTTTGACGCTTCGGCAGATTCCCAAACCGTTGGTAATTTGGCTGGCATGATGGTTGACAGGGTATTCATGCGTCATGGTCACAAGGCCTACTTATTAGCTGGTGGAGCAACAAGCCTTATAGGCGACCCTGGCGGCAAAGATATGGAAAGGCCTATGCAGGAAGAATCGGTAATCAGTAATAATGTAGCCAAAGCGGAGAAACAACTAAGGCAGATACACAGAGAACATGATTTTACTCTCGTTAATAATTTGGACTGGACTAGAAATTTGAGCGCTCTCGCGTTCCTCCGTGACATAGGAAAACACTTCAGCATGACCCCCCTAGTGCAGAGAGACTACATAGCCAAACGGATCGGCGAAGGCGGAATTGGTATTAGTTATACAGAGTTTAGCTATACTCTATTACAAGGAATGGATTTCCTGCATCTGTACGATAACTTTGGAGTGACTCTCCAGATAGGTAGTTCAGATCAATGGGGGAATTGTCTGTCGGGGGTAGAATTAATACGCAGAGTACGAGGCAAAGATGTTCATGTTTTGACCCATCCTCTTATAATTAACAAGGCCACGGGTAAAAAATTCGGAAAGAGCGAAGAGGGTGCGGTATGGTTAGACCCGCAAAAGACCTCGCCAACGCAGTTCTACCAGTTCTGGGTGAATACGGACGATCAAAGACTTGAGGATTACTTGAAAGTATTTACCGAACATGACAAAGAGATAATCGATAGGGTGGTTGAAGAGCATACGCAAAGCCCCAAGGGCCGCACCGGCCAAAATTTTCTCGCCTACGAGGTAACAAAGCTAGTACATAGTGAATCGGAAGCTAAAAAAGCCCAGCTTGCTACAAATATCCTAACCGGGAAGACATCTTTATTGGAAGCTGATGAGGAAGTAATTGCCCTTTTCCGCAGCGAAATGCCATATGCCAAAGTAGGCGGTGAAGCAACAATTGCAGAAGCTCTAGTAAATAGCGGTTTGGTAGCGTCCGGTTCTGAAGCTAACAGAGTTATGGGGAGCGGTGGCGTGTACGTAAACAATAATGTAGTAAGCAAGGCTAATTTAGATGATGGTGATTTTATAAATGGGCAGTTGTTGCTGCGCCGCGGAAAAGCATTCAAAGACACCGCTCTTATTGAGCGTGAAAACTAATCTGATATACTAAACCGGTTATGGTGATGAGAGCAAAGAAAAAAGCTGACCAATACAATGACCCCAACCATAATTATTTGCACTATTGGGATGGGCGGGATTACGAACACGCCGCAGAAGAAATAGCCATTAGGCGTCTTATAAAAGGCCAGCATTTCAAGCACGCCGTTGATATCGGTGGTGGCTATGGCCGTTTAAGCGCGTTGCTGGCGGAATATGCCGACAAAGTTACCCTGGCGGAACCTTCACAACAGCAGCTGGACATTGCCAAGAAATATTTAAAAAATCTGCCGCATGTTGAGCGCAAGTTGATGCAGGCAGATGATTTGAAGTTTGATAAAAACAGCGTGGATCTTCTTATCATGATCCGCGTCATGCACCACCTGCCGGATCCGAGCGTAGAATTCGCCGAAATATCCCGTGTGTTGAAACCTAACGGCCTTTTTATCCTAGAAGTTGCAAACTATGCCCACGCCCGCAACCGCTTAAAGCATTATTTAAGGGCCCAGCGCTTGCCTTTGGAGCCGGTAGATATTCGCTCAGCCAAAAACCAGCGGGAAGAAGAAATACCGTTCGTAAATCATAACCCCAGAACAGTCATTAAGCAGCTAGCCCACGCCGCCCTAAAGGTAGAGGGTGTGCTCTCTGTATCAAATTTAAGGTCCCCAGGCCTAAAAAAAATCGTTCCCAAAAGCATCCTCCTAAGCGCCGAAAAGTTGCTACAGCCAACCTTAGCCCGCACCTACTTCGGCCCCAGTACCTTCCTCCTAGTCCGCAAAGCCTCCTAGATGCTTTCCCTCTTATTTCGACAGGGATATGGTGATATTATTCTGTTAATTCAGAGGATTTATGAAACCAGCTCGAAACAACATACTTATAGAGTTGCATGTACCCGACTTTGTCCAAGTCAATCAGTACTACCGCGCATTAGGTTTTGAACTGCTAAGTAAATATGAGGCGCAAATGTGAAAATAGTTATTGCTGGCGACCATTACGCAGTTGATTTAGTTAATAAGCTTGTGGCTCTGCTCCAAGCGAGAAATATTGAAGTTACCAATCTTGGTACAAAGAGTGCAGATGTAAGGATTAGCTTACAAGAAATTATCCCCGCCATAACGCACAAGGTGCAGTCGAACGAAGCAGACTTCGGCATTCTCGCCTGCGGCACTGGTGTAGGCGTAGAAATTGGTGCAAATAGACTAAAAGGTATACGGGCTTCACTTTGTAGGGACGCAGAGCAAGCTAAGAACGCAAGAGTTTATGACAATGCCAACGTATTATGTCTTGGCTCTTGGTACAAAGACGATTTTGAGCAAATACTCACGGCTTGGGTGGACAACGAATTTGACGGCAACGAAAAGCGTACTCAAATGCTAAAAGACTTTGATACATTGGAATAATCTTTATGTCTGAATATATAGATAAAACTATCGCAGCCTATAATCAAAGTCCTGACAAGTATGAAGCTAGTACAACTGGCATGACCCCACCTGCAGAGTTCAAGCGTTTTGTTGAAACTGTTGGAGTCGGTAAAACTGTCTTAGACGCTGGTTGTGCATTTGGGCGTGACAGTGCCGAGTTCCAAACAGCAGGCCTGGCACCTACAGGTATTGACCTATCTGACGGGCTGCTTCAAAAAGCTATCGCTACACACCCTGACATTAAATTCTATAAAATGGACGTACTAGATCTGGGATTTCCAGACGAAAGTTTTGACAGTATTTGGTGTCATGCGACGCTTCTGCATTTGAA
Organism: uncultured Candidatus Saccharibacteria bacterium; assembly: GCA_964633325.1. Taxonomy (GTDB): domain Bacteria; phylum Patescibacteriota; class Saccharimonadia; order Saccharimonadales; family CAZWFS01; genus CAZWFS01. Next base: position 36,133 of record CAZWFS010000005.1, on the reverse strand, counting down.
TGATGAAGATATTACTAAAGCTTTGCATGAATTTTATCGTGTACTAAAACCTAGGGGTGTACTTTTTGTATCCTTCAAAAAGGGAGAGGGTAGCCAAGAGTTTGTAGAGAACTTCTCAAGCAATGCAGCTCGTTATTTCAACTTCAAAACTACCGAAGCTGTGACTGTCGTATTACAAGAAACAGGCTTTACTGATATTGACGCTTATTATATTAACGAACGAGACTTGTTCGGCCCTGATAAGCGAGACTTGGATTGGGTATATTGCTTCTCGTTTAGAGCAGATGAGAGGGAGAATTAATATGGAGCATTCAGTTTTACAGTGGAATGTTTTATACACTGAACAGGGTGACAAGATACTGCGCCTTATTAAGCAGATTGGAGCCGATATTGTCTGCTTACAAGAACTGACGCAGAACTCCATAGCGAATCCTAATCGTGATCTTCCGTCTGAAATTGCTGCACTTGGTTACCGAAGTTATTACGAAGCAACAGATAGCCAGCCTGACCTAACTATTGGTAATGGTATTTTCAGTAAATTCCCACTATCGGATTGTCGTACGACCTATGTGTCACACGCCGACCCACAGAACACCGATTACTCTCAATACAATCGTGCTTACATTGAAGCAGAGCTGGACGTGGGTGACGCTCAATTAACTGTTGGGACGGCTCATTTATCATACACGCCTCGTTTTAAGTTCTTCCCTGGCAAACGAGCCGAATCTGAAAGATTCATAGAAGTATTGCGACCCAAGCAAAGACGCTATTTGCTAACTGGCGACTTGAACGCAACACCTGATTCCAGTCTCATTCAAGAACTTAGCAAGATATTAGTTCCTGCTGGACCTGATTATAGCGAAAAGACATGGACGACTAAACCATTTGAGATGCATGGTTTCGCTGCCGATACACTTGATTGGCGTTTGGACTATATGTTTACCTCGCATGATGTCAAAGTTTTGTCCAGCGAAGTTGTTGCCACTGATTATTCTGACCATTTGCCAATACTGGTAAAGGTACAATTATAGCTCTGGTATTCAACCGCCTACAAAAAGAGACTAAAATAAAATTAGTACACCGTTAAGCTAAACTTTGGGTTTAGGCGATAGCGCATAAAGATTAAGACGATTGACAGGTCTCCTCTACGCGTTCAGAAAGTAACTCATTATTAGGGTATTTAATCTCTGGCTCTCTGTCGCCTTGCCGATGTAAAATACTGTTCGATTTCATCATAGGCATTACTAACAGACAAGTAAGAACTTTCTAACGGCTCAGGGAGTTGTAAACTTTTGTTTGTTGATCGCGAAGCATAACTTCTCCACTATACTTAAAACAATGGATTTGGAGCAGCCGATTGAGGAGTTAAAGGGGGTTGGCGAGGTTTTGGCTAAAAAATTGGCAACGGTTAGTGTTAAGACCGTGCAGGATTTGTTGGATAATTATCCGCGGCGATATGAAGATTATTCCCAAGTGCAAGACATAGTGCGGATTAAACCTGGGCCAGTCACCATCAAAGCCGTCATAAAGCAGGCTACGGGGCGGTATGTTCGCCGGGGGATGCACATTACAGAGGCTGTAGCATCTGATGAAACAGGTAGTGTGCGTTTGATATGGTTTAACCAACCTTATCGGGCGCGCGCATTGAAGCGAGATGAAGAATACTTTATATCAGGCCCTTTGGAATTAAACCGCCAACGGCTTAGTATCATGAACCCATCGGCAGAGCTTGCTAGTACTTTTACGGTTAGCACGGCACGAATTGTACCGGTCTACAGGGAAACTAAGGGACTGAAGTCTGTGCAGATCAGGAAGCTACTAAAGGATGTATTCCAGAAGGTCGAAATATCCGAGTCATTGCCGGCCTGGTTATTAAAAGATAACCACCTGATCCCAAGGCATAAGGCGGTCATGACTATGCATTTTCCTTCTAGCAATGAGGATTTAGAGGCAGCCAAACGGCGGCTGGGGTTTGAAGAAGTCTTTGAGCTGACCCTGGCGGCACTACTGAACAAACACGAATTATCACACCAAAAAGCCTTGCAAATCCCTTTTGACGAGAAACTGGCTCGCGACTTTGTAAAACATTTACCGTTTAGACTAACCGACGCCCAAAGAAAAACAGTCTGGCAAATATATAAAGACATGCAAACCTCGCAACCCATGAACCGGCTGATCGAGGGCGATGTGGGATCCGGTAAGACAGTCGTAGCTGTCATGGCCGCGGTTATGGCCATGCGAGAGGGCTTCCAGGTAGCCCTAATGGCGCCCACCGAATTATTGGCCCGGCAGCATGCTGAAACCATAATTCAACTCTTGAATCCCCTTGGGCTATCCGAGCAGGTAGGCCTGCTAATCGGCAGTATGCCTAGTAAGCAAAAGGACGCGGCTTATAAACGATTAGTTTCCGGAGATATGCGGTTGGTGGTGGGTACGCATGCCCTGATACAAGAGAAAGTTGATATGCATAGGCTTGGACTGATAGTCATAGACGAACAACACAGATTTGGGGTGGAGCAGCGGAAAAAATTACAGGCCAAGGCCGGCCATATGCCGCATGTACTTCACATGACGGCCACGCCGATACCACGTAGCCTGGCCTTGACCCTTTACGGTGAGCTCGACATATCCGTAATTGACACTAAGCCCGAGGGCCGGAAACCGGTCAAAACCAAGGTATGCTCCCCTAATTCCCGTGCTCAACTTTACGAGGCGATCGACAAGCAGATAGAAGAAGGAAGCCAGGTATTTGTGGTTTGCCCGCTAATCGCACCCCAGGAGGATATTCCGGGCGATGAAAAGGTACCTGATAGCATGGCCTCTGTAGAAGAAGTGTATGAGAAATTACGTAAAGGGCCCTTTAAACACCGCCGAGTAGGATTACTGCACGGCAAAATGAAGTCAGACCAGAAGAATACTGTCATGGAGCGGTTTGTGTCCCAGGAACTGGATATACTGGTTGCTACCACTGTCATAGAAGTGGGTGTAAACGTGCCAAATGCTACGGTGATGCTGATAGAAAGTGCCGAACGCTTCGGATTGGCGCAAATACATCAGTTACGTGGGCGAGTAGGGAGAAGTAATAAACAAGGCTGGTGCTATCTAATGATGAGCGATTCATTCGCCCCAAGCCGCCGCTTGAGGGCTTTGGAGCAATCATCCGACGGATTCGCCCTGGCGGAACTAGACTTGGAAATCCGGGGTCCCGGTGCAATTTACGGCACATTCCAACATGGGCAATTGGACCTGCGCGTTGCAAAACTTACAGACGCAAAGCTTATCGCCGCGGCTCGCCAGAATGCCCAAGCTTTCATTATGCATAAGGAGAATCTGCTACAATATCCTCGATTGCACAAGAGAGTTATGAAGCTACGATCTGTAACGAATCTAAATTGAGTTGGATGTGAAATGATAAGTTGCTACTGTCTATATAAAGGGGTTCGTTCATAAATGTACAGCGGCTCCACTCTTACCAAATACTCCGGCCGTATCATCGGCGCGCATCAAAAAATAGACAGAATAGCCCGCCGACATATTACTAAGCTAATCCCTGATGATGGGGTTTTCCCGGGCATACGTTCCATTTTGCAGTTTGAAGGTACCAATGGACCGGACGGAATAAAGCGCAAAAGCCCGGGGGAAGATGAACCCGGCCATTACTTCATGCCCTTTGACGATGAAGATACGGAGCTACTAGGTATCATTAAGGCTCACTATGGAAGCTTAGTGGCGGAGTTGAAAGCTGCAAACAAGGAAAGGGCGGCTTTTGAAGCTGCGTGGCTAGCACATGCCTTGGTCGATGGCCTAACGCCAGCGCATCATTATCCGTACGAGGAAGAGTTGGCGCTCCTGCGAGGAGGCGCGACCCCTGAAAGCCGTACGAGTGTCAAGTTGAAGCTCGTAATGCCAGGATTAACGCGCCGCGATCAGCTACGAAACAATTGGCGAGCATGGGGACCAAAAGGGTTACGCACAGCTCATGGGCTGTTTGAGATGGGGGTTGCCACCATAATAGCACCGCTGACATTTAGCGAGACGATGCCAAGCAAGCACGATATTGCCGCTGCCCAAGAAGACGGAATAGTAGAATGGTTCAGACGAGCCGCGAGAGAGATAGCGGTGCTGGATATGTACAGGAACTACTGCGAGAAAGGCTGGACGCCAAAACTTGCCTATGACGTCCGCCATAAACTAGGCCCAACCCTTGTACAGACAGTAACTCTAGCTTGGTTCTGTGCTCTTTCTGAGGCAGAACTTACGGGATAGATACATGAGAATCATTAGCGGTTTACTAGCAGGCAGGACATTCAAATCGCCTTCAAGCCATAAGACCCACCCCATGAGCGAACGAGTTAAAGGCGGCCTTTTTAATAGCTTAGGCGATATAGAGGGTTTAACTGTATTAGATGCTTTTGCTGGCAGCGGGGCATTAAGCTTTGAAGCTGTCAGTAGGGGTGCGTCATTCGTAACCGCGGTAGATATAGGCAAGCAAGCAGTCAAAGTTATCAAAGAAGGAATAAACACTCTAGGGATCCAGCAAAAAATGAAGATTATCCAAGCTAATTGTTCTAGCTGGAGCGATAATAATTCAGAAACTACTTTTGATATAGTCTTAGCTGCGCCCCCATATGACAAGCTGCAACTAAAGCTACTACAGAAGCTTACCCGGCATGTTATTAAAGATGGCTTGTATGTTCTGGATTGGCCCGGAAAACTTATTGCACCGGAATTTATTGACCTTAATCTCTTGAAGCAAAATAACTACGGAGACAGCCAGCTGGTCTTCTTCCGCAAAAACTCATAAAAATAATTCTCAGATACCACATATTTGCACATTTTGGGCGAAAATCGCGCTCCGCACTCACCATACATTTCTGTGTGGCTCCCTTGCGATGCTCTTTTTTTCATCCCAAACTGCACTAAACATGGGGCATCTGCATAACGAATGAGTGAACTTTTATGTTTTCCAAGCTTTCACCCCACAAGATAAATTTCATGGCGACCCCAACTGCCTGGCATCGAACGTAGCTGCAGCTAAAGAGAGGGCATGAAGGGTACAGGTCCTTTCATAAATAGACAATCGCTTGAACCTTCCATACAATAATCTCTGATGCGCGAGTGGTGGAATGGTAGACACGCTAGCCTTAGGAGCTAGTGCCGCAAGGCGTGAAGGTTCAAGTCCTTTCTCGCGCACCAAACATAACCTTCATACTTCAGTGCCAAAATTTCTTATCTGCGTAACCATATATTTATCGCATAATCACATAATGAGTTGATGATGGAGGCAACGCATACCCAGGAATATGATGATCTGCCCCTAAAAAACCGGCGTATTCTATTAGCTAATAAGCTTGGCAACTACACGGGTAGACTATTCTTTGCAATGGGGTTATCTATACTTGCTGGTGTGGCCGTGGCAGCAGACGTAAATATGATTCTTGATGAGTTTTCGAGATTTGGTAAACCAGCAGAAAAAATAGAAGAGACTAGTGATATTGATAAAGTGATTAGTTACATTCGACCAAGTCGCATTGGGCCGTCACTGTCTAACGTAATAAGCGGCGCAAGAGCAGAGGGCAAATTTGTTAGCAGCCGAGGCGAAGTTGTTGCAGGCAGAACATACAAGCCAATATGGGTGCGTGTACCAGGAAAAGGCGATTTCCTTGTTGGCATGAACCCCGAAGACCCCCGTGAGCCGATGGTCGGAAAGTTAGGAAGTGATGTAGCACTTTGTGCAGATGGAGTACCTGCACGCCTACAGTTAAATCTTGGAAGCAGAGACGACGGAGGTCTTCGGGCTGATGTCGGCAGGATGGAAATAGGTCAACCACCAAGCCCTGTCTGTGATGAATTTAGCCTGGACCTCTTCACTAAACGGCAACCTGCGCAAAAACCCGCTGCTTAGTAGTCGGTGGATTTATTTCTCATCATTACAGCTACCAAAACAGCTATAGTAGCCCCCATGATGGCTGATGCCAGTTGATTTATGTCAGTAACAGACATTTTTGAACCTTTTTGTATTAATTTTATACACCCCTATATTAGCATAAAATTAACTGAGGAGGAATTATAAAGTTTCTTTGGTGGGTCGAGCTGGTATATCATGTGAGCAGCCATGATTTTATCAACACAACCGTATAAAGGGGCGCGGGATTTCTATCCTGAGGATAAGCGTTTGCAGAAGTATATCTTTGGGGTTATGCGTAAATCTGCGGAAAAATTTGGTTATGAGGAGTATGACGCCCCGATTTTGGAACCGTTAGAACTATATTTAGCCAAAACAGGCGATGAAATAGTCAACGAGCAAACATATAGCTTCACTGATCGGGGTGACAGGCAAGTCGTAATCCGTCCGGAAATGACGCCTACCGTTTCCCGTATGGTCGCCGCCAAAAGACAAGAACTCGCCTATCCAGTGCGTTGGTATAGCATTCCAAACCTTTGGCGTTATGAAAGGCCACAGCGTGGCAGGTTGCGGGAACACTGGCAGCTTAATGTGGATATATTTGGAGTAGCCGGGATTGAAGCAGAGCTGGAAACTATTGAGCTGGTTGACTACATAATGCAGTCTTTCAAGGCCAAGCGTGATATGTATGTAATAAAGCTTAATAGCCGCCGGCTAATCCAGATAATGCTTACGGAGTATTTAGGACTTACAGAGGTACAAACACACACGGTCAGTAAGCTGATTGATCGCATGCACAAGATGAACCGTGGCGAATTCGTAGCTGCTGTGCGCGCAGTCCTCAGTCCATCAGAGCGGGAGGCAGGCATTGCTGATAAGCTACTCAATTTACTAACAGTTAAAGAACTTCAGGAGCTGCCTATCGAGCTGCAAAGTCATGAAGCGGCAATAAAACTACAGTATCTTATAGATCAGCTCCGCCAAGCTGGGATATCAAACGCTATATTTGACATTACAACGCTGCGGGGCTTTGATTACTATACTGATATTGTATTTGAGGTCTTTGATACTGACCTAGAAAATAACCGTTCTATGTTTGGTGGTGGCCGCTACGACGGTTTAGTAAGCCTATTTGGTGTGGAGTCTGTGCCGACAGTAGGTTTTGGTATGGGCGACGTAACGGTACAGAACTTTCTGGATTGTCACAAATTATTGCCCAGATTGCGTCCGGAGACAGATTTGTACGTCATAGTTGTCGGCAATGTATCAGCTCAGGCTAGACCGATCATCCAGGATTTACGAAAAATGGGACTTAGGGTGGCGGTCGATTTATCTGGCCGAGGCGTAGATAAACAGATTAAAACGGCTATAAAAAAGTCGATTAATAATGTTCTATTCATTGGCGAAAAAGAGTTGCAGGAAAACCAATTCATGCTGAAAAACTTGAAGACCGGCAAAGAAGAAAGGCATGGGGCAGCTAGATTGGTCAGCATCGTCAAAGATAAAAGGAAAAAGTAGAACCTCTTTTTGCGGCATCGCATGACAGATTATGTGTCGGGTGTTAGACTGATGAATCATGAAGGTGAAGAAAACCGATAGATCTGATACGGAGGTTACCCTTACTGTAGTTGTAAGTGAACCCGAAATGACTCCGGCCAAGGAGGCTACGGTCAAAAGATTGGGTGGACAAGTAAAGCTGCCCGGGTTCAGACCCGGCAAAGCGCCGTTAGGGCTTATAGAGAAAAACCTAGACCAAACAACACTTCAGTCCGAGTTCTTAAATGACATAGTCAATCAGCTATATGTTGCTGCTCTGGAAGAATATAGTTTGAGGCCGGTGGATAGGCCTCAGGTAAATATAAAGAAGTTTATTCCTTTTACTGAGCTTGAATTTGACGCGGAGATCGAAGTGGTGGGCCATATAGAGTTAGTTGATTATAAAAAAATTAAAAAAGCCAAGACTAAAGCCAAAATAACCTCAAAAGATGTTGAGGATGTTATCCGAGCTTTACGTAAACGTTTGGCTAAGAAGGAAGAAGTGTCCAGGGCTGCTAAGGAAGGTGACGAGGTATGGATTGACTTTAGCGGTAAAGACACCAAAGGGGAACTTATAAAAGGTGCCGACGGTAAAGATTATCCATTAATTTTAGGTAGTGATACGTTCATTCCTGGATTTGAGAAAAATTTGATAGGTGCCAAGATGGGTGCGGATAAGACTTTCACGCTGACTTTTCCTAAGGAATATGGATTAAAAACTTTAGCTGGTAAGAAAGTTACTTTTGACGTGAAGGTCAAAAAAGTACAGCAAGTAAATGAGCCAAAGGTGGATGATGAGTTCGCTACACATGCCGGCCCATTTAGGTCGCTGGAAGAGCTGAAAGCAGACATTAGTAAGCAGTTGCAATTAGAGCGTCAAAGAGAGGTGGATCAAGCATACGAGAATGAACTGGTCAGAGAAATTACGGCGAAGTCAAAGGTCGCGACACCCAAGGCGCTAATAGAAGAGCAAATTGAGCGGCTAATGACAGATACGCGGCAAAATCTGACGTACCGCGGCCAAACGTTTCAGGAATTTTTGGAAGCCCAGGCAACAACAGAAGAAGAATATCGTATGAATGTGCTTACGCCACAGGCCGAAGAACGCGTCAAAGCGGGGCTTATTTTGGCAGAAATAGCCGAATCAGAGCGTTTATCCGTAAGTAATGAAGAAATAGAGAAACGGCTTCAGCAGACAAAGGCCCAGTACCAAGACGAGAAGATGCAAGAAGAGCTAAATAAACCCGAAGCAAGGGAGTCCATCGCATCGCGAATACTTACTGAAAAGACTGTCCTGAAGCTAGTTGGCTATTCATCCAAATAGTAGTATAATATATACTTTGATATTACTAATTGGAAACTAGCTTATGACAGATAGTCACCCAGAAATAGATCTGACTTTATATAAGGAGCTAATGCGTCCGCCTACTGACGTAGCTCCTACTATTCCTTTTGACACGCCTCTGCCGCCTACCTCATTCGGATTAGAACTATCTGATACTTTGCCCGGACGAACAGCAGAAATGAGAACTTGGTTTGATTATGCGGCAGGTGATCGTAAATGGGAACTTTCTCAACGACTTGCTAACGCAATGTTAAGACATGAAATGACACCAGGGCAGATAAGAGAAAAACAAGCTCGAATTAGTGCATACCCATGGCTAGAAAGAATAATTCTATTTCGATTACGACGATCCCAGCGCTCGCAAGAGGTCCAACTGGACACGACCTTTTCAAGAAGGAAAGACAGAGACACGCACTCTTGACCTAAGCCAAGAATACCAACGCCAGATTATCGCTAGGCCTGTTTGCATACGCCTATCTCGATATTTTTTCCTCCAGTCCAGCTAGTAGTAGCTATAGCTACAACTAGCTCTGGGCTTCGGAAAGAAATGCCAGGCTAGTCGCATACAAGCACCCCTATAGAACATTTGGATTGGCACTCTTGACTTCCGAGTGCTAATTTTATATGATCGATTTATGGGTGATTTGAAGAGTCAGGTATTAATACCTACTGTTATAGAGAATGATGGGCGGGTTGAGCGGGCCTATGATATTTATAGCCGGCTGCTTAAGGACCGGATTATCTTCCTAGGCAATGATGTTAACGAGCATACCGCTAACCTGGTTGTGGCTCAGTTACTCTTCCTGGACAACGATAGTTCGACAAAAGATATTTACTTATACATAAACAGTCCTGGTGGCAGCGTGTATGACGCTTTGGCCATTTATGACACCATGCAGTACGTGAAGAGCGATGTACAGACCGTGGGTATAGGCATTCAAGCCTCGGCAGCTGCTTTTTTGCTTAGCTCGGGAGCTAAGGGAAAACGCTTTTTGCTACCGCATGCCGCGGTTATGATTCACCAGCCCTCCAGTGGCACGCGGGGTAAAGTTACCGACCAAGAGATCGACCTAAAGGAAGCCCTGCGAGTTAAGAAGTTACTGGAACACGTTATGGCCAAGAACACCGGCCAGAAGCCAGAAAAAATCCATAATGACATGGAACGCGACCTCTGGATGACAGCCGAAGAAGCCAAAAAATACGGCTTAGTAGACGCCGTCATTACCAACCCTATCCACCCAAAAAGCTAAGAGACACGAGAAATGAGTCAAAAAGCGAGTGAGCTATCCCTTAATTTAACTTTGTAACAACGCTCATGGTTTTCATGAATATAAATGATATAATTTTGCAATAAAATTCGTAGAACGATAAATTATGAACGACATACTAGTACCGGTTACCGAGTTTGGCACGGCCTATCTTGTCGACCGATTGCGTGCGCTGATAAGTGATAATAGTGGTCTGCTATTACAGAGACATATCGTGGGGCCAACTCAACGCTATGGAGGATCGGGAGATGATGCGGTTAGATCGGTTGAGGCTTTAAAAATTAACCATGAAAAGCATCAACCAGAGACATTCGCCGTAATAGATGAAACTGAAAAAGACGAAGTAATCGGTTTAGCTACAATTTATCCGGGACTTCCGCTAGGCAACATGCGTCTACCGTTGCCGGCTGGGATACCTAAGCATGAGCGGATTGGCCGCTATTTGGGTTGGACCAGGGTTGATTATCCATATGCTACACATAATTTGCTTGCCTGGACAGATGGCTACCCTCCAAATCTAAACACATTAACTCAATCTCCGGAATCTACAGTGGCGTCTGCTTATAAAGCTTTGGTTAATAAAGTTCAAAGTGAGGCGTACTGTGATCGACGCCCATGGACCATTGAACCGGTGGACTCGCCGGGATATATTCATAGGGCAATCGGTGGGAGCGGCCTTGCTAAAATCGCAACCCGACGTTTTGAAGATAATGAAGACAATAGACATATACCACCCCGGAGTACTCTGTACGCACAGCTCGTTTACAAATGGCGGAGCTCGCATGGCAAATTGAAGGAGTTAAGATATGGACAAGAAAAGTTTTTCTCCCCGACCCAGGTGGATATTGAAGATTTTCCATCGGGGTCTATATAGACAATATCTTCTGTTCCAATTCTCCTGAAATTCATTTTCGTAATTCTTAATTAAAAAATTAGACACCCTTGACTCCATGGCCCAAGCTCTATACCCTATAGAATAAGAAGTAGTGTAAGCTGGGCTGTGCTGTGTTTGGGACAGATAAGAAAGCACCAAAAACCCCTCTTAGTTTTCTTCAGTCAAACTTATCAGCACAGAGTAAAGTTAAATTTACATCATTTAATATGGGAGTTTCACTTAATATATGGCTAAAAGCTCGTCCAAGATTGCAAGCTCGCAGAAACGCACATTTTTCACTGACACCGAAGACATATTAGAACTACCAAACTTGGTCGACCATCAAAACCGCTCTTTCCAGTGGTTCGTGGAAGAAGGCCTGGGGGAACTACTAAGCGAGGTCAGCCCCGTAGATGATTACACGGGCACAAAATTATCCATACGGTTCAAAGATTATCGCTTTGAAAAGCCCAAAATGACAGAGGCAGAATCGCGTGAGAATAACGTTAGTTATGATGCTCCGCTGAAAGCTACAGTAGAGCTGACCAACAAAATAACAGGCGAGGTCAAAGACCAAGAAATATACTTGGGCGATTACCCCTGGATGACGTCCAGAGGAACTTTCGTTATCAACGGTGCGGAGCGAGTGGTAGTATCGCAGCTAATCCGTTCAGCTGGCGTGTTCTTCACTGCCGACCTGAAGGGTACTACAAACCTATACGGCGCCAAGGTTATACCAGGGCGAGGAGCCTGGCTGGAATTCGAAACAGCCGCTTCTGGTGCAATATATGTAAAGATTGACCGAAAACGAAAAATTCCGGTTACCACGCTGTTGCGCGCCCTAGGCCTGTCCGACGTTCAGCTAAAAGACGCCTTCAAGCATGTAGACCAGGGTAAAATCAATCATATAGATGCGACATTAGAAAAAGACACCGCTAGAGGAACTAACGATGCCTTGATAGGTGTTTATAGGCGTTTGCGACCAGGCGACCTGGCGACAGTAGACAACGCTCGAGCATTACTGGAAAACATGTTTTACAACTTTAAGCGCTTTGACTTCAGCAGGGTCGGCCGTTACAAGATAAACAAGCGGCTCAACCTGGACGTGCCGAATACGACAGAGAACCGCATAATGCGGCTTGACGACCTAGTGGCAATCATAGCGGAGATTATCAGGCTCAATAATACCCAGGAACCTGCAGATGATATTGATTCCCTGGCTAACCGAAGAGTCAAGTTGGTTGGTGAGCTTGTGCAGCGACAATTCCGGATTGGTCTGCTTCGGATGGAGCGCAATACCAAAGATCGCATGAGCATGTCAGAGATTGAAACTGTTACCCCTGGCCAGCTAATAAACGCCCGGCCTATCGTGGCTGCCGTGCGCGAATTCTTTGCTAGTTCACAGCTCAGCCAATTCATGGATCAGATTAATCCTTTGAGCGAACTAGCCCACAAGCGACGTCTTAGCTCTATGGGGCCTGGCGGCCTATCCAGGGAGCGCGCAGGATTTGAAGTTCGTGACGCTCATTCCACTCACTATGGCCGAATCTGTGCCGTGGAGACACCCGAGGGCGCTAACATCGGCCTGGTGCTGAACCTGGCCAACTATGCCCGTATCAATGACTACGGTTTTATAGAGACGCCTTACCGAAAGGTTATAAATGCTGTCACAGCAAAGGATGCTCCTGGCCATATCGCAACCGAAGACTTAAAGAATGAAAAAGGAACGGTTATTGTCAAAACAGGCTCCAGGATTACTGCCGAAACTGCTAAAAAGCTCGCTAGCGTCAAAGAACGAGTTACCTGGCCAGTCAAAGCCAAGGTTACGTCGGAAATCATATATATGGGTGCCGCAGACGAAGAAGGCGCGACTATTGCCAGTGCTGGTGAAGGCATAGATAGTAACGGTTATTACATAAACGAACGTGTCAGTGCCCGTCGCCACTTAGTCTCAGGTGAAGTGGACGCCAACACTGTTACACATATGGACGCTTCGCTTAAGCAAATTATTGGCTCTAGCGCCGGGCTTATACCCTTTGTAGAGAAAAACTACGTTTACAGAAGCCTTATGGGTAGCAACCAGCAGCGCCAAGCTGTACCACTGATTAAGCCCCGCGCACCCCTAGTTGGTACTGGACTAGAAACAGTAGCTGCTTATAACAGCGGACAGTTAATTGTAGCCGAGGAAGCTGGCAAGGTTGTCTCTGCTGATGCTCAGAAAGTTGTAGTTAAGTATGCGAAAACGTCAGTTACATATGAACCACAGCATTTTATCCGCAGCAATGAAGGTACTAGCATCAACCAGAAAGTAGTTGTCAGCACCGGGGATAATGTCAAGGCGAATGACCCCCTAATAGAAGGTATGTCGATTGACGGTGGTGAGCTGGCTCTGGGCCGTGACCTTGTAGTGGCTTTCATGCCTTGGGCAGGCTATAACTTCGAGGACGCCATAATCATCTCCCGTAAGCTGGTTGAAGACGACACGTTGACGTCCATTCATATTGTGGACTTTATGACTGAGGTTAGGGAAACAAAACTTGGTCCCGAAATTGTCACGCGTGATATTCCCAATGTTTCAGAAGAGGCGTTAAGGCACCTAGATGATGATGGGATAGTCCGTATTGGTGCCGAAGTTCACCCAGGCGATATACTTGTAGGCAAAATTACCCCTAAGGGTGAGCAAGAACTAAGCAGTGAGGAACGTTTGTTGCGTGCAATATTTGGCGAAAAGGCTAAAGAAGTGCGTGATACTTCCCAGCGGATGAGCAATGGAAAGCACGGTAAAGTAGTAGGCGTTAAAATATTTAGCCGAAGTAACGGCCACGAGCTAAAATCCGGCGTCATTATGCAGATACAGGTATTTGTGGCTCAAATGCGGAAGATTGCCGTAGGCGATAAATTGGGTGGCCGGCATGGTAACAAAGGTGTTATAGCCCGAATTTTGCCCGTAGAGGACATGCCATTCATGGAAGACGGCACCCCCACCGATATAGTATTAAATCCATTAGGTGTACCATCCAGAATGAATATTGGCCAGCTGTTTGAAACCCATTTAGGTATGGCAGCCAGTGCCTTAAACATGACGGTCGCTAGCCCATCCTTTAATGGTGTGACACCGAAACAAATCAGCGAGTTACTCAAAAAAGCAGGACTGCCGGAAGACGGCAAACAGCAATTATATGATGGCCGTACCGGCGAGAGCTTTGGCGAACGTACGACCGTGGGAAGCATGTACATGATCAAGCTGAACCACATGATAGCTGACAAGATACACGCGCGCTCAACCGGCCCGTACACTATGGTGACGCAGCAGCCATTGGGCGGTAAGGCCCAGAATGGTGGCCAGCGGTTTGGAGAAATGGAAGTCTGGGCGTTGGAAGCATACGGTGCTGCCCATACCCTGCAAGAAATGCTGACCATTAAATCCGACGACGTATACGGACGGTCTAAGGCATATGAATCTATTATCAAGGGAACGGAAATTGTTGGGCCTAAAGTACCAGAGAGTTTTAACGTACTCGTCAAGGAGCTACAAGGGCTAGGCCTGAAAGTAGATTTGATAACTAGCAATGCCGTCATCGATGCGGAAGCAGTACTAGCCGAAAACATTAAAGACGAAGCAGCGCATTTACCGGAAGTTGCAGTACCCGAACCGACAGCGTCTGACGTTGATGTTACCGAGGATGCAGCCATGGATGAGTTTGTAGTACTAGATTTGGAAGACGGTCTAACGGCGGGTACAGGGAGCGCTGACGACGGGGCTTCAACCGACGATCCGGCCTTAGTAGCCGCCGACGATGATTTTGATGCGACAACTAATACCAGCGAGGAAAAAACTTAAGATGCGAAGATACTCATACGGAACCGATATTGCAGATTTTGATGCCGTTAGGCTGGCTGTGGCTAGCCCCAATGATATTAAAGAGTGGAGCTACGGGGAAGTAACCAAGCCTGAAACTATCAATTACAGAACCCAAAAGCCTGAACGTGATGGTTTGTTCTGCGAGCGCATCTTCGGACCAGTCAAAGACATAAACCCTCACGACGCCAAGTATAAAGGCGTTCGTTCTCGTGAAGCCGCCGTGGATAAAAACGGTGAATTAGTTACCCGTAGCATAGTACGCCGAGAGCGAATGGGCCACATTACCCTAGCTGTCCCTGTAGCACATATCTGGTTTCTACGTGGCACACCCTCTGCAGTAGGCTTGCTGCTTGGCTTGACCGTCAAGAACCTGGAGCGGGTTGCTTATTTCGCTAGTTATATCATCAAGAGCGTGAAAACTGAAAAACGTGATCAGATACTATTAGATAAAGAAGCAGAGTTCACAGCTGCCAAGGAGGCGATTCGCCTAAGGTTTGAAAAAGAAGCTGAAAGCAAAGACGCAAATGTCAAAACACTAGTTGAAATGCAGACCAAAGAACTAGAAGAGCTCACCAGTGAGTACGAAACCGTTAAGGAGCAACTCCAGGGACTAGAGAAGCTACGGCTGATCAATGAAGGTGATTATCGTAACCTGCCGGATCAACTGCGTGCATTAATTGAGGTAGGTATGGGCGGCGCTGCCCTGAGAAACCTCTTGGAGATGATAGACCTAAGCCAACTTATAACAGATTTAACACTTGAGGCTGAAGAAGCAAAGGGCCAGCGAAAAAAGAAACTTATGAAGCGTCTACGACTTCTGGAAAGTATGGAACGCGCTGGAATCAAGCCAAGCTCGATGTGTATTTCAATCCTTCCTGTCATCCCTCCGGACTTAAGGCCAATGGTGCAACTAACCGGTGGCCGGTTTGCTACCAGTGACCTCAACGACCTATATAGAAGAGTTATAAACCGAAACAACCGCTTGAAGAAGTTAATGGATCTGAACGCTCCGGAAGTAATATGCAGGAATGAACAGCGTATGCTACAAGAGGCAGTTGACGCGCTTATTGATAACAATAACGCTCGATCCGGCCGAGCCGTAGCGGCAACCGGCCAAAGACGAAGATTAAAGTCGCTGAGCGATATGTTGAAAGGTAAGCAAGGTCGATTCCGACAGAACTTACTGGGAAAGCGCGTGGATTACTCGGGGCGTTCCGTGATAGTTGCTGGTCCAGAACTGAAAATTCATCAATGTGGCCTGCCAAAGATGATGGCGCTTGAACTATTTAAACCATTCGTCATTGGTTATTTAATCACCAATGAACACGCCCACAACATACGCAGTGCCACAAGAATGATAGAGACAGGTGAGATTGCCGTATGGGACGCGCTAGACGAAGCCATCAAGGGTAAATATGTCCTTCTTAATAGGGCCCCAAGTTTGCACCGTTTGAGTATCCAAGCCTTCCAGCCAGTATTAATAGAAGGCAAGGCTATTCAGTTGCATCCTCTGGTTTGTAAAGGTTTCAACGCCGATTTTGACGGCGACCAGATGGCTGTACACCTTCCGTTGTCTGACGCAGCCCAGGATGAAGCACGCAACATTATGTCAGCGGCCAAGAATTTGCTGAAACCGGCCGACGGCTCGCCAATTCTTCATATAGAACAAGATATTGTTTTGGGCTGCTATTACCTGACATATGAATTGCCCACAACTAGAAAGCATGTCCAATCGTTCTTAGGCTTAGATGAGGCGCTGATGGCAATGGATAATGGCGTGATCGGTTTGCAGGACCAAATCCGGCTTTCGTTCCGCGGTGAAATTAGGGAGACAACACTCGGTCGTGCGCTATTCAACGAGATTTTTCCGGACGATTTTCCATTCTTAGACGAAGCGATGACCAAGAAGAAGCTAGCCAATGCTATGGCGCTTGTTTACCAGCGCTACGGTCAGGCTAAAACTGCAGAAATAGCCGATGAGCTTAAAAACCTCGGCTTTGATTACGCTACCCGCTCAGGTCTGTCTATGGGTATGGGCGACTTCAGCGACATCGCTGGACTAGACAAAATCATAGATGAAGGCGAAGACAAGGCTACGAATATAAGCGGGCAATTCGATGAAGGATTCATCACTGACGAGGAAAGATATAGACTGACTGTAGATACATGGATGGATACTGTCGCCAACGTGCAAAAAGCCCTAAGTGCTCAATTCGCCGAGGAATATACCTCAATGTCCATAGCCGTAATCTCTGGTGCGCGTGGTAATATCGGCCAGGTTATGACCGCGGTGGGTATGCTGGGAGTCGTTACAGACGCTACTGGCCAAGCTATTGAGCTGCCTATTAGGTCAAACTATAAGAGCGGTTTGACTCCGCTAGAGTACTTTACAGCTACTAGGGGTGCCCGAAAAGGTATGATTGACACTGCGCTTAAGACAGCTGACTCCGGTTATCTGACCCGTAGGTTAGTAGACGTTAGCCAGGACGTATTCACGCTGGACGAAGAAGATGTTACAGATCCTGGTTTTGCGATTTTCCGTGCAGACGCTAAAGAAATAGGGGTAAGCTATGCCTCTAGACTTCAAGGACGGTTCGCTGCCGAAAATATTGGCAAGCACGTCAAAGCCGATAACCTGATCACGCCTGAAATGGCCGAAACCATAGGTGCCGACGAAAGCCTTGACGGAGTAAAGATCCTGAGTGTACTAAGTTGCACTAGCGCTCGCGGTATTGCCCGTAAATCATATGGACTGGATCCGGCAACTGGTGAACTTGTTTCTGAACGATATCCAGTCGGCGTAATTGCCGCCCAGAGTATAGGGGAACCTGGCACGCAGCTAACACTGCGTACATTCCATGGTGGTGGTGTCGCGTCAGAGGACATTACGACTGGCTTGCCTCGGGTAGAGGAACTATTCGAAGTCAGGACTCCAAAGGGACAGGCATTTATAAGTGATATTTCGGGTATGGTAAGCGCCTGGGAAGACGGCGACCACTATGTTGTACAAGTAACGGCTGCCGATAACGAGAAACTTGAACTTGCACTAAAAGGGCGTAAAGCCCAAGTAGCAACTGGTACAGAGGTAGCTATAGGAGATGTAGTTGCGTCAAATGAAGACGGCGGAGAACCATTGATTGCAACTATGGCAGGCAAAGCCAAGGTAACCGCTAAAACCATCACTATTACACCAACAGAACAAAGTGTCCTGCGTTATGAGATCCCTGGCTTTAAGCAGTTAACCGTAAAAGATGGCGATCAAATACAGGCTGGTGAACGTCTGACCAATGGCTCTATCAACTTGCATGAACTTATGCGCCTGCAGGGGGTGGAGCAAACCCAGCGGTATATCATGAACGATATCTTGCGTATTTTTGCCAGCCAAGGCCAGAAGATTGCAGATAAACACCTGGAAGTCATAGTCCGACAAATGTTTAGCCGAGTACAGATAGAAGATGCGGGATCAAGCGAATTTGTAACTGGTGATATTGTCAGCAAATTGGCGGTTGTAGAGGCAAATGACCTACTTGTAAGTTCAGCCAAACAGCCCGCGAAGTACAACCAGCTATTACTTGGTATAACTAAAGCCAGCCTAAGTACCGATTCTTTCCTAAGCGCAGCCAGTTTCCAAGACACGACCCGTGTGCTGATAGCAGCGGCTACTAGTGGGAAGGTTGATAAGCTCTTCGGTCTGAAAGAAAATGTCATTCTTGGCCGTCCGATTCCAGTAGGTACCGGCTATTTACCCAATAAAAGGTTGCATGATGATGTTGCGACAGATGAGGAAACCTGATAAAGTATCATGTTGACACATTTTTGGAAAACGGAAAATGTAAACGTGCTTAGGGATGCATCAATAGTAGCGCCCAAGCAACTTATTCACGTTCAGCTGAAAGGAACTATTTAAATTGCCCACAATTAACCAATTAGTACGTAAGCCAAGAGTAAGGGTGAACAGTAAGTCAAAATCGCCAGCTTTGCAGCGCGTTGTCAATAACCTTAAGACCCGAAATTACGAGAAGCCCGCTCCATTCAAGCGCGGTGTGTGTGTTAAGGTTACCACCAAGACCCCAAAGAAGCCGAACTCTGCCCTACGCAAAGTGGCGCGGGTTCGCCTAACTAATGGCTATGAAGTTTGGGCTTACATAGGTGGTGAAGGCCACAACCTACAAGAGCATGCCGTCGTGTTAGTCCGTGGCGGCCGTGTTCCCGACCTTCCTGGTGTGCGGTATCACATAGTTCGCGGAAGCCTTGATCTCCAGGGCGTAAGCAACCGCAAGCAAGGACGGAGTAAATATGGCGCCAAGAAAGAAAGTAAATAATGCCTCGCAAGAAGACTAAAGCACTAGTTCGGGATATAGCGCCTGACAGGTTGTATGACAGTGTCATGGTACAGAGATTAATTAACAGAGTTATGTTGGACGGCAAGAAACAGCTTGCTGAGCGGTTGGTGTACAACGGCATGCAGCAGGCGGCAGATAAGCTCAAGGTCCAAAACCCTGTGGAAGTATTCGATCAGGCTATGAAGAATATCAGCCCGCATATGGAAACTCGTTCGCGTAGGGTAGGTGGTGCGAACTATCAGATCCCATTTGAAGTCCGTGGTCAACGCCAAATCCACCTGACCATGATGTGGTTCGTGGCGGCTGCCAGGGCTCGCAAGGGCATGAGCATGGAAGACCGCATCGCCCTGGAGCTAATCGATGCCTACAACAGCGCCGGGAGCGCCGTTAAGAAACGTGAAGATACACATAAGATGGCGGACGCTAATAGGGCGTTTGCTCACTTCGCCAGGTATTAATAATATGAGCGTACTAACAGAAAGTTTTACAAGTACTCGGA
Source organism: uncultured Candidatus Saccharibacteria bacterium (assembly GCA_964633325.1). Classification (GTDB taxonomy): domain Bacteria; phylum Patescibacteriota; class Saccharimonadia; order Saccharimonadales; family CAZWFS01; genus CAZWFS01. The sequence continues at coordinate 16,501 of CAZWFS010000005.1, read as the reverse complement.
TTGATGCTTTACCTCCACGCTCCCACCCAAAAGAAGTACTGCCAAGATCTGCCGTTGTTAATGTCGGCTGTGCTGGCTGCAGAAGACAAATCCAGGTCCAATTTAGTGGTGTGGATCCAACAGAGCTTCGTGATGCTGTTGAAGCTGTTCAGGTGGTAGCGGATGAGTCATCAGTACCTTGGGCTACGGCCACTAATCAACATGGCGTCGTGTTATCTTCACGCAGAGAGTGCCCTTCAGAAGTCCAGTGTTCGGATAGGTTGGGCGAGGTTGCCTCCACGCTTCAAGCTGAATTTGGTATAAATTTAATCGTATAAGTGTAAGGTAGGTGAATGGCTGATAAAAAAGTACCGTTGGGCAAAGTTCGTAATATTGGGATTATTGCTCATATTGATGCGGGGAAGACTACCGCTACTGAAGGAATCCTGTTCCGAACTGGATTGAAGCACAAGATTGGGGCGGTACACGAGGGAGAGACCACTACTGACTGGATGGCCCAGGAACGTGAGCGAGGTATTACCATTACATCCGCGGCTGTTACGTGCTACTGGAAAGAGCACAAAATTAACATCATCGATACGCCGGGCCACATTGACTTTACGGTTGAGGTTGAGCGAAGCCTAAGGGTGTTGGATGGTGCTGTTACAGTCTTTGATGGCAAAATGGGAGTGGAGTCGCAGAGCGAGACCGTTTGGCGCCAGGCCGACAAATACGGGGTGCCTCGGATCTGTTTTATCAATAAAATTAACCAAACTGGCGGTGACTTTTATAAATCACTAGACAGCATCCATGCGCGGCTGAACAAGCGGGCCCTACCCATACATTTGCCAATTGGTTTTGAGCAGGCCATCAATGGTGTTGTAGACCTTATAACTATGAAGTCTTACACCTATAAAGACTTTACAGACAAAGAGCTTATAGAAGGCGAAGTCCCGGAAGACATGAAAGAAAAAGCTCTGCGCTATCGGGCGTTGTTGCTCGAAGCGGCAGTTGAATACGATGACACGTTACTAGAGAAATACCTGGAAGAAGGCGAGGATTCCCTAACAGTAGACGAGGTAAAACATGCCATAAGGGCAGCCGTACTATCGGGACAATTCTTTGCTGTATCGGGCGGTGATGGCCGCGGAGTGATAGTAGAGAAAATACTAGATGCCGTAAATGACTTTCTGCCTTCACCTATGGAAAAAGGATCTGTCTGGGGTACTAACCCTAAGACAGGCGAAGAGATAGAGCGTAAGCCGCAGGACAGTGAACCATTAGCTGGCTTGGCTTTCAAAATCGCCACTGACCCGTTTGTTGGTAAGCTTTGTTTCGTCCGAATTTACTCTGGCAAATTACTAGCTGGAAGCTACATATTAAACGCCAGCACTGGAGAAAAAGAACGAGTCGGCCGTATTGTCCGGATGCAAGCCGACAAGCGAGAGGATGTTACGGAAGTCTCGGCTGGTGACATAGCCGCTGTCGTGGGCTTGAAAGGGACAACTACAGGCCATACCCTGTGCGATCCAGCTCACCCCATCGCCATGGAAAGTATTACTTTCCCAGAACCTCCTGTGAGTATAGCTATCGAGCCAAAGACTAAGGCTGACCAAGAAAAAATGGGTATAGCGCTGCAAAGACTAGCAGAAGAAGATCCTACTTTTCGCATAAGGGTGGATGACGAGACTGGCCAGACAATCATATCTGGCATGGGTGAACTTCACTTGGAAATAATCGTTGACCGTATGAAACGAGAATTCACGGTGGAAGCAAATATCGGCCAGCCTCAGGTCGCTTACCGAGAAACTATACGAAAAGATGCGGTAGAGGTAGAAGGCAAATTCATCCGGCAATCGGGCGGTAGGGGCCAGTACGGACATGTATGGTTGCGACTTAGCCAGAACGAACAGGGCAAAGGGTTCGAATTTATTAACTCCATCAAAGGCGGTGTGGTCCCTTCCGAATACATTAAACCCGTAGAGCAGGGCATCAAAGAGGCCATGAACAATGGGGTTCTAGCCGGATATCCGGTAGTGGATATCAAAGCCGAACTATACGACGGCAGCTATCATGACGTTGACAGTAGCGAAATGGCCTTCAAGATCGCTGCTAGCATGGCACTGCAAGAAGGGGTCAAAAAGGCTAATCCAGTCCTTTTAGAGCCCGTAATGAAGGTGGAAGTAGTGACACCCGAGGAAAATATGGGTGACGTCATCGGTGATCTAAACAGCAAACGTGGCAGGGTGGAATCAATGGACGACCGTATGGGAATCAAGGTTATCACAGCCTTTGTGCCGCTTGGCGAAATGTTCGGATATACCACAAACCTCCGCAGCATGACCCAAGGGCGCGCCAGCTCTACAATGGAACTTGACCATTACGCTGACGTTCCTTCCAATGTCACCGAAGCCATCATAGCCAAAACCTCGAAATAATTTTTAAACCTCTTGACCTCGTGTCCCGTCTGCCTATACTAGGTGCTTAAGCACTAGTTTTATAGGAAGATTCATACCATGGTAATTCAAGATTTTGTGGCAGAAGGTTTAACAACACCCGAACAAGCCCTTGCCAATGTGACATCTAAGACTGGAAAAGGAATTTACGCCAGTGCTGACGTACTGTTTAACGGTTCTGTATTTGGACGTGATTCATTGGTGGTCGCCGAAGACTTGCTTGAAATCAAACCGGAACTTGTAGAACAAATCCTAATTATATTAGCTGGCTTCCAGGGCGTGAAAACCGAAATGTTCAGCGAGGAAGAACCAGGCAAAATCATGCACCAGTACTCTACCAATCTTATAGATGGCGTTCCCAGAGAGGGTGCGACAAAGCTGCTTTACGAAGAAATTTCACGGAAGTGGGGCGGTGATAGCAAGGAGATGATTTACTATGGTTCTATAGATTCCACACCGTTGTTTATCCGAGTCCTGTGTCGATACTGCCACCTTCATAACCATAAGTTATTGAGAAAAAGAGTCCAGCGAACTGATGGTAGTGTGGTGACCATGAAGAAGGCCTTAGAAGAAGCCATTAACTGGTTAATAAAAAAACTTCAAGTATCTAAAAGCGGACTTCTCGGCTATCGGGCACTAAATCCCTGGGGTATCCAGAACCAAGCTTGGAAAGATTCCGTAGAATTCTATATTCACGAAAACGGCCAAGGTGTAGACCATAAACAGGATGTAGTGTCCGTGGAAGTTCAGGGGCTTGTATATGACAGTTTACAGCTTGCCGCCGAATTCCTGCCCAAAAAATCTAAGCAGCTTCGTAAGCTAGCCTTTCAGGTGCAACGGCGAGTGTTGAATGATTTATGGCTGGAAGATGAAGAATATTTCGCGCTTGGCTTGGATTGCGACCCTGGTGGAAAACCCCGACTAGTTAAAACTATAACCGCTAACGCCGCAGCCTTGTTGGATTCAACAATATTTGACTCTTTGAATGAGAACGAACGATCCCGTTATACGTGCGGAATAGTAAGGCATATTTTTAGCCAGGATTTCCTAACCGATGCCGGTGTACGCAGCAGGGCGTTACGGCACCAGGATTTAGTCCCTTTTTGGGATTATCATGGATCGTTCGTTACGTGGCCCAAGGAGACTTTCGCAATTGCGCGAGGTTTACATCGCCAGTACCTTGATGAATTAGCAGTAGAACTTGAAAACCGTATAGTTAATGTAGCTAACCAGGGCGGATCATATTTTGAATTCGTTTACGTAGATGGAAAAGGTCGTGTATTGCTTGGGCCTGAGAGCACCAAGAAAGGAAAAGACGTCATTACTATCCACAGCACCAATAGGCCGGAACGTATGCAGGCATGGACTATTTCCGCAATTATGGGCATAGCCCAGCGCCGTATGTATAAGGGGGATGCCCTAAGGGAAGTAATACCAGGTTGGGCCAATAATTTAAAAGGGGAAATTTTACGGAGTATTAATAGGATTGGTGTAGTGAACAAAAAGGACGAGCTAGACAAGCTATATCCCTACTATGAATATAGGATAGAAAAACGCAATCCATTGGCAAGCGAATATTTTATAGATAAATTACATGAACAAATCCGCCAAAACGCTTCTAAATAGTCTTAACCCTTTACAAAAGCACATGGTTACCCTTATACTACAGCGGTAAAATGTGAGCGTTGGAGTTTTTACTTGCTCGTATTATCAAGATAAGTAAGGAGTTTTTGAATTATGGCAGAACAGTTTGACCGGAGTAAACCGCATGTAAATGTCGGCACTATGGGACACGTGGACCACGGTAAAACCACGCTTACTGCAGCAATTACCGCTGTCTTATCCAAGCGACTACCCAGCAGCGTGAACAAAGCAGTCAAGTATGACGAAATCGATAAGGCTCCCGAGGAAAAGGCTCGGGGTATTACAATCGCCACATCACACCAGGAATACGAAAGCGAAAAGCGCCATTACGCTCATGTAGACATGCCTGGGCATGCTGACTACGTTAAAAACATGATTACCGGTGCCGCACAGATTGATGGTGCTATCTTGGTAGTATCGGCCGCCGACGGCCCAATGCCCCAAACCCGCGAACACGTACTTCTAGCAAAGCAAGTGGGCGTGCCTTCAATTCTTGTTTTCATGAACAAAATGGACCTGGCCGACCCGGAGCTGGTAGAACTAGTAGAAATGGACATTCGCGAGTTGTTAGGCAAATACGAATTTGATGAAAACGCGCCTATTGTCAAAGGCAGCGCCACCAAAGCGCTGGAAGGCGACAGCGCCAACGAAGACGCAATTATGGAACTGGTCAAAGCCATGGACGACTACCTTCCGGAGCCTAAGCGTGACCTGGACAAACCATTTATGATGGCCATAGAGGACGTGTTCTCTATAAAAGGTCGCGGCACCGTAGCGACCGGCCGTGTTGAGACGGGTGTAGTAAAAGTGAACGAAGAAGTCGAAATCGTAGGTGTCCGCGATACCCGCAAATCAGTTGTAACTGGTGTGGAGATGTTCAAAAAGAACCTTGACCAAGGACAAGCTGGTGATAACGTAGGCATACTACTTCGCGGTATTGAGCGCGATGACATTGAGCGCGGTCAAGTACTGGCCAAGCCTGGGTCAATCACTCCTCACACCGAATTTGACTCTGAAGTCTACATCTTGACCAAGGAAGAAGGCGGTCGTCATACCCCATTCTTTAAAGGTTACAAGCCGCAGTTTTACTTCCGCACAACCGATGTAACTGGAGAAGTCGAACTTCCAGCCGACAAGGAAATGGTCATGCCCGGTGACACCATTACATTTAAGGTTAAGTTGCTTGCTCCAATCGCCATGGAACAAGGCCTGCGCTTTGCCATCCGCGAGGGCGGCCGCACTGTTGGTGCCGGAGTAGTAACGAAGATTGTAAAATAATCTTTGATAAAATAACTAGTATGAGACTAAAAATATAATGTCGGATGCGGCACCAACCAACTACGATAATATCCCCGACAAAGATTGGCTTGACGGAAAAATTGACGAAAGCCAAAGGTTCATTCCACCTAGCGACCCTGAGGAGCGTGATGATAATGTCACAAATTTACGAGAACGTGAACGACCAATTGAAGGCCCAAGAATGAGCACTGAAGCAAAGGCAGCTTTGCTGAGAAGACTAAGTGCAGGCGATGAAAGTTCTAAGGGTAACTAATGGCTGAAACATCTACACCCACAAAGAAAGCCGAGAGCAAGCAGCGTATACGTATCCGTCTGAAAGCTTATGACCACAAGGTTATTGACCAATCTGCCAAACAGATAGTCGATACGGCCCTCAGGACTGGCGCAACAATCGCCGGACCAATTCCACTACCGACAAGGCGCAGTGTCTACACTGTCATCAAAAGCCCGCATGTTTACAAAAAAGGCCGCGAACAATTTGAAATGCGTATCCATAAACGCCTAATCGACGTACTGGATCCCACTCCAAAGACGATAGACTCCCTCATGAATCTCTCCCTCCCGGCCGGCTGCGACGCCGAAATCAAGATGTAAGTTTTATAATCATGGCTAAAACAAAACAAAAAAGAACAAAAATTACCCAGGAACCGGACAGTGCATACTTTTTGAAGCTAATTCTTTATTTAGTTATCGGAACACAGTGGCTTAGAATAACGGATTTGGAGATAACATATCAAATTCCTATACCGGTTGGGTTGCTAATTGGATTACTTTTTGCACGGCATGAACATTTCCAGATTGATCGTAAGATCGAGTATGCATTGCTGCTTATGGCTATGTTTATAGGATTTTGGCTGCCAATGGGCATTTCTGTGTAGCTTTAAATCGTTAGTTTAAATAGTCGTATTAATATGGATTGTTGTCTAGTCTGAAAGCTATAGCTAATAAGACTGTACATTGTGGAATTTTCAACGGATTGACAGATATAGAGGCGTCATGATAATCTGTAGAGGTATAGCAAATTTTTCCACTTGGTGCGTGCGCAGGTCTACTCGTTTAACAGAGAAGAAACCGCCATTCGCCAAGCGTTTTTGTGTTACGCTTAGTAACTTTGACGTTGGAAATATAAGTATTGCGCTGCCTACTTAGGGGTGTATTACGGGGAGATTTATAAGGGCTTGAAAGCTTTGATTACAAGAAAGGTCGGCATGACTAGTGCTATCGCTGACGACGGTACTGTTCAGGCCGTAACCTTATTGTCAGCCTCGCCTAATACCATTACCCAAATTAAGACTATTGATAATGATGGCTACCAGGCAGTACAACTCGGTTTTGAAGCTACTAAAAAGCTTGGCAAAGCCCTAACCGGACACTTTAAGCGGTCAAAGGCCCAGCCGAAGATGGTGCGTGAGTTCCGGGTAGAAGAGATTACAGAAGACCTCAAAGTTGGCGAAACACTAACAAGCGAGGTCTTTTCAATTGGCGACGAGGTTCAGGTAACTGGTATCAGCAAAGGTAAGGGCTGGGCCGGTACAATCAAGCGTCATAATTTCCACCGTGGCCGAAAAACACATGGCGGACGCAGCTACCGACGTCCTGGATCTATTGGCTCCATGTACCCTCAACGTATATTTAAAGGTAAAAAGATGGCCGGCCAGATGGGCGCAGAACAAGTGACTGTCCGTAACCTGAAAATAGCCTTGATAGACACTGAGCTAGGAGTTATAGGAATAAAAGGTGCCGTTCCTGGTCCCAGGGATAGTATTGTAACCATCAGGGGCATTGGATAATGCCTGTTATCACCTACACCAAGAGCGGCAACAAAGCCACTACAAGCGTCAAGCTGGATAAGCAAATATTTGGCACGGAAACCAGCAACCACGATTTATTAAAACAGGCATACGAGGCATACCTAGCTAACGGCCGAGGCAACTCAGCACGTACTAAGACCCGGGGTTTGGTAAGCGGTGGTGGCAAGAAACCGTGGCGGCAAAAGGGCACCGGCCGGGCACGATTCGGCTCATCCCGAAATCCAATATGGCGCGGTGGTGGAATAGCTTTCGGACCGACTGGGATTGAAAATTATAAGCATAAATTAAGCACCAATGCCAAGCGCCAAGCTACCAGGCAAGCCCTTACGTTGGCCGCAGATCGGGGCAAAGTTATCATAGTAGAAGATCTAAGCTTTAAAGAGCTTAAAACCAGCGAAGCTGTTAAATTTTTCGCGAAAATTGGTGTTACCAGGAATACGCTAGTAGTGGTAAATAATATTTCAACGGAGCTTACCAGGGCAACAGACAACCTGCAGAATATTCATGTATTGGCCGCGACATATTTGAATGTTTACGATATTTTGAATGCCGACCATATTGTAATTACAACCGATGCATTAAAAACCTTAAGCGAATGGCTCGGCAAGCCTAAAACCGCCCCCGTAAGTAAGGAAGCCGCTTAAAATGAGTATGATTCTGACCCTCAAACCCCGAGTAAGCGAAAAGTCCTACGCCCTCAGCCAGGCCCATAACGTATATGTATTCCAAGTGCCTAGCGAAGCTAATAAATTGACAGTAGGCGCAGCTGTAGCCAGCCAGTTCAAAGTCACCGTAACAGATGTGAATATTACGAACATCAAAGGTAAACCTAAGAGCACGGTGCGTAAAGGGCGTCGCGGTGCCAACGGCAAACGATCCGATATGAAGAAAGCCTTCGTGACCCTAAAAGAAGGCGACACAATACCGATCTTTGCCGCCCAGGAGCAGCCTGCCGCAGAGACAAAGGTTGCCAAAAAGGATAAGAAATAATGGCTATTACCACCTACAGACCCACTACTCCCGGCAAACGCGGCATGACCACTCAGGACATGAGCGAAATAACCACCAAAAAGCCGTTGCGCTCGTTACTTATTACCAAGAACCAGAAAAGCGGACGGAACAATCAAGGCCGCATAACCACCAGGCACCGTGGCGGCGGAGCCCGTAAGTTTTATAGGCTTATGAATTTTAAGCTAAGCCCAGGATCAACGGCCGTCGTTGAGCAAATAGAATATGATCCCAACCGCTCAGCCCGCATAGCCCGCATCAAAGACGGACAAGGGACGTATCATTACGTTCTTGCTGCAAACGGCATGAAGGTTGGACAAAAGATAAGTAGTGGAGATGACATAGCAATAGAGACCGGCAATCGCTTACCCCTAAAGAACATCCCAACCGGAAGCGTGATTTACGCCATAGAACTGCAGCCAGGCAAAGGCGCCCAAATGGTGCGTAGCGCTGGTAACCGAGCTCAGCTGATGGCCAAAGAGGGTGAATATGTCCAGGTACGGCTGCCCAGTGGCGAGGTCCGGAAAATAAATAGCGACTGTACGGCTCATATTGGTTCTGTCGGCAATGAACAGCATCAGAACATCAAACTAGGCAAGGCCGGCCGTAACCGTCGCAAAGGTATCCGTCCTTCCGTCCGTGGAGTAGTAATGAACGCCGCTGATCACCCGCACGGTGGTGGCGATGGTGGCCGTCACGGTGTAGGTGGTGGCAAGAACCACGGAACAGCCCCCAAGACGCCGTGGGGCCAAAAGACACTTGGCTATAAGACCCGTCGCCGTAAATCATCCAATAACCTTATAGTAAGAACCCGCCATGCGGCCAAGAGGAGATAAATTATGAGCGATGTACGTAATATGGAAATGGAGCTTGACCTTGTACAACTACAAACCTTTTACGAAAGGTTTGTAGAAGAATGCCGAGAAAGGGACATTCCGCTACCTTTGGGTTTTCAAGAAGCAGTAGTATACACTAGGGCATTAATATCTCCGGCAGAACCAGACACTTGGCTTATTACTCCGTACGAAGAAGCATCTCCCGATGTAAGAACCGTGTTTCACCTATCACGTATTATCATGGAACAAGTTAGAGGCGACAATGTCTAGATCACTGAAGAAAGGGCCGTTCGTGGATCCTAAGCTTGCTAAAAAAGTTGCGGCTTTGGGGAATGAAGACCGCACCATCATCAAGACTTGGGCGCGGGCTTCTTCTATACCACCTGAATTCGTTGGGCGAACTATTGCCGTGCATAACGGCAAGATTCATGTGCCGGTATTTATCACCGAGAATATGGTGGGACATAAGCTGGGCGAGTTCTCGCCTACACGTAAATTCCGCTCCCATGGCGGCAAACTGGCCAAGGGAGGTAAATAATGAGCGTCAAAGCTATCGCCAAAGGGGTCAGGATGTCCCCACGGAAAATCGGTGCCGTAGTAAGCCTAGTGCGCGGCCGCACTGTGTCTGACGCCCTGACGATTCTGGAGCACACGCCGCGCCGCGCCGCGTTGCCTGTCCAGAAAGTCATCCAGTCAGCCAGGGCTAATGCCGATTATAACCACAACTTCAAGCCGGACAGCCTAACAATCACTGAAATAAGTGTCACCCCTGGTCCCAGCCTGAAGCGCTATCGTCCAGCCGCCCATGGCCGAGCACTGCCATTCCAGCGCCGCACTTCCCACATAAGAGTGATAGTAGATGGTGAACAACGTGCCACTAAGAAGCAGACCGCTTCAGAAAAAGCACCTGAGGGAGCTAAATAATGGGGCAGAAAGTAAATCCAATCAGCATGCGCCTGCAAGTCAACAAGGATTGGCGCAGCAAATGGTTCGCTTCCAAAAAAGATTATGCCAAGTTTCTGGGCAATGACCTGGAAGTGCGCCGGATGATTCAAAAGCAAGTCGGTTCCCGTGGCGCCATCAATAAGGTAGACATAGAGCGATCGCCAAACCTTGTTACCGTTACTATCAACACCGCAAAGGCCGGTGTGGTTATTGGCCGCGGCGGCACAGGCGCCCAAGAGCTGAAAAATGCCATTGAACGAATTTATGGCATACCGACCCGTGTGAACATAGAAGAAATCAAGAAGTCAGAACTACACGCCAAGCTCGTTGCGGAGAACATAGCCCATCAACTGGAGCGACGCATATCATTTAGGCGTGCCATTAAGTCAACTTCCGCCGCTACTATGCGTGCCGGTGCCAAAGGGGTTAGAATTGAAATAGCAGGACGATTGAACGGAGCTGATATGTCACGCCGGGAAAAAGAAATCGCCGGTTCAGTACCACTCCACACCTTACGTGCGGACATAGATTACGCCTGTGTGCCTGCCCGGACTCCGGCTGGTATCATCGGCGTCAAAGTATGGATTTATAAGGGGGAGACAAGCTAGTGTTGACCCCTAAACGACAAAAGTACCGCAAGGTACGTAAAGGGCGCATCCGGGGCGTCGCTACCCGCGGAGAATTCATCGCATTTGGCGACTACGCACTGCAGTCTCAGGGTATGGACAGGATAACGTCCCGCCAGATTGAGTCCGCGCGTCAGGCAATGACCCGTTATATTAAACGAGGCGGCCGCATCTGGATCAGGATATTCCCTCATACGCCGGTTACCCGCAAACCTCAAGACGTAAAGATGGGCAGCGGCAAGGGCAACCCGGAGTTTTTTGTAGCCAAGGTTCACCCGGGTACTATTTTGTTCGAAATGCAGGGTGTCAGCGAAGATGTTGCCAGGGAAGCCATGCGCCTGGCCGGACATAAACTACCGATCAAAACCAAATTCTTGCTGAAGGAAGAGGGCTAAACTAATGAAAATTGCCGACATGCGCAAACTGCCCACCAGCGAATTAGCTTCTGAAAGTACTAAACTCCGGGAAGAGATCACGGAACTTAGGCGACGCCTACACAGCGGAGAAGTGCAAAATGTACGGGTTTTGCGCAGCAAACGGAAAGATTTAGCCAGAATGCTTACTGCGCTAAGCGAACAATTCGCTAAGGAGAACATCTGATGGGAAAAACATTAATAGGTACGGTTTCATCTGACAAACCAGATAAGACAATCATTGTGACAGTGCTGACTTCAAAGACGCATCCTATCTATAAGAAGCAGTATCATGTTTCCACCAAGTTTATGGCCCATGATGAGAATAACGAAGCCGAGGTGGGTGATAAAGTGGTGATTACCGAGACAAGGCCGCTAAGCGCCCGAAAACGATTCACGCTAGACAAGATAATCCAAAAGCCGGCGATTCGGGAAATGGAAACCCTGGCTGACGAACCACAACCAGAACCAGAAGAAGACAAAGCTACCGACAAGGAAAAACCATGATTCAACAAGAATCAAGACTAGCTGTCTGTGATAATAGCGGTGCCAAGGAAATCCTATGTATCAGAGTATTGGGCGGAACTGGGAGACGCTATGCGCGCGTAGGGGATACCATTGTAGCAACGGTTAAGCAGGCTAACCCAAGTGGGGGCGTAAAGCGCAAATCCGTTGTCCGCGCAGTAGTGGTGCGTACCACTTACGCTATAAAACGCAAAGATGGCTCAACTATTCGTTTTGACGAAAATGCAGCTGTAATTATTGGAGATGATAAGCTCCCGAAAGCTACTCGCATTTTTGGTCCAGTCCCCCGTGAACTGCGTGATCTTGGATATGGTAAAATCATCAGCCTGGCACCGGAGGTCCTATGACAACTAGCAAAGTATTAAGATTTGGCACTAAGCCATACAAGATTGCACTCAAAAAAGGTGATTTTGTTATGGTGCGGTCCGGAAAATACAAGGGCAAAACTGGCAAGGTAACAGCTACCCATCCCGTAATGAATAAGGTAACAGTAGAGGGTATCAATATAGTTAAAAAGCACGTGAAGCCAAATCGGCAACATCCGCAAGGAGACATTGTAGAGTTAAACAAACCTATTTGGGTATCTAAAGTCGGCATTGTCGATCCTGCTAACAAGATTAAGCCGACTAAAATTGGATATAAGTTAGACACCAAAGGTAATAAGACCCGTATTTTCAAAAGCAGTGGAAAGGAAATCAAATGACGGCTCCTGTAGCGCAAAAATCAGTTGAGAACACAACCTCCCAAGCCCGGCTAAAACACGGATATTACTCAACTTACTCGGATGAACTACAGAAAGAGTTGAACCTTAGCAACCGCAACCAAGTCCCTATGTTAGAAAAATTAGTGATCAACGTAGGGCTCGGCAGAGCTAAAGACGATAAAAAAGTTATTGAGGCTGCCAGGAACACGCTAAGAAAGATTACCGCACAACAACCAATAGAGACTTTAGCAAAAAAGTCCATTGCGTCATTCAAGCTCCGCGAAGGCAATATGATTGGGCTTAAAGTTACTTTGCGCGGAGATCGCATGTATGAATTTGTCGATCGTCTAATCAATATAGTAATGCCAAGATTGCGCGATTTCCATGGGGTAAGCAATAAAGCTTTCGACAAGTCGGGAAACTACAGTATCGGGTTGGTTGACCAATCGGTGTTTCCTGAGTTAACATTTGATGAAACTACAACCCCGCATGGCTTACAGGTAATATTCGTAATCAAGTCAACCGGACCAGATCAGTCAAAGGCATTGCTAACTAAGCTTGGCATGCCATTCATGAAGGAGGTAAATAATGGCTAAGAAATCAATAGTTGCCCGGGATCTCAAGCGTCAGAAAATGATTCTTAGTTATGCTGCAAAGCGGGCTGAGCTGAAGAATTTAGGTGATCAAGATGGTTTACATCGTCTGCCACGCAACTCATCCCCAACTCGATGGAAAAACCGTTGCAGTGAAACCCATCGGGCACGCGGTTATCTTCGTACGTTTGGGCTAAGTCGTATGGCTTTTCGGGAACATGCAAGCAAGGGTGAAATACCCGGCGTAACAAAGTCGAGCTGGTAGGTAAATATATGTCTATGGTATCCACTGACCCCATCGCTGATATGCTTACAAGGCTTCGCAACGCCATTGCTGTAAATAAAAATGAAATTTCTTTGCCGCACTCAAAAGTTAAAGAATCTGTCGCTCGCTTACTTAAAGATACGAATTTTATTTCAGGTATTGATATAAAAGATGCAACAGTTGGTAAGACGCTTCACTTGACTATACATCGGCCTGACCAGAACGCGCATATTACACAGATACAGCGCCTTAGCAAACCCGGTCGACGTTTGTATAGCAAGGCTGATAATATCCCACAGGTCAAGAACGGCCGTGGAATAGTTATTGTCTCTACTAGTAAGGGCGTAATGACCGGTAAGCAAGCAAAGTCCCAGCACCTAGGCGGTGAATTAATCTGTAAGGTCTATTAGTATGAGTCGCGTAGGGAAACTTCCCATTCCTGTGCCCAGCGGCGTTACTGTTACGACGGATGACGCCAATATCGTTGTTAATGGGCCTAAAGGCAGCCTTACGCAGTTCATGATGGACGACGTAACCGTAAAACATGAGGGTGACCAAATACTGGTACTAAGAGCTAACGACGAGCCAAAAATAAGGGCAAAACATGGCTTGCTTCGAGCTTTGATAAATAATATGGTACTGGGTGTAAGTGCAGGTTTCAGCAAAAAGCTGGAAATAAATGGTGTTGGTTACCGCGTGAGCATGAATGGCCCTAATCTAAAGATGAACCTAGGCTTCTCGCATGATGTAAACTATATAATTCCACCAGGCGTAACAGCTAGCGTTGAGCAAAACACGATTACAATTACCGGCATCAGCAAACAACAAGTAGGGCAAGTAGCCGCCGAGATCCGTAAACTCAAGAAACCTGAGCCTTACAAGGGCAAGGGGATTAAATACGAAGGCGAACGCATTATTCGTAAAAGTGGCAAGTCAGGCAAGGACAAATAAAATGAATCGTATCTCGTATAACGTATCTTGTATAACGTATAACTGCAAATGTCTTATGCGTAATACTTTATACGCACTACGTTATACTGCGACCGGAGGAAGCTTTTGATGGATAGGTTAGCTCACGTAAAGCAAAGAGTAGGATTAAGGAAGCGTCGTATACGAAGCACAATTTCGGGTACGTCAGTAAGGCCCCGTTTAAGTGTCCATATTAGCCACAAGCATATTAGTGTCCAAATCATTGACGACAGCAAATCAACGACCCTGCTATCAGTAACAACTGTAGGAAATAAAACGCTTGGTGGTAATATGACAGAGAAATCTACATGGATAGGAACAGAGATTGGCAAGAAGGCTAAAGCAGCAAAAATTAAACAAGTAGTATTTGACAGGAACGGCCGCTTGTATCACGGAAGAGTTAAAGCTATAGCAGATAATGCCCGTCAAGAAGGATTGGAGTTTTAAATGTTCGACACTAAACAGAGACGTGACAGACGTACTCAAAACGATTTGCCTGGCGAGGAGAAACAGTTTGACGAAAGGGTTGTACATGTAGACCGGGTAGCCCGTGTCGTAAAGGGTGGCCGTCGCTTCCGCTTTCGTGCTCTTGTTGTCATAGGCGACCACAAGAACCGCGTAGGGATAGGCAGCTCTAAAGGTGCCGACGTTACCGCGGCTGTGTCAAAAGCAGTCGACGTTGCCAAGAAGCATATGATAAGCTTGCCGATTTATAAAGGGACATTCCCGCATGACGCCGAATCTAAGGTAGGAGGAGCTCGAATTCTACTAAAACCCGCGGCACCCGGCACTGGCTTGATAGCCGGCGGAGTAGTGCGCACAATTCTTGAAGTTGCCGGTGTAAGTAACGCCCTATCTAAATCATTAGGCTCAACAAATAAAACAAACACTGCTTATGCTACTATTTCCGCATTGCGAACTATGGAACCTGCCAAAAAGTGGATAACAAATACGACAGATGGATCAGCCGATAAGCCTAAATCTACTAATAAGATAGAAAAAGAAGCTGAAGAACCTAAGACCGAAACGCCGAACAATGCCGAAACAGCTAAACCCAAGCGTACTAAAGCCAAAGTCAAGAAAGAAAAGGCGTAAAAGACTAGTATGAAGTTCAATGAATTACAGCTAACATCCCATAAGAACCGAAAGCGGGTTGGGCGTGGCATTTCTGCAGGGCAGGGCAAAACAGCTGGACGCGGAACCAAAGGCCAGCTTTCCCGCACAGGCAAAGGTCGTCGCCCTGGTTTTGAGGGAGGGCAGAATCCTCTGATGCTGAGACTGCCTAAATTACGCGGCTTCACAGCCATAAGGCCTAAAAGCAATACTGTGTATACAGGCCAACTGGACCAGTTCGGTAGTAAGGTGATTGATAATTTTATCCTTTCGGAAGCAGGGCTTCTTGCAAGTCCTCATACATACGTTAAACTGATTTGTAAGGGCGCAGTGACCAAAAAGGTACAGGTCAGACTACAGTCAGCCAGCATTAACGCTATCGCGGCCATTCAAAAAGCCGGCGGTACTTTTAAAATCAACCCTCGCGTGGCCCGCCCCTCCAGGAAGACTAAGCCAAAGAAGGAGGCTTAGGCCGTTTTATGAGCTGGAAAACCATCTGGAATTCATTAAAGAATCAAGATATGCGCAAACGCATTTTTGCGGTTCTTGGCATGCTATTGGTTTTCCGTATCCTAGCTCACGTACCCATACCTCTGAGTAATCCCGAAACACTCAAACAGGTCTTAGAAAACCTCTTCACCTCCAGCCAAACCCCGCAGTTACTAAGTTTTATAAACGTTCTATCGGGGGGTGCTCTGGCTAATTTCTCTATTATGCTTGTAGGTTTGGGACCTTATATTAATGCCTCGATTATTATGCAGCTGCTTACTAAAGCCATCCCCCGACTTGAAGCATTGAACAAAGAAGGTGAATTCGGTCGCAAAAAGATAAACCAGTATACTCGTATGCTGACATTTCCTCTGGCGATTATTCAATCTATAGGCGCGATTTTTCTCGTCCGACAATCGGCGCAGCAAATCGGAGGCCTAGGAGATATAACCGCGAACACCTCCATAATGCAGTGGATCCTAATGGTCGCGTCTCTCACTGGCGGCGCAATGTTGCTCATGTGGCTTGGAGAACTTATTACCGAGCAAAGCATCGGTAATGGAATATCCCTGATAATAACTGTCGGTATTGTCAGCAGCTTGCCGGGTCAGGCCTCTAATCTACTTAATTCCATAGTAGATAAAGATACGAAATGGCAGGTGTTCGGTCGTCAGTTACCCATAAATAAAACCGGGCTGATTTACACCCTGATAATCCTGGCGCTCGTGGTTCTTGTGACTGTAATAATCGTTAAGCTAAATGAGGCGTCCCGGAAAATAACGATCAACTACGCTAAAAGAGTCCAAGGTAACCGAACTTATGGAGGT